>JASEFK010000009.1 GCA_030019255.1 Actinomycetota bacterium
TGATTGCTCTCCATAATGTCTATGGATTTGGTGACACAATTTCGTATACGCTACCTCTCGCGGCCAGTCTCCGTATATGTCCGTGGATGAAATTGAGGCTTGAAACCACATTTGTTCAAGGATGGGAAAGGGGCTGATCCCGCATCCGCTGGATCTCCCCATTCGCGGGGTGGCGGATCTCGAGGCGGTCCATGACCGTATCCGTGGAAGACCTCGGGATTTAACCCCTCGTATCTATCCGTGAACGGAAAAAGGTGTTGACCACCACATCCACTTGGGACTCAAGGGGATTCGCGGGTTCAGTCCTCGTCGCGGAGCTTCTTCTCCAGGAAGCCGGGCTTGCGTGGACGCATGGTGTAGGGCTCCAGGACGAAGGGGATGAGTAGGACCACGGCCACGGCGACGGCCAGGAGGACCCAGTCGGAAATGGAAGCCGGCCTGGAGGGAGCCTCTTCCGGCAGGAAGCTCGGCTCACCGGGCGCCACCTTCAAGGCCGAGAAGAGGGAGGGAGACATCTCCAGGCGGCCCTGGATATGGTCGGCGAAGAAGGCGGACCATGACCTTCCGCTTCTCATCTCCAGAAGCTGCCTCAAATCCTCGTTATTTAGCGGCCTTTCATCCCCTTCCAGGTTTCCCAGCTCGCGGAGAAAGGCCACCAGGTCCCCGGCGAACTCCCCCCCGGCCCGGAGCTCGGCATCCACGGCCGCGCAAGCCGCGGCTCCTCCGCAGGCCAGCAGGGCGGCGGCTTCCGTGCTCCTGGCTTCCGATTCTCCCGCTTCGGCAATGGAAAGGGGGACGGCATCCCTGCTTCGGCGGTAGTTATCGTATCGAGCGCTGAAACGATCCCAGAAGAGAGAGCCTCCCCAGATACCGGTCTCATAGGGAAGCAGGTCCTGGAGGTACCAGGCGGCTCCCTCCAGGAGCCAGCGGGATTCCGGGTCCAGCCGAAGGGAACGGGATAAGTAGAGGGCCACGACCCCCCGGGTGACCGCCTCCAGGCAGGCCTCGGAGAGCAGGTTCACGCCCTCGGGTACGCTGACGACCACCGTATCCTTGTAGCTTTCAAGGGGATAAAAGGCATCTTCCAGGCGGTCCCCCTCCCCGTGCAGAAGCAGGAAAACCCGAAGCTTCTCCGTCTCCGCTCCCTCCCCGCTGCCGGAAAGTGCTGCTGCCCGGGAGAGCAAGGTGTGCAGGCGGGAAGAGAACTCCTCCCTGGTCCCCTGTGGGGGGGAGGAGGATTCCGGCATGGCCATGACGAAGGAACCCCTGTCCTCGACCACTAGCCTTCCGGCCAGTACGGGGTTCTTGAGCAGGTCGTCCAGGCTTCCTCCGCCGTTTTCCCCGGGAATGACCGCCTGCCAGCCCTCCGGGAGGTCGACCTCCAGGCTCACCTCGCCCTCGGTGAGCGGTTCCGGGCGCAGGAAGACGGCGTACCCGGGGATGTAGGCCAGGTCCTCACGAAGCAAGGGGAAATAAGGCCAGGCCGGCGGGTCCGCGGACAGGGATTCCAGGTAGGGTGTGCCGGACCGATAACCGGAGAGGTCCACCTCGTAAGCGATGGTAAGGGGTCCCTCCCCGGCGACGGACCAGGCATCCCCTTCCCTGGACACGGGAATTTCTCCTCCCCCCTTCGAAAAGGCCCTCAGGTTGCGCAGGTGGGAGGGCAGGTCGACGACCAGTCCCCCGCCGAAACCCTCCTCCATGCGCAGGAGCAAGGGACTGGAAGGAGATTCCAGCTCCATGGTCACCGCCGCCACGTCGCCTTTCAGCCCGGTCAGGTCCAGGCGGTAGGTAACGGCGGGATGTCCGGCCTCCGCGGCCGCCGTCCACCCCCGGGGAAAGAGGACGGCCACCACCGCCAGCACCACGGCCAGGGTTTTCCTTCCTCTCATGCCTCTCATGCGCAACACCGACCAACATTATCCCAGAAATGTGGCCCCACTTGAAGCGCGGACGACGGATCGAGAAAGGGGAGCGGGCGGGCTTTTCCTCGTTCCACCTCCGGGCAGAAACCCGGCATATCATTTACCCCTCCACCTTCGATCGGGAGCCCGGCAGATCAAGGGGACGTGCTCCTCCTGGAAATGCGGCCGGAAGGCGGGGCGCGATCGTTTGGTGTATAAAATATGTTCGTCTCCGGGAATCGTTCATCTCCGGTAACCGGCGGAGGCGGCGGTCTTTCGTCGGGCGAACGGATGTGACCGCCGGGCGTGCGGGCCGGGATGCGTGGAGGAAGCGGGACATGCCGGTGGGAGTGGATATCGGAGGCACCTTCACCGACCTGGTGGCTGTGGAAGGAGGCTCCCTGCACATCTACAAGCTGCCCTCCACCCCCTCCCGTCCGGAGGAGGCTTTCTTCGCGGGGCTGCGCGAGGGGGGGATGGAAGGGGCTGCCAGGATAGTCCACGGGAGCACGGTGGCTGTAAACGCGTTGCTGGAGAGGAAGGGCGCCCGCACCGCCTTCGTGACCACCCGGGGTTTCTCCGACCTCCTGACCATCGGCCGGCAGACGCGGCCGCGCCTCTACGACCTGGGGGTGGAGAAGCCCCGGCCCCTCGTGCCCCCGGAATTGTGCTTCGAAGTCGCGGAGAGGGTCGGTTCCAGGGGAGAGATAGTCGTCCCCCTCGCGGAAGCGGAGGTGGAGGAACTGGCCCGCAGGATGCGTGCCCTGGAGGTGGAGGCCGCCGCGGTGTGCCTGCTCTTTTCCTTCCTGTGCCCGGAACACGAGTTGAGGGTGGGCGAGGCGCTGAAAGCGGCGGGCCTGGACGTCCACCTCTCCAGCCGCCTCCTTCCCGAATACCGGGAGTACGAAAGGGCCAGCACGGTGGTGGTCAACGCCTACGTGGCGGGGAGGGTAGCCGGCTACATCGCGGCGCTGGAGCGTGAGCTGGGGGAGGGGCGACTGGAGATCATGCATTCGGGCGGCGGGACCATGCACCCCGGCGAGGCGAGGGAGGCGGCGGCCAGGACCCTCATGTCCGGTCCCGCCGGAGGGGTGGCCGCCGCGGCCAGGATGTGCGAACTGGTCGGCCTCCCGCGCGCCGTGGCCCTGGACATGGGTGGGACCAGCACCGACGTCTCCCTGCTGGACGGGGGAATGACCCTCACCTCCGAGGGAGAGGTGGAGGGATTCCCCCTCCGCTTTCCCATGATCGACATCCATTCCATCGGGGCGGGAGGGGGAAGCATAGCCCGGTTGGATGAGGGAAGCGCCCTCAAGGTGGGCCCGGAGAGCGCGGGTGCCCGTCCGGGTCCGGCCTGCTACGGGTGGAGCGAGCTTCCCACGGTGACCGACGCCAACCTGGTCCTGGGCAGGCTGCCGGTGGCCCGTTTCCTGGGCGGGAAGATGCGCCTGCACCCCGAGCGCTCCCATGCCGCCCTCCGGGCCCTGGGGAGGCCCCTGGGCTGGGATGCTCGGAGGACGGCGGCGGGCGTCCTCTCCGTGGTCCTCAACCATATGGCGAGGGCGGTGAGGTTGATGACCGTGGACCGCGGCCACGACCCACGGGACTTCGTCCTGGTGGCCTACGGTGGGGCTGGTCCCATGCACGGGTGCGAGCTGGCGGAACTCCTGGGGATGCGCCGGGTCCTGGTGCCCCCCTTCCCGGGAACCTTCTCCGCCTGCGGCCTGGCCATGGCCGACCGGGTGCGCGATTCCTCCCTTACCCTCATGCTTCCCCTGGGGCCGGAGGCCATGGAACGCGCCAGGGAAGCCTGGAGATGGATGAGGGAGGCCCTGCCTCCTGCATGGAAGGAAATGGAAGATTGCCGCCACCGCCCGGCGCTGGACCTGCGCTACCGGGGCCAGGCCTACGAGCTCAGGATAGAGGTGGAGGAGGGGTGGGACGCCGGGAAGGTGGCCGAGGCCTTCCACCGGGCTCACTACAGGCGATACGGTTTCCACCTGGAGGACGCGGAAGTGGAGCTGGTGAACCTGCGGCTGCGTTCCGTGAAGCCGTCGGAGGCCTCCTTCCCGGCATGGAAGAAAAAGGAAAATGGGTCCAGGGGGCCCGGAAGGGCGAAGGTGCTCTTCGGCGTAGTCGAGGGGAACCTGGAGGAGGCGGAATGCCCGGTCCTGGAAAGGGAATCCCTGGGGAGCGGCGACCGCATCGCCGGGCCCTGCCTGGTAAGCGAGGAAGATGCCACGGTGGTGGTGCCGCCGGGCTGGCGGGGAGGCGTGGACGGCTACGGGAACCTGGTCCTGGAGTGTGAATCGGGGCGGTCCCCGGGGTGAAAAGATGGAAGGCAACGGTAGGGAGATGGAAATGGACGCGGCGAGCCTGGAGATATTCCATAACCTGCTGGCGGAGGTGGCCGAGGAGATGGGGGTGGTCCTGGGGCGCTCCGCCCATTCGGCGAACATCAAGGAAAGAAGGGATTTTTCCTGCGCCGTCTTCGACGCCCGGGGGCGGCTGGTATCCCAGGCGGCCCATATTCCAGTGCACCTGGGCGCCCTTCCCACCTCCATGCGGGCCCTGGTGGAATGGCTGGATGGGCGGGGCGAGACCCTGCGCGAGGGTGACGTGGTGTTGTGGAACGATCCCTTCCGGGGAGGCACCCACCTCCCCGACCTGACCATGGCCTCCGCGGTGTGGTGGGAAGGCCGCCAGGTGGGATACGTGGTAAACCGGGCTCACCACGCCGACGTGGGCGGCAGGGCGCCAGGTTCCATGCCCCTGGGGAGCGAGGTCTACCAGGAGGGGCTCATCATCCCCATGCTCCACTATGCGCGGGAGGGCCGGGTGGTGGAGGACGTGGAGAGGCTCATCCTGGCCAACGTGCGCACCCCGGAGGAGAGGAGGGGCGACCTGCGGGCCCAGCTTGGTTCCCTCCGGGTCGGGGAACGCAGGCTGCGGGACATCGTGGCCCGTCACGGCCTGGAGGTCGTGGAGGCCTACATGGAGGAACTGCAGCGCTACGCCGGAAGGGTGACCGGCGAGGTCCTTTCCCGTCTTCCCGAGGGCGAATACTCCTTCACCGACTACCTGGACGACGACGGGTGGGGGCACGAGGACATCCCCATCAAGGTGAATATTTCCATCTCCGACGGCCGCATGAGGGTGGATTTCGCCGGCTCCAGCGGGGAGGTGACCGGGCCCCTGAACTGCCCCTCCTCGGTGACCCTATCCGCGGTCTATTACGTGCTCCGCTGCCTCTTGCCCCCCGGGGCCCCCTTCAACCACGGGTGCCTGGAGAGGGTGGAGGTGATCATATCCAGGCCCTCCCTCCTGGATGCCTCCCTGCCGCGGGCGGTGGCCGGCGGGAACGTGGAGACCTCCCAGAGGGTGGTGGACGTGTTGCTGGGAGCCCTGGCCCAGGCCCTACCGGAGAAGATACCGGCAGCCAGCTACGGGACCATGACCAACCTGGCCGTGGGCGGAGAGAGGCCACGCCCCTTTGCCTACTACGAGACCATCGCCGGGGGATGCGGCGCCCGTCCGGACAAGGACGGCATGGACGCTACCCACAACCACATGACCAACACCATGAACACCCCCGTGGAAGCCCTGGAGTTCGAGTATCCGCTGCGCGTCCTCAGGTATGCCATAGCCAGAGGCACGGGAGGCACGGGGCGTTTCCGGGGCGGGGACGGGCTGGAGCGCCATATCCAGTTCCTGGAACCCGCCCGCCTGACCCTCCTGGCCGACCGGAGGCGCCGCGGTCCCTACGGCCTGGCGGGAGGCGAACCGGGAAAGCCGGGCGAAGACCACATCCTCAGGAGGGACGGCCGGAAAGAGCGCATGCCTTCCAAGACGGAGACGTGGGTGGAGGAGGGGGACGTGCTCGTGATCCAGACTCCCGGGGGCGGTGGGTTCGGTTCTACCGTGGATTCCGGGTGATATCGCAAGCGCCCGGAAGAGGGGTGACGGTCGCCGCCGCCGGTATGGTCTACGGCGGCTCCCGGGCGGAGACGGGTTACTTGTTTCTCCTCTGCCAGCGAGTCCTCTTGAGGAGCTTCTTGTGCTTTTTCTTCCGCATCTTCTTGCGGCGCTTCTTGATGACGGAACTCAACCGCGATCACCTCTTTGCTCGCTTTGCTCTGAAAACCGCATTAATTATATACCAAGACGGAGGGCGACCAACAACCCGGTAAAGGAAGGGCATCGGGTTTGTCCTCGGGCATGAACGGTGGAATGACACGCCGTTCGAGAAGGACCCCTCCGCCCGCGTCATCCTTTGGTTCTGGGAGTCCGGTGGTAGGTTGACGGGGTGGAGGGCACCGCCGGGAAAGGGTCAGAAAGGGAAGGAAGTCTGCCTTGAGCGAGGGTCATCCCGCAAGGGGAAACGCCGGTTTACATGCCCCGGGTTTTCTTCATTCCGAGAGGTATCCCCCCTTGATCCGGCGGCGCATCCCTCTTGGACACGATATTCTTCGGGAGGCTCCCATGGCCGGATCGAATTTTTACCCGGCTCGGAGAGGGAGCGGTAGAAACGGAGCAGTCTCCGGCGCGCGGCCTCCCTCTCGCTTCTGTCCACCTTCGAGGCCCGCAGGGCCTTGTCCAGGTAGTCGATGGAGGAGTCGTAGGTTTCCCGGTCCACGGGATAGGGATAGCCGTCCTTTCCCCCGTGGGCGAAGCTGTACCGCGCGGGATCCCGCCAGCTCACCGGTGTTCCGTAGACCAGCTCGGCGATCAGGGCCAGTGCGCGCAGCGTCTTGGCCCCCACGCCGGGCATCCCCAGGAGGGTGGCGAAGTCCTCCGGCTGGCGTTCATAGGTTCTCAGGAGCACCTTGCGGATGGAATCCGGATGCAGGTCGCGCAGCAGGAGGCGGTGCCGGGAAGGCAGGGTGAGGGCATGAAGGCGCTCCAGTTCCCGGACCGTGTGGTCCGGGTTGAGGGAGGAAAGGGGCCCCAGGACGTCCCTGGCCTCCCGGCTTTCCGCGGCCACCAGGTTGAGCACCACGTTCCCCGCCGCTTGGGAGCATATGGCGGCATGGGGCTCCTCCGTGAAGTCCCGGACCCGCGAGGAAAGCCAGTGGTAACGGCGGGAGTAGCCGCAGGTCTCGTTCATCCCCTGCTGTACCACCGCCCATTCTCCCTCGGTGGTGAAGAGGAAGAAGTGATGGTAAATCTGGTAGCCGTCCTGCAGGGCGTTGTTGTCCACCCTGGCCGCCATGCGGCTGGCGTGAATGAGCTGGGGAATCCTCTCTCCCAGCCCGGCCCGCTCGCCCTTCTCCTCTATCTCCAAGGGAGTGCGCCGGGAAGCGGCCCCCTTGCCGCCCGCGGCGAATATCCCCAGGTCGCGCCGGTGGTGGAGGGCTTCCTTTACCGCTCCGCAGGTGGTGGTGGTGACTCCCGAGCTGTGCCAGTCGAATCCCAGCACGCATCCCAGGGACTGGAACCAGAAGGGGTCGGCGAAGCGCTCCAGGGTGGCCCCCGGTCCCAGCTCCTCCACCATCCAGGTCATGATGTCGCTGGACAGGCGCACCATGCGCTCGAAGAGCCAGCGTGGCGCCTTCCCTCCGTGCAGGGGTAGGTCCGCAAAACCCGTCCGGGGCATCGGAACACCTCCTGAAAGGATTTTATTTCCCCAGAGTGACATGACAGATAATGATAAGAAGGCGAAAGATGTAGAAGAATTGAGCGACGTGTCAGACCTGCCCTCAAGTGTCGCCTCGAACGGGGATGAAAGCCTTGTCCTGGTCTCGAAGGGAAAGGGAGGCGTGGATCATGGGAATCGTCATTGGATATCGTCGGATACACCGTCACACATGCATAACGTTGACGCCATCGAATACGCGTAAAGTATTACTATTAAGGATGTCCTAAGAGGAAGCTTCGCGCCGGCGTGGGGAAAGCCTTGGGAAAGGCCGCGGTGCGTGGGCGTTCCGGAAGGTGAGGATAGGCCATGAGGAAGTTCATCAGCGGCAGGCTGGTCAGCGGAGGGGGAGTCTGCGAGGGATGCGGGAGGAGGCTGCGGGCGGGAGAGAAGGTGTACTCCCTGGCCGCCGAGGTGGAGGAGATGCGCGAGTACCTCTACTGCCAGAGGTGTCGTCCCTCGGAGGACGAGCTTCCCAAGGGGGTCCTCAGCCTGGAGCCGGCCCTGGCCGTGGAGGAGCCGGGTGCGGAGGAGCGGACCCTGGGCATTGAGGTGAAGGCTGGTTCCCTGTGCACCCGGTGCGGCCACGCCTTCGAGGTCCGGGAATGGCTCTTCGTGGGGGTGGTGGAGGGGCTTCACGGGGGGTTCATTTACTGCCGGGAATGCTACCTCCAGGAAGTGGCGGAAGAGGCGGAGGAGTGAGCCCCCTCGGGGCGAACCGGTGACCTGTACTGCACTCGTATTTCGAGGTTCCGGGACGCGCTGACCGAAATCCTTTATCTAGATCCTTTCTTCAACCCCTTACTTCATCCCCCTTCTTTTAACAAGGAAAAGGGACATTCGCGGCCCGCTCAGAGGGAACGGCGCTTGGTGGACTGGGCCAGGTTAAGGTTCCGGATGTAGCGCAGGGAGGGGAATTCCGAGAGCACCATTAACCCCAGGACCAGAACGGCGGTTATGAGATAGCTCCAGAGGGACACCGCGGGGGTGAAGGAGAACAGGTCACTCTGGTAGAGGCGCATGGCCTGTTCCATGACGATGCGGGCGGCGATAAAGCCCGGAAAGAGGCCCAGGAACCCCATGATCACGTTCTCCAGGGTCAGGGAGAGGGAGGCCTTCCAGTGGGGAACCCCCAGGGTGAGCATGGTGGCCACCTCCTGCCCCCTCTCCATGATGTTGATGGTCGAAGTGTTGAAGACCAGGGTAAAGGCCATGACCAGCCCGAAGATGAGCATCACGGCGATGACGATGTACATGAGGGCCATGTAGGATTCGATCTCCGCATGTATCTGGGTGAGGTCCACCAGGGTGAGCACGTTGGGCATGGCGTAGAGTTCGTCGCGCACCTGGTGATAATACCCGGGATCCAACTTGATGTAGAAGGCCGAGGAGCGCGTCCCGTAGCCCAGAAGCTCGCGGGCCTCCTCCACCGGGACGTAGACGAAGGAACCCAGCGGTTCCATGATGAAGCTGGAGACGATGAAGTTCCGGGAGCGCCGGGACGCGGAGATGGTCACCACGTCCCCTTCACTCACCCCCAGTTGCTCGCGGTAGTTGTTGCTCAGGAGACAGTGCCCCGGCGAGAGCTTCACCGGCCGGTTCTCCTCGTCCAGGAAACCGCGCATCACGGTGTCGGCGAGCACCCCCATGACGATGCTCTCCACGTCCCGGTTCCCGGCCTTTATGGTGCAGGGACGACCGGCGGTGGGTTCCACCCGGGTCACGCCGGGGAGGTTCTCCAGCTTCCTCTGGGTCACCCTGGTCTGGGGTTCCAGGAAGAGGACGGCGATGTCGAAAGTGAAAAGGTGGTTAAAGGCCCGGTCCATATTGGCGTGCACCGTGTCGCTGATGCCCAGGTTCATGAGGATGAGCACGATGGCGAAGATTATGCCCACCACGGTGAAGGCGGTGCGCCTCCGGTTGCGGAAGACGTTGCGTAGCGGAAGCCTCCAGAACACGCGGAGACGGGCGATGGAGGGGAGCAGCCTTTCTACCCATGTTGGCTTGCCGTACCGGGAGATGTCTACCGACCCCCGCAGGGCTTCCGTGGGATGTACGGCCGCCGACTGGCGAGCGGGAACCAACCCGGCAAGGGCGCAGAACCCCATGGCCAGCAGGAACCCGTAGCCGAAGACCTGGGGATAGAGGCCGAAATGCACGAAGGGGATTCCCATGGTCCTGGCGTAGATCTTGGAGACCAGGGCGGTGGCCGCGATCCCCAGCAGGCTTCCCAGAAAGATGCCGATGATTCCCACTACCAGGGCAAAGGACAGGTAGTGGCGGAGTACCGTCCGGGAGGGATAGCCGATGGCCCGCATAAGGCCGATTATCGGCCGCTGCATGCGCACCATGCGGGAGAGGATCATGTAGATGCTGAAGGCGGCGATGGTGAAGAAGAGAATGGGGAAGAAGAGGGCGAAGTTATGGAACTGTTGGATATCCATTTCCAGGAGGGTCTTGGATATCTGGTTGTCCCTGGTGGTGACTTCCTCTATCTGGTAGGGGGAAAGGATGGCCTCCACCTGTTCCCGGGTGGTCTCCAAGAGGGAGTAGTCCTTAAGGGTGAAAGCGAACTCATTGTAGGAACCGGAGGGGAACCCGGCCAGTGAACGGGCCTGTTCCGGGTTGAAGTAGAAGACTCCGTAGACGGAGGCCGAGGTCATGGGAAACTGCCGGTTGCGGAAGACTACCAGGTATTCTGGGCTGGCTACCACGCCGGCCACCCTCACCGGCAGGCGTTCTCCGTTCTGC
Organism: Actinomycetota bacterium; assembly: GCA_030019255.1. NCBI lineage: Bacteria > Bacillati > Actinomycetota > Actinomycetota bacterium. The sequence continues at coordinate 10,291 of JASEFK010000009.1, forward strand.
ACCGCGTATACAAGATCTCCTTCCTTAAGGTGATTGAACTTGGCGAAGTGGGTCTCCACCAGGCAGGTGAGCTCCTTCTCGCGTCCCGTGAGCTCCCTGCCCTCCAGGAGATGAAGGGTGTTCACGTATGGTTTTTGGGCGGGTACGCTTATCACCTGGCCGGTGATGCGGGAGCCGTCTTCCAGCTCCATGCTAACCGGTTCGCTTATCCTGGGGGTGAGGAGCTCGATATTGGGGAGCTCGGAGAGACGGTCAACCACCCGTTCCGGGGCTCTCTCCACGCGCACCAGCAGGTCCTCGAAGTTGAGCTTCTCGTAAGTATATTCGTAGGACTTGGAGAGGTTGAGATAGGACATGTAGGAGGCGGTGAAGAGTACGATGCCGATGGCCACCACCAGGCTTACGGCCAGGAAGCGGAACTTGGCCTGGCGTATCTCCCGCACCAACTTACGGCGTAAGAGCCTCATGTTTTCTTCCCGTCTCCCATCTCTTAGGAGTGGCGCTCGGTCTCGGTTGGACGGTGCCTCGTCGGCGCACCAATGTCGGCGCCGCGCCGGTGGACGCTCAGGCGTCACGCACTATTATGCTCGTTCGGGGGAGCGGATTCCATTAGGTATCCAGTCGCGATCGAGGAAATCCAACTTTTTTCCGGTGGTCGGCGGGGCAGGCTTAAAGCGGGGATTCAACCGGGTTTTGCAGTTCCTTTCTGGCAACGCCGCGTCTTGTAAACAACGCTTTCGATCCATGAACGCCGCCGTGCATGTTCCCACTCACCCGGGGCGGGTACTTTCCCTGTTTCATTCCCCTTGTCCTCCCACCTGAAGGTATAGGGATTTTTCCGGGTGAACGGATAAGGAATCCGGCCCGGGGATTTTCAGGTCGATACTCGTATATAATCGGGATAGCAGGATGCGGAGAAAGGAGGTCACATGATCCCGTATGACAGCTTTCTCATCGATCCTCCCTGGCTGGTTTCCATCGGCTACCTCTACGCCAGGGCTACCCGGAGGCTGGTGAAAGACGAGGAAAATAGGAAGAAGGTGAGGAGATTCCTGGACCTGGCCACCCTGGGGGCCTTCTACGCCACCAGCATCAGCCTCTATTTCAACCTGGAGTGGACGCGCTGGATATGGGAGATGTGCCGGGCCGAATCGGGAAGAGACTGGATGATAAACTCTGGGGTTTTCAAGTTCGACCACCGCAACGTCTCTCCACGAGGCCACGCCGTGTCCGCGGCCATCTTCGCTACCTACCCCCTGTGGCTTAAGCTGGGTTACCGGCTGGCCGAGCGGGCCTACGAGGTGCCCGAAGAGGACCGGTGACCCGATGACCAGGGGACGATAAGGGTTACTTCCGGGGCGGAGCGGGCCTCATGAAGCCCGGATGGCGCTATCACCTGGCCCTCTTCGCCGTGTGCTGGATATGGGGCCTGGCCTTCGTGGGCGTGAAGGTGCTCCTGGAGGAGGTCTCCTACATCACCCTCAACCTGCTCCGCTTCCTCCTGGCCGGTTGCGCGCTCCTTCCCCTGCTGCTGGCCAGGTGGGGGAAAAGGCCCCGCCTTTCCGCCGGGGAATGGACCCTGGTCTGCGTGGCCGGGATATGCGCCATCTACGGATATCATCTGGCCCTGACCTACGGGGAGACCACCATACCCGCGGGCACCGCCGGCCTCATCGCCAACACCACCCCCGTCTTCGCCGCCCTCCTGGCCGGCTTCCTGCTGGGAGAGAGCCTGGGCCGGCTGAAGGCCCTGGGCATCTTGTCCGCCATGGGAGGGGTGGCGATCATCACCATCCTGGGAAGCGACGCTTCGCTGGGTGCCGGGAGGGTGCAGGGAGCGCTCCTGGTGCTCCTGGCCGCCGCCGCCTGGGCGGTTTACACGGTGCTCCTGAAGCCGCTGGTGGAGGAGCATGACCCTCTCTTCGTGACCGCCTACGCCGTCATCCTGGGCACCCTGGCCCTGCTCCCCCTGGCATTGGCTTGTGGGGACTGCGCCCGCCAGGTGAGAGACATATCCGGTGAAGGATGGGCGTGGCTCGCCTTCCTCGGCCTGGGATGCACGGTGGCGGGTTACCTCCTCTATTCCTGGGGGCTGGAGGGGCTGGGCGCCACCCAGGCGGCCTTCTACACCTATCTCATCGCCCCCATCTCCCTCTTCTGGGGCTGGGCCTGGCTGGGCGAGAGGGTGAACGCCGGGCTTTTCCTGGGTACGGCCCTCATCCTGGTCGGACTGGCGGCGGTGGGGCTGGAGGAGAGAAGGACCGGGAATCGCGGGCGGGAGCGGAGAGGGTGACTGGCCGGGGGTGAGGAAGGGGCGGGGAGGAGGAGGTTCGGGGGGCGGGAGCGATACCGCACTTGACGAGATTGATGTAGTCTCCCGCGCGCACTTCGTGGAAGGATGAGAAATTTCAGGGGTGGAGAGCGACAACACATTCCTTGATTACTGTTCATGGTTGAGTGCCGACAAACCGGTCGACATTACGCCCGGAAGACGTCGGTGGACAGGTTACCGGAAGCTCCGCACCACTATGGTTGGCGCAAATGGTGCGACAAGGTGGCGGGGGAAGACTTCAACCCTTGTGTTCCATGAAAGCCCGCACCAGCCCCAGTGGACCGGTCATCATCATGTCCCCGCCCGGGGCAGGGAAGTAGCCATCCAGGCCGGCTTCCTTGAGCAGGCCGCGGTTGGGACCGGTCACGGCGATGAGGTCCAGGTTCCTCCACCCCGGGGCTTCCTCCAGGTAGAAAAGGCCGTGGCCCTCGGCCATGAAGGGGTCCTCGTCCCGGGCACCTCCGTCGCAGAAGAGGCGCAGGTAGTCGGCGAAGGCACCCGGGTCCAGCCGGTGGGTATGGTGTTCGAGAAGCCCCACCACGCATCCCTCGGACAGGATGCAAGCCAGGGTGTGCCCGTTGCCGGCGTTGACCAGCAGGATGTTCCCTGGGGCTCGGGAGGCGACCAGCGGGTCAGCCAGGCACCCGGCCACCGCCGCCGGGGCGGTGTCCATGACCAGGATGCGGCAGGAGGGGAACTGCTCACCGGCCCGCCGGGCGGCGGAGGCCAGGCGGGGGAAGGCGTCCGACACCTCGCCGGAGAGCATGGCCAGGGCGGTGGGGCGTGGATCAGCCTCCAGGCGCTCCCTCATGTAACGGAGGCGGGTCTTGCGGTTGCTCTCTCCGGAGGCATACGTTCCGTGGTCCTGCACGGCCACGGCCACGCCGTCCAGGCGCGACATGTCTTCCCCGCTCCGGGCCAGGAAATTGGCCAGGGCCTGGAGGTCCAGCTCGTCGGCGGTTACGGTGATCCCGGAAAAACCGGGCGGCGGAGAATTAACGATCTCTATGCCCAGGGAGGCCACGTCCTCCAGGTTGTTGCGGATGGAGAGGGCCGCCGCCGGGGTCATATAAACCTTCCTTCCCGCTGCCAGGACCCGCTTCACGGAGCGGGAAAAGGGTCCTCCTCCCACCGTGTGCCCGGTTATGAAGAGGTCCCTTCCTGAGTACGTGGCCTCCTCAACCCGGTACGCCAGGAGGCGGGTGGGGCTGGGCAGCACCATGCGGGTACAGTTCTCCAGGGTCCTCCCGGAGTCGTAGAGGAGGACATCACGGGTCCCCACCCCTATGTCCAGGGCCAGAATGCGCATGGGAGCCAGCTCCTTGCCCGGGAATCCCTTCCCCTTGAAGGTTCCGTTTTATGGCGATGTCGTGGTCGGAGGACCACGCCGTTAATATACCCGATGTTCGCGGCCGTCATCGAGAGTTCTAAATAAACCCTAATGCGTTGGATATGGTGACGTCCCGCCACCGACTGTTTGGTGAGGCGTCCGGGCAGCGACGACATATCGACTTAAAACTCGCCAGCTCAAAGCTGTTCGCGACGCAGCGCGGGTCACGGTGGTCGTGACTGGTTTCACGGTAAAGGGGGCGAACATGCGGGACGATTTTCATTTATGTGGAAGGATAAGCGAAAATATATCCGGAATGTCTTACCGGGGATCTCGAAAGGCCATCGCCTGGTACGGGAATGGTGGGGGATGAACCATCCACTGCCTTGGTTCGGGAATTTCAACGAGTTTAAAGGGATGGAATCGATGGAGAAGAGAAGGAAAGCTTCCGACTCGCTACTGACCGTGGTGGTGCCCGTCTTCAACGAGGAGGGCAATATCCTTCCTCTCTACCGGAGGCTGGTATCTGTCCTTGAACCCCTGGTCGGTTACCTGGAAATACTGTTCGTGGACGACGGAAGTACCGACGGCTCGAGGTCCGAGATCTCCGACCTTCACCAGGAAGACCCGCGGGTCAAGCTGGTCTCCTTCACCCGCAACTTCGGCCACGAGATGGCCACCAGCGCCGGCCTGGACTACGCCCGTGGGGATGCCGTGGTCATCATCGATGCCGACTTGCAGGACCCGCCGGAGGTCATCCCCGAGATGCTTGCGAGGTGGGAGGAGGGGTACGACATCGTGTATGGGAAGAGGCTGGAAAGGGCCGGTGAACCGCTTCTCAAAAAGGCGTCTTCGCGCCTATTCTACCGCTTGATAAGAAGGCTCACCGAGGTGGAGATCCCCGTGGATACGGGCGATTTCCGCCTCATCGACCGGCAGGTGGTGAGAAGGTTCCGCCTTCTCTCGGAGAGGAACCGCTTCGTTCGAGCCGAGATCGCCTGGCTCGGAGGTAGCGCGGTGGAGGTGCCCTACCGGCGTGAGCCACGGCTGGAGGGCGAGACCAAGTACTCCTCGTGGAAAAGGCTCCGGCTGGCCCTGGACGGGATAACATCCTTTTCTTCCGTACCCCTCCACATCATGAGCATCATGGGATTCGTGATGTTGTTCATCAGCATGGTGGCCATCCTGGTGGTCCTGGTCCAGAAACTGTTTTTCGGTATTCCGGTTCCAGGTTATGCCTTCCTGGTCATCAGCCTCTTCCTGCTCAACGGGGTGGAGATATTTTTCATCGGCCTCCTCGGGGAATACGTGGGCAGGATGTACCGTGAGGTACAGGAAAGGCCGCTATACCTGGTGTCGGAGACGCTGGGAATCGAGGAGGCGGAGGGTGGAGAAGGCGCTCTACCGCGAGATGTATGAGATGGAGACCCGCCACTGGTGGTTCGTGGCAAGACGGCGGATCGTCCTGGAGCTCCTGAGAAGGTACCTGGTGGCTGAAAAGGCACGACCGCGAGTCCTGGACCTGGGATGCGGGACGGGTTCCATGCTGCAAGCGCTCGAAGAACTCGGCGAGGCCACGGGGATGGATGTATCCGAAGAGGCTCTGGCCTTCGCTTCCACCCGTACCCGGGCGCGCCTTCTCAAGGGGAATATACCGGAGGACCTGGCCGGCTTGCAGGAAGAATTCGACGCCGTTCTGATGCTTGACCTCCTGGAGCATCTGGACGCCGATAAAAAGGCGGTAACGGCCGCCGCGGACCTGTTAGCGGAAGGGGGGGTCTTGTTGCTGACCGTTCCCGCCTATCGGTGGCTCTATTCCCCCCGGGACCGGTTTCACCATCACCGGAGGAGGTATTCCCGGAGGGAGGTCAGGGATATGGTGAGAGGGGCCGGCCTTTCCGAGGTTTTCACCTCCTACTACAACTGCCTCCTCTTCCCCCCCGCCGCGGCCCAGAGGCTTTGGAGCAGGTTGAGCCGGGTGGAGCCGGGCCCCGACCTCAGGGAGCCTCCCGCGATGCTGAACTCTTTGCTGGAAATTGTCTTCTCCACCGAGCGTTTCCTGCTGGGCAGGGTGCCCTTTCCCTGGGGGCTGTCCGTGGTCTCGGTGGCCAGGAAGGGTTGTCGCCATCTCGATTCTCACGCGTGGAAGGGTTAGTCTACAAGAGGGCGAGTGTTAACTAAAGAAAGGCGGGCAAATTGCCGATGAAATACTTGCAAAAGGCGGGATGCGAGGAAGGAGGTGATCGAGGGGCTGAGAAATCGCTGCTTGGCAGTCGCTTCAACATTTTGAAGGAAAGGAGGTGAGTTAGGATATGGCCAGAAGGATGCACAGGGAGGCAGGTTTCACCCTCATCGAGTTGATGATCGTCATCTTAATCATCGGTATCTTGGTAGGTATCGCCGTGCCGGTGTTCCTGGCAGCGAGGGGGAACGCCCAAGCAAAGACCTGCAAGGCCAATATGAAGACCGTTCAGACTCAGTCCAACGTCTATGCGGCCAGCAACGACGGGACTTATCCGACGGCCATCGGGCAGCTTTCGGGTTATATTGAGAACCTCGACAGCATAACCAACTGCCCGTCTGGCGGGAGCATTACCTGGAACTTCACCATTTCGGCGCCACCCTCGCCCTCGTGCTCTTCGCACGGGACACCTTCCGGTTAAGACCGGGGCGGTGGAGAACCAATGGGGGCGGAAAGCCCCCATTTCTTTTATAGGCTTTCATGGCAGGCGCAGGTAACCCTTCTTGCCGCTCCACAGCCATAAGAGGGCCATGAGCACGAGCGAGGCAGAAAACAAAAGTATACCGTAGTAAAGGGATGTGGGCCTTAAAACGAACTCTACGGTGTGTTTTCCGGGCTCCAGGACCACCCCCATGGCCGCGAAGTTTACCCGCAGGAGTTCCTTCTCCTCACCGTCCACGTACACACGCCATTCGGGATAGTAGGTGATGTTTAGGACCAGTATACCTCCCCCAGGTGTATCCGCGGAAACGGAAACCCTGGCCTTGTCAAGAGACGTTACTTCCGCCTCGCCAGCAGGTCCGGGGCCGAACTGCTCAAGGGGTCGCTTCTCCAGGATGACCCTTTCCCTGGAGGCCTCAGCGTTCCAGAAGGCCTCGAGAATCTGAAGATAATTGATTCCCTCTCCGGTTTCCAAAAGCTGTACGTCCTGCACTATCCTTGCCGCGGGCAGGGGGTTTTCCACCTCATATACGTACAAGGTGACGCCGCGTATCGAAGTATCCCGACTCTCCACCATCCGGAGGCCTTCCTGGTCCAGTTTTAGGGGGCTGAGGAGGTACCGGACCCCGTAAAGCGCCAGGATATTCACGGCGGTGCGGGTCAATCTTCCGTTCCAGCCCTCCTCTCGGGTGTAGAAATAATGGGCCAGGCCGTCTAGGAGTTTAAACCTGTAGATTCCGTAATCGCCGTATTGGGAGAAGGAGTTCAAGCTGTATAAGAGATTGTGGTTCGGGGGCAGAAACAGGAAGAATCCATCAAAAGCTTCCTTGTCGCCGAGCCAGCCCTTCGACTGCCGTATGACCTCCTTCCATAGTTCTTCCTCGCCCACCGTTGCTATCCGCTGCAAGGGTCCCACTTCCGGGGCATCCAGCTTCTCCCTCAGCCATTCCGCGGTGGGATTGTGTTCCATGAGGTGGTCTGCGCGGATGGTGGAAACCTGCTGGCGTGCGAAAAACCCGAGGTCCACGAGAATTACCACGATGCAGAGGGCGGACAGCGTAAAACGCCAGCATTTCCCGGACCCGACCCTCTTGAGCATGGCGTCCAGGCCTTTGCCGGCCAGAAAGGCTATGGCCAGCCCTACAACTACCAGGAACCTTTGCCAGAAACGGAAGAAACGAAATCCCGGAACGTAACGCCACAGGAATTCGGCAAAGGGAGTCAGGGCGCCCAAAGAGATCATGAGGGCCAGCAACCCCGCGGTACACCACATCAGGGTCGTCTCGTCCCTCAGGCGGAAGAAGAAGAGGGCGAGGAGGGCGAGGACTAGGGTGAAAAGGCCGGGGTAGGCGATGTTTTCCCAGAAAAAATCGCGTTCCAAGTCGTAGGTATTGCATGCCGGGTTGCCGAACTGGTAGGGGGAGAAAAACATCACCAGGTTGCGGGGCTGCATGGCCACTCCAAGGGAAAAATCGAAGGACGGGTTCATTGCCCTGTCGGAAACCGTGTAACCTCTCAACATGGGCACCAGCTGGGGAGCGGCCAGGGACAGGGCCAGGAGGATGCAAACGATTACGGAAAGCAAAGGAATGACGATGCTTTTTCGCACCGCTCGCCCGTCGTGTTCATCCTTCAAGGACGGCAACCGCGTTAGGGAAGCCAGGTATCTCCACAGGAAGACGAAGCCCAGAAGCGCCAGGGTAATCATGAAGAATTGGGGCCCACCGGCGAGTATCTGCATGGAAAGGGCCAGAACGGTGAGGAAAAGGTTGGTGAAGTTCCCGCGCTGGAAGCTCCTTTCCAATCCGAGGATGGCCAGGGGAATCCAGCACAGTGAGAGTATCATGTAGGTGAACTTAAGCCTGGCCATGGTATAACCGGAAAAGGTAAAGGCCACCGAGGACAGGAAAGATGCTGCCCGTGAGAGGCCGTAATTCTTGAAAAGAAGATAGGAGAAGAGCAGGCAAAGTGCCAGGCTCACGATAAGGGACAGGTTGAAGGCCAGGATGGGGTCGAGCAGCCGGTAGAGCAGGAGATTCATGGGATACAAAGGCCCGCTCTGTCCCTCGGCGAGGAGGGGAAAGCCGCAGCCTATCTCGTGGACCCAGAGTGGCAACCTCCCCTCTTTCAGGCAGCGGGCATAGAAGACCTTAATGGGAAAATTTAATTCCGTCACGTCGCTGTTTATTACATCTCCCTGGAAGGGAATACGTGTGGTGCTCCAGAAGGGGAAGGTGAAAAAAAGGAGCACCAGGAACATCCCCAGGAGCAGCAAAAGCTTTATCTTGAGTTTAGGGTGATCCTTGTCCTCCATGGTATTCCTCCAGGGCTTTTTCAAGGGCCAGAAGTTCTTCGGTGATGACCCGGTAGTCGTGCTGATCCAAGCCCGCGGTCAAAGCGTAGAAGGCGAAAAATTCCCTCAGGTTGCCGACTTCCCTGTATATCTCGGCAATCCGACGTAGGTAATCGGGATCCGGGGCGATGGAGTGGGCGATGAGAAGGAAGCGGAGCGCTTGTTGGCGCAGGCCCCTCTTCTTAAGGTAATCGGCCAGCTCCCCCGGGAACTGAGATAGATAAGGGATGATATCGTATTCCCTGCGGTTGTATCCATAATAGAGCATGTCCATGCCCCGTGATTCGAAACTCCGCCAGAAATCCAGCTGTCGGTCCAGGTAGCCTTCCATTTCCGGCTCGGTTCCCTTCGGAAGGATCTTGAAGGTCATGCCCCAGGGAACCAGCTCGAAATGTTCTTCCAGGTATGCGGGTTTGGTGAGCATATGGAAGCTGGTGACTTGAGGATTGGAAGCGATGATATATTGCACGTAGATGAGCCTCATCTCGTCTATGGACATTCCCTTGTGGAGGGGAAGCTCCGTGAATTCGGGGAATCTAAGATCGGGATACCACTTATGCAGTGTTTTCACGTACCAGGAATTGAATATGAAAGGATAGATGACTATGTAAACCCTTTTCCTCTCCGGGAGGCAGGTTTCATAATATTCCATCAACTGTGTAGGTACGTCCCCCTCGACGAATATCAGCGAACCCTCGTCCACGGATGCCAGGAGGTTATCGATATAAGCCTCACCGAGGACGTCGTATCTCAGGCTGACCTCCGTGACCGTGCGGCCTGCGGGGAGGATGAAGGGAAGTGCGAGTATAAGCATGACCGTCCAGGCCGCGCCTCTCAGGATATCCTCCCGGAGGGGGGCCTTGGAGAGGAGCCTTTGGGTTCCCTGCCGGATGGCCTCGATTCCTTCCCCGATGAAAAAGAAGAAGAGGATGCCCGGAAGAAGATAGAATCTCTCGATGGTGGATATGTGAAAGGCTCCCAGCAATTTGACGTTGGCCACGGCGGGGAAAAGCACAAGGCCCCCGATAAAAGTGGTCATCAGGGGAAGGAAATCACCCATTCTCCTTCTTGCCATGCGGAAGATGCCGAGCCCGCCGACAGCCATACCGAAAGCGTGGGCTTGTACCCCTATATTCTTGAGGCAGTCGAGTACCAGGTCCAGGCGGTGTTCGGCGCTGACCCCCTTCCAGAGCCTGGCGGTGCCGTAATATCGCCTGGTGATCACGTTAAGGAAATCCCTCAGCGTGGAAGGATCGCCAAAGTTTACGTAGGGGCTCCGCGAAGCGCTCAGGGGGAGGTACACGTAGGGCAGGACCCCTAAGAAGAATGCCGCCGCGCAAAGTGCCGCAAAGCGCATCCTTCTCAGGTGGTGAAGGAGGGGCTGCAAGGCGATAAGCAGGGCGGCGGGGAAGACAAGGACGATGGTCTGGTGGTTGCACAGGCTCAGTCCAAGCAGGAAGGAAAGGAGGAGCAGCCGGCGCGATGAACCCCGCCGATCTCCTTCCTGCCATTTTTCTCGTGATCTTATGGCCGTATATATTATGAGCATTATGAAGAGGTCGTTGAGGGGAAAGACCTCGGCCATCAGGGAATAGAACCAGTAAAGGGGAGAGAAGCCCAGGGCCGCGCCGGCGATGGCCGCCGCCAACCGGCTCCTCGTGATTTTCAGTGCGCAGACGTAGAAGAGGAGAAGTGCCAGCGTATGATAGATGACGGAGGTCAGGTTGACGCGAAAAGCAACGCTCCCGAGGGGAAGGCGGGAGAACAGGAATCCCAGGAGGGTATAGAGGGGATAGCCTGGAGGGTGAACGACGCCGAGGGAATAACTGCCGGCGATAAGCTCTGGGGAATCCCCGGCCATGTTCGGGCTGTGGCTGCAGGTGTACAGATAAAGAAGGAAAAAGAACGCCGTCAGGCCGAGGGCGGAGATTCTATCTACGGTAGACAATCGGTAGGGGGTGGTCGATTGGTAATATCTCTCCAGCACGGGGGATAAACGTCGCCCGGCGCCATGCAGGACCTTGCGAACGGCGCGGCCGCCGCCGTCTATCAAGTTTCCGCCGCATTCATCTTGCGCCAGTCCGCTCATCGGTCACCCTCTCGGTGGATCGAAGATCACAGCATTGCCGGTAAAAGAACTTGTCCGCCTCTTTCCAACCATGTGTCTTGGGACCACGGATCCGAGAGTTAGCCCGGCACTACCACATCACATCATTTATTCTTTCCCCGTCCCCTGCAAGCCTTCCCGGGAAGAAAGCGAATAACGGTTATAGGAATTGGCGGTAGAACGTCCATATCTGCTCCCCGAACAGGAAGGCCAGAAAGGAGCCCAGGGCCAGGAAGGGACCGAAAGGTATGCGGGACTTCCTCCCCTTTCGTCCCGTGGCAATTAAGGTAATACCGGCCAGGGAGCCGGTGAGGAAGGCGAAGAACAAGGCTGTAAGCTGATGATAGCCGAGGAATATCCCGGTGAATGCCGCCAGCTTGGCGTCGCCCATCCCCATGCCGCGCGGGAGCAGGAGAGCGAGGAGTCCCAGGGGCACGCCCCCGATGGCCAGTCCGGCCAGGCTGCGCAGGAAGATGCCGGCGTCGCCCCTGGCCAGGGCCACGGCTCCCATGGACGCCAGGCCCAGGGGCATGGAAGGATAGATCACCCGGTTGGGGATTATCTGGTGCTGCAGGTCGATGACCGAGACGATGATGAGCACGGTAATCAGAAAGAGATGGGGGACGAGCTCCGCCCGCCACTCGAAGTCCAGCCGTGCGAAGACGGCCAGGAAGAGCAGCCCGCTGATGAGCTCTACCAGTGGGTAGCGGAAGGAAATTGGTTCTTCGCATTTCCGGCAGCGTCCGCGAAGCAGCACGTAACTCAAAAGCGGGATGTTGTCGTACCAGGCGATCTGGGACCTGCAGCGGGGACAGAAAGAGCGTGGGGACCACAGGGATAACCCCTCCGGGATGCGGTAGACGGCGACGTTGTCGAAGCTCCCCACCACCAGTCCCAGAAGAAAGATCACCGCTGAACCGTAGATCTTCCATCCCATGGACTCACCAGGCCTCTCCTCCAAGCGCGGGGCTTAAGGAATATTCCCCGACCCCACGACTTTTTCAAGATCGCGGATTTGCTTTCCCCGCCTTGTAATAGCGGAACGATAGACCGCGCCTTTCAACGGACCAATCGATTATTCGGTTCATCACTGTATTTTGTTAACCCGCCCGGCTCCTCTGGCGCAACTCGCCGGTCTTGAATGGTGAAAATCTTGAATCATGAAAACAATATGAGCCCTGTGGTCCAGGCATCCTTTTTCCTGCACACTCGAGATCCGGCCGCCCCTGGTCGATAAGGCGGATTCGCCCTTGCCATCCAGGTTTTGATCCCCCGACTCCAGAGCGGATGAGGGGGCTGGTGGTCATTCCCCCATCTCCTCCCGCATCCGCTTCATGAGCGGGCCATCCTCCCTCCAGGTGTAGCAGCCCCCCATGATTCCCAGCCGGAAGGCCTGTTCGCGCATCAGGCGCACCGCCCTCTCGCCGCCGCCGAACCTGTGCACCAGGAGGGCGCCCCTACCCTGTACGCTGGCGTGTCCCAGGTTGGTGACCAGGACGGCCAGGTGGGAGCAACCCTCGGGGGAACCCACCACGTCGCGGACCAGCTGGGTGAAACCGGGCCTTATCTCCTCGCCCACCAGGCGCTCCAGGGTGAGGAGGGCATGCCGGCAGTCCTCGTGGGGGACATGGGGCATCTCCCCCTCCAGGGAGTGAATGCGTCCCTCCACCAGGTCCACGGCGGCCTTGACCACCATGTGGTGCACCGGCTGCCCCAGGCGGGTGTCCTGGAGCGTCCCGGTGAGAAAAACCCTTCCCCCTTCATCCTCGTCGATGTCGAATTCGATGCGGCGATGGAATATCCCCATCCTCGCTACCTCCCCCTCTTCGCTTCGCGCTGAGACATGACCTTAAAACTGTTGTAATTTTTATCTATATTATATTATTTTATAAATGAGTTGAAAGATTATAAAATTGGTAAGATATCGGGAGGTGGTAGGAGTGCAGATGCTGGTGCCCGATTTCTGGAAGGGAAGGGGCAGGTTCTCCAAGCAGGCCACCTGCCGAAAGGTGAAGGATGAGACTCCCTACCACCCTCCGGAAGGGGCGGTGGAACAGGGAGAGAATTAGCGCCGGAGAAAGGGTGGCGGAAACGAATCGCGCTCCCGGTAACAGGGACGCGTTGCGGGTGGAGGGGTAGTGCCGGCGAAGGAGAGAATGACCTGGAAATCGGAGGCCGAGGACAAGGGAAAGGCCGCTTTCCGTCAGGCGCTGGAGGAGTTGAAGGAGCTCGATCTTAGGCGCCAGGCGGAACTGGGGGGATTTTCCTGCCGGGAGCTGGAAGGCGGCGCTCTCCTGCTCATCATCCCTTCCTTTAACGGAGAAGTAAAGGTATGGATACCGGATGGCCGCATGAGCGTACCTCCTCACCTGGACAGCCTCTCCCTGCGCGTCCTGGCCCTGCGCTACGTGAAACTCTCCTGCGGGGTACCGGAAAGTGGTGAATGGATAGCCTACCGGGACCTTCCGGGAGGAAGGTTCTACGCCGCTACCCTTGCCCCCACCATAGAGCGGCCCTTGGCCGATATATACGGTTACCGGCGGGGAGCCCTCGGCGAGGCCGCGGTCCGGCTGGGGGGAGTAAGGGCGGACTTCGGCGACGAGTCCTTCGTCTTCCATGCCTTTCCCCGCGTACCTTTGCTTCTCGTTCTTCATTGGGGAGATGAGGAGTTCCCGCCGGAGTGCCGCGTGCTCTACGACCGCTGTTGTTCCCGCTACCTGAACACCGATGACCTCAAGGTGCTGGCCACCCAGCTTGCCGCCTATCTCATGAAGGCTGCCGGCGAGGAGGAGGAGGCGGAAAACCTCCTCTGGATGGTTGAATAAACGAGTAAGCAATAAACCATTCGTACCTTGTTCTACGTTATCGTGGCGTATATGACACGGCAGGAATCCCGAACGGCAACACCTCTTTAGGGCCCGGCATTACCAGGGTTCATGCCTATCCTGACCTTGAGCTGAAACATCTCGCTCAGCTGACCCAACTGCTCGTCGTACAGAGCCAGGTTAAGTCCGTAGATTCCCGAATGATTCGGCGGCCTTACCAGGATCGGGACCTGCATCGTCTGTCCGGCGGCGAGGTCGCAGGGGAGAAAGGAGATGTGCTGGTCCCAAGTCCATTGATTTCCTTGCGACCATCCCACCCAGATCCGAACTAGGCCGTAGGGATATTCCTCCACCCGCCCCTGGTCCCAGTAGGCCATCCAATAATTCTGACCCGTGTTCTCCACCTGGAGCACAACGGGGTAGAGTCCGCCACACAGGGGGATGTCCAATGCGTTGTTGTCTCCGGTTAAAGACACCTTTCCGTTCAGAATGCCCGACCCGACCAGCTCTTCGTAACCGCGAAGCGTGATGTTAGAAGAAAGGGAGCGTGGCGCAAAAACGCCTTCATCCAGGCGGATCTCCAGGTGGTAATCCCCGGCCGAGGGTGTGCTCGGCACCTGGAGAGGGATGGAGGTCATCTCTCCCGGCGCCAGATACAGAGGAATGCGGAAGGTTCCCCGGACCTCGTAATCAACCTCGCCTTCGAAGCGGGCGATGAAGGGTTGCGCCTCCTCAACGGCCATGACGAACGGTTTCCCGGAGGGATTACGCATAACGAGCCCTAGATTCAGGCGTTCCCCTTGAGGTGCGGAATCTGGGGAGGCAAGGGTAAGTTCGAGCTCCCCTACCTCCGCGAGTTCGTGTTCCTTCACCCGGAAGACGGTCTGGTCTCCGAAGTCCCTCTCCAGGTCGAGTCCCGGAGAGAAGAGCAGTTTTTCCCGCAGCTCCTCGCTTGCGCCCTCCTCGGTCCATTCCCAGTGCCAAATGACGTAATCTACATGGAGACCGGCCAGGAGGTCGACGGTCCTTGTGGACGGGAAGGCGGTCATCTCGTTGTATATGCGTCGGTAGAAGTAGGGGAAGTATGAGCTACGCCCGTTAACGATTTCTTTCCAGTGATAGGTACTGTAGTACATCGCTAGGCCATCATGATCGATATATTCCACCGGGTCCGCGGTCATGAAGCCAAGCTCCCACCCGTCGTAGGTGAGGGCGCCCTGGGCTATAGGTGGGGAGGGAAGTTCGATGAAGCGAGCACCATCTTGCTTCGAAGCCCAACGGTAAACCTCTGGAACTTCCTTACCAACCGCAACCCGGTAGATGGGGATGTTGAAAGTGGCCATCTCAAGTACCAGGAGGACAAGGAGCAGAAAGGGAAACGCCTTCACCACGGACAGCCGTAGGCGGCTTCTTTTCCGGATGACGGCCATGCGAGTGAGGAGATAGGCTGCACCGTATCCCGCCAGGCCGGCGATTCCTAGCAGGGCGAGGAGGTATATCCTCATGGGCGTACGGGTGAATTTCAGGATTCCGAGGTTATAGGGAATGGTGTAAAAGGGGTTACTCAGTTTTCCAAAGCGGGGCCCGAAAGAGAACAACAATCCTACTGCCGTTAGAAGCAAGAAATAACCGGCATCACGTTTGGTCTTCGAGGTTTGCAAGGGCATGTGCCTGGTTCTATCCGGCGTCGGTTCTCCGTTCCAAGGGTCCCTTTCCAGGGCAGGCATTGTCTCATCGGGGTCACCGGGATCTTCATTTGCGGAAACGGTTCGGCCCCTCACGCGGCGGTAGAAGGCGAACAGTCCGAACAGGAAGAGAATGATGACCGAAAAGCCGGGGAACAATGCCACGCCACGGAAGGCCATGATAGTACGCAAGGGACCGGGAGCTTTTCCGTAGAACACGCTCTGGGGAAGAACCCGCAGAAAATCCGAGGCGTGAACGGAATAGGGCACGGTTTCCGAGACCGATCTCTCGAAACCGGGGAGGCGGGAATGAGTCCTCAGGTAGGGGAGCAGAAGCGGTATCAGGAGCGGAAATACGACTATCAGGGATAAAGTGGACAGGCCTATTCTTTTCCATTCCGTGCTTCTGCGTGAAAAGATGGCTTTCCAGAGCAGAAGGAGTCCGGCGGCGAGGGTACAGAACATGGTGTAATGCCAGCTGGAAAGGGATTGAAGCAGGAAGAAAAGGGTGAATAAAAAAAGATGTTTTTTAAGACCTATGTCGAGGTATCGATGAAGGTAGAGCAACATGAAAGGCATGAATGGCGAGAAGAGGAACCAGAGGTGATCCGGTCGGGCCATGCGGAAGGGAGCAAAAGCGAATATCGATCCCGCCACGAGACCCGCCATGGGATTTCCGGTCAGTTCTTTGAGAAAGAGGTAAGTACCGAAGGCGGTGAGAATCAGCGAGAAGAAGAGAAGGAAGTTAAAAGTTATGATCGGGTTTCCGGTTATTAAAAATATTGGAGCGCCGCAAACCCCGAGGATGAAAAGGTGCTCCGAGTAGGTGTTAACGTCCCGCGAGGGATAGATGATATTGCCCTGGAAAAAGTTGCCGGGATCGGTGAAAATCTTGCGAGCATTCCAGGAGGTAAGCCAGGCGGCATGGAGGGAATCACCGAAGCCTCCCAGCTCCCCGGTGGGCTTGTATATCCCGTTGTCGCCGGGAAGCGAATTATGGACATGTAGGGCCAGCGGCCAGGTATATAGCACCGAAACCAGGAAGAAAAAAATAATTACCGCCGCATATTCAGCTCTTACCGGTTTTACCCTCATCTTAATCCAGTGAAGCTTTGCCCATCACCTGGTCTTTCGCTACGAAAAATTCTATCTGCCGTCCGGGATATCCTTTAAATCTCGGCCATGACCAGTTGACAATTTAGTGGATATCATAAAATACTATATAGTCAATAATTATATCTATTTTGTTTTATCGTGTCCGGGCATGCACGTTCCCCCGGGAGGGCGTGAAAAGGCCGAGATTCTTAATTGCAGGATTCATGGCGGAGGAGGCTTGTGGTGTCGAGGGATGGATGTAAAACCTTTAGGAGGCAGGCAAATCCATGTCACGGTGACGGAAGCGGCCGTAAACGCAGCCCGATCGGGACTTTTATTGGAAGAGGATTTGAAATCAGTGCATGATGTAGCGCATGGCAAACTTTATGAGAATAATATAATGATTCGTTGTCAGTTTCGGGCAGGGAGGAAGGATGATAAGCGCGAGCGGATCCGGGCTGGAGAAGGAGATCGAAGCCCGCAGCGGCGAGAAGGTACGGCTCTGCTACCAGTGCGGTAAGTGCAGCACGGGGTGCCTCTTCAGCCCGGCCATGGACGTTCTTCCCCATCAGGCTATGAAACTGGTGCAGCTGGGGCAGCAGGATAGGCTTCTCGCCAGCCGCACCATCTGGATCTGCGCCTCCTGCGTCACCTGCACGGCCCGCTGTCCCAACGACATCGACGTGGCCCGGGTGATCGATTCCCTGCGGGAGATGGCCCTGGAAGGAGGGGTGAAGCCCGCCGAGAAGAACATCCCCCTGTTCCACTACTGCTTCCTGGGCAACATCCAGGCCACGGGGAGGATAAGCGAGCCCGTGCTCATGGGGGCTTACAAGGCGCTGTCCGGAGACCTCTTCAGCGACCTCGGACTGGCGGTGGAGATGCTCCGCAAGGGCAAGATAAGGCTCATCCCCAGCCTGGCGCGTGGACGCCGCGAGATCCGGCGCATCTTCCGGGAGAGCAGGAAGAAGGGAAGCGCGGGGGTGTGAGCCGGGAATGAGGACCTACAGTTATTACCCGGGTTGTTCCCAGCTCTCCTCGGCGGAGGAGTACGGGGATTCGGCGGTGAAAGTAGCCGGAGCCCTGGGCGTCCGGCTGGAGCCCCTCCCCGACTGGAGCTGCTGCGGCGCCTCCTCGGCCCACATGACCAACCATCTCCTCTCGGTGGCCCTCCCGGCACGGGACCTGGCCCAGGCGCGGGAGCTGGGGAAAGACCTGGTGGTGGTCTGCGCCGCCTGTTACCACAACCTGAGATCGGCCCGGGAGGAGCTCCTCCAGGATGAGGCGCTGGCCTCCCGGGTGGAGGAAATAATAGGTTCCGACCCCCGCTTTCGAGGCCGCATAGTCCACCTGCTGGACGTCATTTACGAGGAGGTGGGCCTGGAGGCCCTGCGGGAGAGGGTGGTCAATCCCCTCCGCGGGCTCAAGCCGGTCTCCTATTACGGGTGCCTCATGGCCCGTCCCCGGGGGATGATGGAGGGCGACAACCCCGACCATCCCACCCGCATGGACGAGTTGCTATCCGCCCTGGGGGCGGAGGTGAAACCCTGGTCCTACAAGACCGACTGCTGCGGGGGAAGCCTCTCCCTCACCCGCACCGACCTGGTGGTGGGGCTGGTGAACCGGCTCTTCGAGGCGGCGGAGGAGGCCGGCGCCGACAGCCTGGTCACCGCCTGCCCCATGTGCCTGGCCAACCTGGAGATGCGCCAGCGGGAGGGAAGGCTGCGTTTCGGCCATGAGCACGACCTCCCGGTATTCTTCTTCACCGAGCTCATCGGCCTGGCCCTGGGGATGGAGGAGGCGGAGGGCTGGCTTTCCAAGCACCTCCTGGACCCGCGGCCCCTCCTCTGGAGGACCGGGATACCCACGGGGGGATAGGGATGGCGGAACGGGAAAAGAGGATGGAAAAACACCCCGGAGGACCTGGAGGCAAGAGCCCCCTGGGTTCGGTGATGGTGGTGGGCGGTGGCGTGGGCGGCATCCAGGCCTCCCTGGAGCTCTCCGGGTTGGGCTACCGCGTGTACCTGGTGGAGTCCTCCCCCTCCATCGGCGGGGTCATGGGCATGCTGGACAAGACCTTCCCCACCAACGAGTGCTCCATGTGCATCCTCTCCCCCAAGATGGTGGAGGTGGCCTCCGACCTGAACATCGAGGTCATCACCCTGGCCGACGTGCTCTCCGTGGAGGGGGAGCCGGGAGAAATGCGGGTGCGGCTGCGCCTGCGGCCCCGCTACGTGGAAGTGGATAAATGCACCGGGTGCGGGGACTGTACCGCCAAGTGCCCGGTGAAGATACCCGACCCTTATAACGCTAACCTGAACACCACCCGGTGCATCCGGGTGCCCTTTCCCCAGGCGGTCCCCGGGGCAGCGGTCATCGAGGGCACGGTCTGTCGCTACCTCACCAGGGGGAAGTGCGGCAACTGCGTGAAGGTATGCCAGGCGGGAGCCGTGAACTTCGAGGACCGGGAGCGGGAGGAAACCCTCGAGGTGGGGATGGTGATCGCCGCCCCCGGCTATCGTCCCTTCGACGCCTCCCGGAAGACGGAGTACGGGTACGGAATATATCCCAACGTGGTCACCTCCCTGGAGTTCGAGCGTATCCTGGGGGCCAACGGCCCCACTCAGGGACACGTGGTCCGGCCCTCCGACGGGCGGGAGGTAAGGAAGCTGGCCTTCATACAGTGCGTGGGGTCCAGGGACGTGACCGTGGGCAACGGGTACTGCTCCAGCGTGTGCTGCATGTACGCCACCAAGCAGGCCCTCATCGCCAAGGAGCACCTCCCCTCCATCGAGCCCACCATCTTCTTCATCGACCTGCGAGCCTACGGGAAGGACTTCGAGAAGTACTACACGGGAGCGGAGTCGCGCCACGGCGTTCGCTACGTGCGGGGGCTGATCTCCGGGATACGGGAGAAGCAGCGCACCAAGAACCTGCTCCTGCGCTACCTGGATGGCGGGGGGCGCATGCGGGAGGAGGAGTTCGACCTGGTAGTTCTTTCCATCGGCCTGGAGGCACCCTGCGGGCTGGCCGAGGGGTTGGGCCTGGAGGTAAACGAATACGGATTCGCCCGCTCGGACCCCTTTTTGCCCGTCCTCTCCTCGCGCCCGGGAATCCTGGTCTGCGGGGCCGCCCAGGAGCCCAAGGACATCCCGGACACGGTGACCCAGGCCACGGCGGCGGCGGGGGTGGCTTCCCTTGAGCTGCACCAGGCCCGGGGGACCCTGCTTACCCGCCGCGAGCATCCCCCGGAGAGGGACGTGCGCGGGGAGGAACCCCGGGTGGGGGCCATAATCTGCCGCTGCGGGTCCAACATCGGGGGCTTCGTGGACGTGCCCGCGGTGGTGGAATACACCCGCACCCTTCCGGGAGTGGTCTTCGCCGAGGAGAGGCTTTACGCTTGTTCCCAGGACGCCCAGGAGTGGATACGCCAGGCGGTGGAAGAGCACCGATTGAACCGCCTGGTGGTGGCCTCCTGCACCCCGCGTACCCACCAGCCCCTCTTCCGGGAGACCTTGCGCTCGGCGGGGATAAACAAGTACCTCTTCGAGATGGCCAACATCCGGGAGCACTGCTCCTGGGTGCACATGCGGGAGCCGGACCGGGCCACCCGCAAGGCCAAGTACCTGGTGAGGATGGCCGTGGAGAAGGCCAGGCGCCTGGAGCCCCTGGCGGAGGGGGAGAGCGAGGTCATCCCCCGCGCCCTGGTCATCGGGGGAGGGGTGGCGGGGATGAACGCCGCCCTGCACCTGGCCGGTTCCGGCTTCCCGGTCTACCTGGTGGAAAAGGAGGACGAGCTGGGCGGCCTGGCGCGCAACGTGCATTTCGACTACCGGGGCGAGGATGTGCAGGCCTACCTCCGGGACCTGGTGGAAAAGGTGAAACGGGAGGAGCTCATCACCGTCTTTACCGGGCACCGGGTGGTGGACGTCTCCGGTTTCGTGGGCCAGTTCCGCACCCTCATCCGCGACGGCGAGGGGCGGGAAACCCTACTGGAGCACGGGGCGGTCATCGTGGCCACCGGCGGCGGGCGGTACCAGCCCACCGAGTACCTTTTCGGGGAGGACGACCGCGTTCTCACCCAGTGGGACCTGGAGGCCAGGCTGGCCTCCCGGGACCCGGGGCTGCGGGATCTCAGGCGCGTGGTCATGATCCAGTGCGTGGGCTCGCGGGACGAGGAGAGACCCTACTGCTCCAAGGTCTGCTGCACGGAGGCGGTGAAGAACGCCCTGGCCCTGAAGGAGCTGAACCCGGGGGTGGATGTATTCGTCCTCTACCGGGACGTGCGCACCTATGGGTTCAGGGAGGACCTCTACCGGAAGGCCCGGGAGGCCGGGGTGGTCTTCCTGCGCTTCGATGACCAGGTACGACCGCGGGTGACGCGCTCCGAAGGGGCCCTGCGGGTCACCGTCCCGGAGGCGGGGCTGGGCGAGGAGGTGACCGTGGACGCCGACCTGGTGGTCCTCTCCGTGGGCATCGTGGCCAACCCGGACAACGCCGAGTTGGCCCCCATGCTCAAGGTCCCCCGCAACGCGGAAGGTTTCTTCCTGGAGGCGCACATGAAGCTGCGCCCGGTGGACTTCGCCACCGACGGCGTTTTCGTGTGCGGCCTGGCCCATGCCCCCAAGTCCATCGAGGAGTCCGTGGCCCAGGCGGCTGCCGCGGCGGCGCGGGCGGAGTCCGTGCTGTGCAGGGAGAAGATAATCACCGAGGGCGTGGTGGCCGTGGTGGAGGAGGAGAAGTGCTCCGGGTGCGGCATCTGCGTGCGACTGTGCCCCTTCGAGGCGGTGACCCTGGACCGGGAGAGAAGGAAGGCCTCCGTCAACCCCTCCCTGTGCAAGGGTTGCGGAACGTGCACCGCGGCCTGCACGGCGGGGGCCAGCAGGCTGCAGGGGTTCCGGTCCGACCAGATATGCGAACAGATTGAGGCGGCGGCCACCGCCTGGGAGGGTTGAGGGTCGTATAGGCGGCGAGGTACGGAGATGGCGGAGACGGAGAAGAAGCAAGGTGAAGAAGGACGGGGTTCCACGGACGACGTCCGCATCCTGGCCTTCCTGTGCAACTGGTGTTCCTACGCCGGGGCGGACCTGGCCGGGGTCTCCCGCCTGCAATATCCACCCAACGTCCTGGACGTGCGGGTGATGTGCACGGGGACCATCAGCCCCTACTTCGTGGTCAAGGCCTTCCAGGAGGGCATGGACGGGGTGCTCATCGCCGGATGCCACATAGGGGACTGCCACTACCTGAAAGGGAATTACATGACCGCCAAGCGCTTCCTGGTGCTGCGCGAGGCCCTCAAGTTCCTGGGGCTGGAGGAAAGGCGCCTGCGCCTGGAGTGGATTTCCGCGGCGGAGGGAGAGAAGTACGCCGAGGTGGTGCGCTCCTTCACCGAGCAGGTCAAGGCCCTGGGGCCCTCGCCCCTGCGCCGGAAACCAGTGCGCCGGGGAAGGGAGGCGGGGGAGCGGGCTGAACGGAGGGCCGCATGG
This sequence comes from Actinomycetota bacterium, assembly GCA_030019255.1. Lineage (NCBI taxonomy): Bacteria > Bacillati > Actinomycetota > Actinomycetota bacterium. Next base: position 32,187 of record JASEFK010000009.1, read on the forward strand.
TAAAACATGGCAAAGGGAGGAGGCGCCGAAGAACGCCGGGGATGGGGTTCCCCCTCCGGATCTGGTGCGGCCTGGGGAGCGGTCACGGATGGAGGGACCGGAGGAACCCGGCGGGGGACAGGTTCTGGCGCTCCGGGGCGAGCGGTGGAGGTTGAAGCGGAGAGGAGTACATAAGCGGTCGGATCATGGAAGGATTGAAATCCCTGGTAAGGAAGAAACTGGAAGAGGGTGCGGACGCCTTCCTCTGCCTGGTGGAGGAGGAGGGAAGTCCCCTCCCGGCTTTGATCACCGATCCCGGTTCCCCGCAACTGGAACGGCTGACGCTGGGCGACACGCGGTATCCCCTGGGGAGGCTCCTCGTCGAGCTCCTGCGGGAATACCCGGAGCGACGCTTTGCCGTCCTGGTGCGGGGCTGCGACGAGCGCGCCCTGGTGGAGCTGGCCAAGCTGGAGCAGGTGGACCTGGACCGGGTGGAGCTGGTGGGCCTGGCCTGCACGGAGGAGGAGGCTAGGGCCTGCGGTTGCCGGCAGCCCTATCCCGGCCGGGTGGACCTGGGGGAGAGGGCGGAGCCGGCACCCTCCCGCGAGGTCATCGAGGAGGCGGAGTCCCTGCCCGACCCCGAGCGCCTGCGCTTCTGGGAGGAACACTTCTCCCGGTGCATCAAGTGCTACGGGTGCCGCAACGTATGCCCCATGTGTTTCTGCGAGGACTGCGCCCTGGAGAACCCGCAACTGGTGGAACCCGGTGTTATCCCGCCGGAGTTCCCTTCCTTCCACCTCGTAAGGGCCCTGGACATGGCGGGGCGTTGCGTTGACTGCGGCCTGTGCGAGGAGGCCTGCCCGGCGGGGATACCGCTGCGCGCTATCTACCGGAAGATGCAGGAGGTCATGGAGGAGCGTTTCGGGTACCGCCCGGGCGAGGACCCGGATCGGAGAAACCCCCTGAGCGAACTGGGCACCGAAGAAGAAATCAAAAAGATCATGGGGTCAGATCTTGAATTTTGATACCCCCCCGGGTATCGAGGGATGAAAAACCGGTATGAGGACCAACGTAGAGACGAGGTAGATTCGATGGCGGACAAGGAGATCGATTTCCGGATGGTGCCCTCCACCTGCGTGTACTGCGGGACGGGATGCGGGGTGCTCCTGCGGGCGAGCAACGGCCGCCTGACGGGGACCCTTCCCCAGAAGGACCATCCCGTGTCGCGCGGGACCCTCTGCATCAAGGGATGGGCGGTTCACGAGTTCGTGCACAGCCCGCGCCGCCTAACCCGACCCCTGGTACGCCGGAACGGTGAGCTGGTGGAAACGGACTGGAATACGGCGCTCCAGGTGGTGGTGGAGGGATTGCAGAAGGCACGGGATGAACACGGTCCGGACGCCGTGGGCTTTCTGGCCTCCGCCCGTTGCACCAACGAGGAGAACTACCTGCTCATGAAGCTGGCCCGCGCGGTGGTCGGCACCAATAACGTCGACCACTGCGCCCGGTTATGACACGGCCCCACGGTCGCCGGTCTGGCGACGGCGCTGGGCAGCGGGGCCATGACCAACTCCATCCAGGACCTGGAGGAGGCGGAGGTAATCCTGGTGGTGGGCTCCAACATCACCGAGCAGCATCCCATCATCGGAGAGAGGATACTTTCCGCGATGAGGAAGGGGACCAGGCTCATAGTCATCGACCCCCGCTCCATCCACCTCAGCCGCTTCGCCCAAGTCTACCTACGCCCGCGACCGGGTACCGAGGTGGCCTACCTCAATGGCCTGGCCAGGGTCGTGCTGGAGGAGGGGCTGCAGGACAACGAGTTCATCGCCTCCCGGACCGAGGGCTTCGAGGAGTTCCGGAGGGCGGTGGCCGAATACACCCCCGAGCGGGTGGAGGAGATATCCGGGATCCCGGCTGCGGACCTGGTGGAGGCGGCCCGCCTTTACGGGAGCGCGGACAGGGCGGCCATCGTCTACTGCATGGGGATCACCCAGCACGTCGCCGGCACGGACAACGTCCTGGCCGTGGCCAACCTGGCCCTGCTCACCGGCAACATTGGCAGGCCGGGCACGGGGGTCAATCCCCTGCGGGGCCAGAACAACGTCCAGGGGGCATGCGACATGGGTGGCCTCCCCAACGTGTTCACCGGCTACCAGAAAGTGGAGGACGAGGAGGCGGCGCGCAGGTTCGAGGCCGCTTGGGGAGTGGAAGGGCTTTCCAGGAAGCCGGGGCTCACGGTGGTGGAGATGACCGAGGCGGCCGCCCGGGGCGACCTGCGGGCCATGTACATCATGGGAGAGAATCCCATGGTCTCCGACCCGGACGTCAACCACGTGCGGGAGGCCCTGTCCAGGCTGGATTTCCTGGCCGTGGCGGACATCATGGACAACGAGACCCTGCGCTACGCCCACGTGGCGCTTCCCGCCGCCTCCTTCGCCGAGAAGGAGGGGACTATCACCAATACCGAGCGCAGGGTGCAGAGATTACGAAGGGCCGTGGAGCCTCCGGGAGAGGCCCGTCCGGACTGGGAGATAATCTGCGAGCTGGGAAGGCGTATGGGAGGGGGCGGTTTCGATTTCGCTTCCCCGGAGGAGGTCTTCGAGGAGATAAGGATGGTGACCCCCAGCTACGCGGGGATGACCTACCGGCGGCTGGGTACGCGGGGACTGCAGTGGCCCTGTCCCACCGAGGACCATCCCGGGACGCCCATCCTTCACGTGGAAAGTTTTCCCATCGGGAAGGGGAGGTTCACCCCGGTGACCTACCGCCCACCGGCCGAGGTGCCGGACGAGGAGTACCCCTTCATCCTCACCACGGGGCGCATCCTTTTCCAGTATCACACGGGGACCATGACCAGGCGCTCACCTTCCTTGGTGAAGGAAGTGGACCGCCCCTTCGCGGAAATAAACCCCGAGGACGCGGAGGAGCTGGGAATCGTCGACGGAGGACGCGTCGTCCTTTCCTCGCGCCGGGGCAGCGTGGAGGTGGAGGCCCGGGTAACCGACCGGGTGGGGAGGGGCGTGGTCTTCATGCCCTTCCACTTCGCCGAGGCGGCGGCCAACGTCCTGACCATCGCCGCCCTCGATCCCGTGGCCAAGATCCCCGAGCTCAAGGTCTGCGCCGTCAAGGTACAAGGGGTCAGGTCTTGAATTTTGATACCCCCATGGGTATATCTTGTTCCTCGCGATAAACCTGATTTCTCGTTTGCGGGTATTTTTATCTCGGATGGCCGGTCACTTGACTGAATGTATAAAGTATATTAAGTTATAAAACATTAATAATATAAATAATATAACAATATGGTATTAGATTTACTGAACTATCGGATCGAATAACTCCCATGTCCAGGCCTCTTAGACTGCAGGTAAGAGAATGGGCTTTACCATATCACTTCGCGCGGCAATGAGAAGGTTAAATCTTTCTAGACGATCAAGACCGTTACGTCTTTCTGAAGAAAATTTCCGAGGTCGCCGAGCGTTACCGGTGGACTGTGTACGCTTACTGCCTTATGGGAAACCACTATCACCTTCTTCTAAGAACAGAGCAGGCCAACCTTTCCAGGGGAATGCGCCAGTTGAACGGGGTATATGCGCAGTATTTCAACCGGTGCCACGAGAGGGTAGGTCATGTCTTCCAGGGAAGGTTCAAGGCCTTCCTTATTAAGGATGAGGAGAGGCTCCTGACGGTAGCTCGCTACGTAGTCCTCAACCCTGTGCGGGCCGGCATGGTGGAAAGGCCGGAGGATTGGAAATGGTCGTCTTATCGGGCAATGGTAGGCTTGGACAAGCCGAAAAAGTTTCTGAACGCGAGCCATATCCTGTGCTTGTTTTCCAACCTAAAAGATGAGGCTATAAGGCTTATGTGTCCTACGTCCAGGAGGGCATTGAGGCACCATCGCCCCTCGCGGGTGCGCGTGGGGGTATCATTCTGGGGGAGAAAGAGGCGGTCAGGGAGATCTTCGAGGAGGTTGGCCGGAATTTCGACCTGGAAATACCCAAGAGGGAAAGATTAGCGACATAGTGCACGACCTTCCGCTGCAGGGTGGCGGGTATGACCGCCCCCGGGTGTTTCCGCTCAGCGGGGAAATCCCTGAGAAGCACCGTCCAGTGATACCTCCCAAGGCGGCCTTAATTCGAAGAAGGTCTGTACTGCTCCTCAATATCCCCGGGGGTATCAAAATTCAAGACCTGACCCCGTTAGGCGCCGAACTTGGTGAGACGCTGGGCGCAGGCCAGCATCATAGGCAGGAGGTCCAGGGCCGGGAAGGTCCCCAGGATACCGCGGGCGCAGGCCCTCTCCCCGAAGGAATCCACGTCGTCCCTCCTCTCCCAGCGGGAATGGAAGATCAGGGGGGAAGGGTGCCAGCTGTGGGCCTTGAGGAGGGCGGGGGTGGAATGGTCGCCGGTCACCACCAGGACCTCGGGCTGGAGCTCCAGTATCCGGGGCACGGAGGCGTCCACCTCCTCGATGCAGGCCACCTTGGCGTCGAAGTCGCCGTCCTCGCCCCGGCTGTCCGTGTACTTGTAATGGACGAAGAAGTAATCGTACTTTTCCCAGGCTTTCGCCAGGGCCTCCACCTGGTCGGCGAAGGAGGGACCGGTTTCCACCAGTTCCATGCCCACCAGGCGGGCCACGGCGCGGTACATGGGGTAGGTGGCCACCGCTCCCGCCCGTATGCCGTAGAGGTCGGTCATGAGCGGGATGTCCGGTTTCCTGGCGAAGCCGCGGGTGAGCAACATGTTGGCCGGGTGCTCGTCAGCGAGCAACCGGGAAGCTTCTTCCAAGTATTTATTGACCAGGGCCGCCGTCCTCTCCGCCGCCTCGTCCCCTTCCACGAGGGGACGGCAGGGCAGGGGAGGTACCCCCGTCTTCTGAGGGTCGGTGTCCGAGATGCGTTCGGATAGGCCCTCGCCCCTCAGCACCAGGGCGGCGCGGTGCTCCTTCTCGGGGCGGATTATCACTTCCGCTCCGTCCAGCCTGATGGCTGAGAGTTTCTCACATAACCGGGCGTTTTTCTCCGTGGGTATACGCCCGGCCCGCCGGTCGGTTATCACCCCGTCCTCGACGGTGCAGAAGTTCACCCGCGCCGCGAGGTCGTCGGGGCCCAGGTCCATGCCCACCCCTAGCGCGGAGAGCACCCCCCTTCCCACCTCGTAACGTACCGGGTCGTACCCGAAGAGGGCCATGTGGGCGGGGCCGCTTCCCGGGGTGATGCCCGGGCCCACGGCGTGGATCAGCCCGCAGGCGGAGTCCCGGGCCAGGGCGTCCAGGTTGGGCGTGCGGGCTGTCTCCAGCTCGGTGAGGCCGGTCTCCGGGTGGGGAAGACCCCCCAGGCCGTCCAGGACCAGGAGAACCATTTTGGACCCGGCTGCCGTTCGCAGGCTGGATATAAATTCCATGCGGTTCACTTCCACGACCTCCTTGTGTCCCGCCAACATTATATACGGAGAGGAGGCCCGGAGGATCAACGGGAAGGGAGCATGGGGGCGTGGAACGGAAGGGAAGATGGATATCAGCCGGAGCGATACAGGAATATGAATGTGCACCGAAAATATAGGAAGAGGGATATGCAGCGAAACGAGGTGACCGCTGTATTTCATGGTTATCAATGTTTACGAACGCGTGGTTACAAGTAATATCATGGTTAAAAAGGCGGGATTACGAAGGCGTGGTCACGAGGAATCGCGGCGCGAGGGGAAGAACAGCGTGTGACAATGGTCCGGTACCGGAAGCGCGGTCACGGGTTCCCTGGGGGTGGGAGGGCTTGGCCGCTTGCTAAGGATGACCGTTCCCCAGGCTCTACCTTCCCGGGGGCTCCTCCCCGGTGTCGGGACCGGAGGCGAGGTGAAAGCGATGAACCTTGACGGGAACCGGAAGGCCCCGACATCACTGGTATGCGCGTTAAGGCCTGATGACAAGGCGTAAATACGGATACCCCTCGGCCCGATCGATGGCGAGGTGCGGTTGATGGCTGGAAGACTCAAAACGTTGTGGGGCAGGTGGTGGGTGGTGGTGGTCGTCCTGGCCGCCCTGGCCGCCTCCGTGCCCATCCAGTACATGGTCCGCCGGGAGGTGGTGACGGGCCTGGCTTCCGAACACGCCCACTCCCACGCCCATGAGCACGAGGAAGATCACGAACACGAGGAAGGACACGTCCACGCCGAAGAGGAGGAACACGGCGAGGAAGGGCACCCGGCATCGGATATCCCGCTGCACACCAACCTGATCAGCAACTACAGCTTCGAGGTGGGCACGAGGGAGACTATCTGGGGGTGGGCCAAGAAGGGAGAGGAGCGGGGCGCGCTGGTCTTCAGGGACCGGCAACGTTCCTACAAGGGGTTCGCCAGCGCGGCGGTCAGTTCACAGGAAAGCGACTTCGTGGATGCCGGTTGGTACACGATGCTGGGACAGACGCCCGTGGGCCACGACGCGGTCTTCAGGGGCCAGGTGCGCACCGAGGGTTTGGAGGGGCAGGCATACCTGGGGATTATCGTCCGGGGCGCCGGTGAGGAAGAGGCTAAGCTGCGCACCCTGGTGGTTGCCTACTCCGACCGGGGGGAGGGAACCACGGGGTGGACGCCGGTGGAGCTGCGCTGCTACGTGCCCCTGGAGGCCCGCGAGGTGTGGCTGGAATGCGGGATGTACGGGAGAGGCAGGGCCTGGTTCGACGACGTGTCCCTGGAGGTGGAGGAGAGGGAGGAATATCCTCCGGCGGGGGTGAACCTCCTCGGCAATCCCTCCTTCGAGGAAGGGGCGAGGTACTGGCACCTATTCTTCTCCGGGACGGACAGGCCCCCCGTTTACGGCTCCGAACCCGGCTGGTCAGGGAAGGAACGCTCCCTGCGGGTAGAAAACCAGCCGGGCGCCGACCCCTCGGCCCATACCGGGTTTTACCAGACGGTGCCGGGGCTTTCGGGGCGAAAGGGGTCCCTGCTCCTGCGGGGTAGATTACGCGCCCAGGCCGTGTCCGGCAGGGTATGGGTGGACGCGGTAGCCTTCGGGGTTTCCGGCTCCTTGGGATTCATGGCCTCGCGGGAACTGGTCGGAAGCACGGGCTGGGAGGAATTCGAGGCCCGGATTCCCCTGGACGGAGGTGCGGACAGCCTCATGGTCCGCTTGAACGTGGAGGGGGCGGGGGCTCTGGTGGCGGACGACCTGGGGGCGGTGTTCATCCCCTCCGGGGGCAGTTGAATCACCCGTCGGCGATATGTGGCGTGGGGGCGCCAGGCAGGGCATTATCAGGTCTCGCCTGCACCCGTGGATCCCGCAATCCTCCGTCGGTAGATGGTAGAAGGCTTCGAAGGGCGAGCAACCTCACTCCCGGGTACGTTCGGCACCGGGGGGGCGGATCGGCGAATGACCACGGAAATTACTGAGTTTTTCCGTACCGACATAAACACCGCACCTTCCTCACCTACACCCGTAGATTCCGGCAGGAGGACCGGGCGGAGCCGACCCGTGCTGACCCATGGGGTCAGCGCCGCACTGCGCTCACGTTCTCCAGGTTGGAGAGGTCGCGGGGCGTACCCAGGGCGATGAGCAGGTCCCCGGCGTCCAGGCGGGTGTCCTTGTCCGGGCTGGTGTTGAACTCGCCGTCGGCCGCCTTGCGCACGGCCACGATGAGGGCCCCGGTACGAACCCGGATGTCCATCTCCCCGATGGTCCTGCCCGCCAGCTCGGATCCCTCCTCCACCACCAGTTCCTCCAGGCGGTAGTTCAGGGAGATGCCGTGGGCCACCAGGTCCAGGTAGTCGAAGACGCTCGGTTTCAAAAGGAAGGTGGCCATGCGCCTCCCGCTCAAGGCGTAGGGGGAGATGACCCGGTCGGCGCCGGCGTAGAGTAGCTTGTCCACCGAGTCCGGGCTCACGCAGCGCGTCACGATGGTCACCTCCCGGTTGAGGCTCCTCGCCGAGAGGGTGGTGAAGAGGTTGTCGGCGTCGTTCTCCAGGGCGCACACCACCCCCCGGGCCCTCTCCACCCCGGCGTTGAGGAGCGCTTCCGTCGAGGTAGCGTCACCCTCCAGGCAGAGGTAACCCCTGTCCTGGGCCACGGCCAGCCGTTCCGGATCCTTGTCGATGACCACGAAATCGGCCCCTGCCTCGGCCAGGGTCTCGCACACCACTTCCCCCACGCGCCCGAACCCGCAGACCACGTGGTGGTCCCGCAGCTTCTTTATCCTGAGATCCATCCTTCTCCTCCCGAAGATCTCCCGCAAGGCCTCGCCGAAGGTGTAGCTTATCAGGCCGGATATTATGAAGAAGAGGCTGAAAACCCCGGTGAATATGACCAGGATGGTGAAATACATTCCCGCCTGGGACAGGGGACGGACCTCGCGGAAGCCCACCGTGGAGATGGTGATCACTGTCATGTAGAGAGCTTCCGTGTAGCTCATGTGTTCTATGGCCATGTACCCCACCGGGGCCAGGGCCAGGAGCAGGACCAGGAGGGACACGGAAAAGAAGAGCCTGCGGTGCATGATCAGATCCCTATGAGGAAGGGGTTGGTGCGCTTCTCCCAGCCCACCACCGTGGAATCCAGGTGGCCGGGAAGGATGCGGGTATCGCCGGGCAGGGTGAAGACCTTTTCCTTGACCGAACGCAGCAAGGTTTGCATGGAGCCGCCGGGGAAGTCGGTGCGGCCGATGGAACCCCTGAACACTAGGTCCCCGCCGAAGAGCACGCCGTCGGTGAGGAAGCACACGCTCCCCTCCGAGTGCCCCGGGGTGTGCAGCACCTTGAACTTCATCCCGCCAAGCTCCAGTTCCTGGCCGTCCTCCAGGGGCAGGAACTCCTCCGGGAGATCCAGGTCGTCCAGCCCCAGCATCCTCAGGAAGAGGGGAGGGATGGACTTCACCATTTCCGCGTCCGCCGGGTGCATGTAGGCAGGCGCCCCGGTGGCGTCCACGATTTCCTTGAGGCCTATGAGGTGATCCGGGTGCCCGTGGGTAAGCAGCACGGCTTCCAGCTCCAGGCCGTGGTCCTCGAGGTATTTCAACACCTGCGAAGGGGAGACACCGGCGTCGATGAGCACCGCCTTCTTCTCCTCCTCGTTGACTGCCAGGTAAGTATTGCTGCCGAAAGAATAGTCGGTAAAGGTGATTATCTCCACGGAAAACCTCCTCTTCTTCACCCCGCCCCCGCCGGACCCCGAAGTCGCCTCGCTAAGCGTCCGGGTCCAAGCCGACCGGGCTAGGATTACTTCCGCGGCAGGGGTACAGCCCCTCCGCCCGCATACGGTGCTCCCTCACGTCTCGTCAAACCTTATGGAAACCTGATGGAATTATAAAACACCTCCGAGCGGCGTGTAATAAACAAGGGGGTTGTACTTCGATATTTGGCTGCTCCGCCCAAGAAAAATGAAATTTTCCAGTCGTTTCGGGAACCGAACATTGAAAATAAGACCCCCTTACCTTCTTGTGGCAGGATACCGAAAGATTATTAAAGGAGAAGGAGGTTCTGTTTTGACGCCGGTAGTTCTGTACATCGACGACAGCGGGGTGGAGCGCAGGATAGTGCAGCGGCTCCTTGAGGACGACGGTTTCCGGGTTTTTACCGCCGAGAAAGCGGAGGAAGGCCTGGAGATGGCGGCAAGGGTGCGCCCCGACATGATACTCCTGGACCTCCACCTGGAGGGGACGGAGGGCTGCCAGCTGGCGGAGCGCCTGCGGGAGATGCCCGGACTGGAAAAGGTTCCCATAGTGGCGATCAGCGCTTCCCTGAAGGATGAGGAGCGGCCGGAGGTACTCGAGCGTTTCGACGGTTACGTCCAGAAGCCGGTGGACGTGGATCTCTTCCCCCGCATGGTGCGGGAGTTCATGTGGCAGGGCGCAAGGGAAGGGCATCCGCCGGTCCAGGGCCTCCCGTCCGGGAAGGGAATTGCCGTCAGCCCATCCGGTGGGGCGGCGGTTAGCCGGGGTTCGGCAACGCAGCCGGGCCGGGAGGGGGAAAGAGAAGGAGAACGCTCTCCCGACGCTGAAACCCGGGAGCTCCTGGAAGCTCTGGAAAAGGTGCGCTCGGTCATGTCCCATGACCTGCGAACCCCGCTAACGGTGATGATCTCCTACGCCAGCACGGTAAGCCGGGGAAAGGTGGGCGAGCTGAACGAGCGCCAGAAGGAGATGCTGGACCTGGTGGTCCAGCATGGCTTCCAGATGGACGCCCAGATAGCGGAGCTGGTGAAACTGGCCAGGGATACCCTGCGGCGATTCGGCTATAAACCTTAGACCTTCAAACCAGCCTCGTAGCCCTCCTGGATGGCCTCGATGGCCTTGCGCGCTTCCCGGGCGTCCCCGACCAGGTGAACTTCCAGTCCCGAATCCTTGAGCTCCTCGTAGAGGCGGTTCTCCGGGCAGCTTCCCACGGCGATGATCACCGTGTCCGCGGGTATGGACTCCTCCTTTCCCTCCACCTCCACCACCACTCGATCCGGCTCGATACGCCTGGCGGAGGCGTTGTTCCGAACCTGGATGCCCAGGTTGCGCATGTCCTGGAGGATGGTCCAGCGGGTGGAGATGCCCACATCCCGGCACACCTTGTCCAGCATCTCCACCACCGTGACCCGCTTGATGCCCCGGCTGCAAAGTTCCCGGAGGGTCTCCACGTCCTCCCCGTTGTTCATGAAGAGGAAGAAAAGGGTCTCCGGGGAGATGGTGCCAATGCTGGCCACGTACATGGCCGTCTCCGACCCCACGGCTCCGCCCCCGATGATCACCACGTCCCGACCCTCGGGGTCCCGCTTTCCTTCCAGGATATCCCAGGCCATGACCACGTGGGGCTGGTCGATGCCCGGGATGCTGGGGACCGCCTGGCGCGCCCCCGTGGCCACCACCACCGACTCGAAGTCCTCCTCGCGGAGGAGGTCGGCGGTGACCTCCGTCTCCAGGCGCAGCTCCACTCCGGCGTTATCCAGCTGGGTTTCCAGGTCCTCGATGGCCGTCCAGAACTCCTCCCTGCCCGGGGGAACGGCGGCCAGGTTGAGCTGTCCTCCCAGGTAATCCTTCCTTTCGAACAGGGTAACCTGGTGGCCCCGCTCGGCGGCGGTCAGGGCGGCTTTCATCCCCGCCGGTCCGCCTCCCACCACGGCCACCTTGCGGGGCCGGGCCGCCGGCTCCACCCTGTATTCCAGCTCTCGCCCCGCCCGGGGATTGAGCATGCAGGTCACCGGCTGGAGGTAGAAGACGTGGTCGAAGCATCCCTGGTTGCAGCCAATGCAGTGAGTGATCTCCTCATACCTGCCCTCGGACGCTTTCAGGGCCAGGTAGGGATCGGCGATAAGGGCGCGGGCCATGCCCGTGAGGTCGGCCATGCCCATGCGCAGTATCTCGTCGGCCACGAAGACGTCGTTGATGCGATTGCAGGCGATAACCGGCACGCCCACCTTCTCCTTGACGTGGGCCGCCAGGTAGGCCAGGCCCCCGCGGGGGACGGACATGGGGAGCTGGGGCACCCGGGTCTCGTGCCATCCCCCGGTGACGTTAATGAGGTCCACGCCGTGCTTTTCCAGCTCGGCGGCGAAGAGCGCCCATTCGCGGTTGGTATTTCCGCCCTCCATGTAGTCGTGCCCGGCGATGCGGAAGCCGACGACGAAATCGGGCCCCACCGCCTCCCGCACCGCATCGGCCACCTCCAGGCCGAAGCGCATGCGGTTCTCCCAGGAACCCCCGTACTCGTCGGTGCGCAGGTTGGTCACCGGGGAGAGGAACTGGCAGATGAGGTAGCCGGTGCAGGCCAGGACCTCCACCATGTCGTAACCCGCTTCCTTGACCCGGCGCGCCGCGTCGGCATAAGCCCGGATGGTCCTCTGGATGTCCTCCCGGGTCATCTCCCTGGGGGTTTCCCGGGTGAAGCGGGAGGCCACCGGGCTGGGGGCCAGGGCCTGCCTCCCCTCCATGGAGATGGAATGGGAATAGCGCCCGGCGTGGTAGAGCTGGCAGGCGGCCGCGGCGCCGTGCTTCTTGATGGCCTGGGCGAGGATACGGTGCCCCTCCACGCAGGAATCGTCCCGCAGGTCTAGCATCCAGTAGGCCCCGGCGTAATCGTCGATGATGGCTCCTCCCACGATGATCAGCCCGGTGCCGCCGCGGGCCCTTTCCTCGTAGAAGGCCACGATGCGGTCGTTCACCCGTCCGTCGGGGGTGAAGTTGAGGTGCATGGCGGTCATTACGATACGGTTCCTGAGCTCCAGGTCCTTGATGCGCAGGGGGGTCAAGAGTTTTTTCAGCATGGTCTTCACTCCTTCGACGCGTCGTGTCCCGCCGCTCCGCCGGCGGAGGCTCGGCTGGCTTTTTATCCTGTTGTCATACACGGCAGATCGTTGCGCCTCGCTTGGGAACTCCCTTAAGCGTAGACCGGCTGCCCGTCTTCCCGCCGCCATGGCGACGTATGCCGCTACCCTATTCTATGGTTACCGGCGAACGGTGGAAACGGCGATCCCCGGGATTTGCCGGCGGTCGAGCCATGAGGCCGCAGGGAGTTCCCATCCAACGCGGGTGGGAAGGACCAAATGGAGAACCGGCCGCATCCGGGTCCGCGGACCTCGTGTCCGTATGGTGGCGCCGGATCCCCGGGTGCCGGACCCGGTGGGATCTCCTTTCTCCCTCCCTGCGGGCGGGGTCGCGCCCCGCCTTCCGCACTTTCCACCGGAAAAGGTGTGTTATAGTATAGCAGAATTCGCGGGAAGGGCAGTAGCGAAGGGGGAAATGCGAGTGGAAGGCATGTTCGGCATCTTCTCCGACCGGGTGGCGGAGGCCCTCTCGGCGGCTGAAAGCGAGACCTCCGAAAACAAGGTCATGGATCTCCACCGGGCGGTAGGGGAACTGGTCAGGCCGGGGATGCACCTCCACCTGGGGCACGCCTACATGCGCCCCAATGCCGCTCTCTACGAGATCTGCCGCCGCTTCTGGAGAAAGGATCCCGGGTTCACCGTCTCCTCGCTGGGCTTCATAGCCAACATGGTCCTCCTGGTCCACGGGGGGCTGGCCCGCAAGTTGATAACCACCTTCTGCGGCGATTCCTACCCCTTTCCGGGGCCCAACCGAGTATACCAGGAGGCATACCGGGAGGGCTGGCTGGAGATAGAGAACTGGACGGTTCTCACCCTTCCGCAGCGGTTGATGGCCGGCGCCATGGGCGTGGAATGGATGCCCACTCACTCCCTCCTGGGGAGCTCCATGGAGGAGGAGAACGCCGGGGACTTCCGGGTCGTGGAGATGCCCGACGGAAGCCGGGTGGGCATGGTGCGTGCCCTCCGCCCGGACCTCACCCTCATCCACGCCTGGGCCGCGGACCGGGCGGGCAACGTCCTGCTCACGCCCCCCTACGCGGAAAACGTCTTCGCCGCCTTCGCCGCCCGGGAGGGAGTCCTGGCGACCGTGGAGCAGGTGGTCCCCACTTCCTTCCTGCGCCGCTACTCCCATTTCGTGAAGGTTCCAGGTTACCTGGTGCGCGCGGTCTGTCCGGCTCCCATGGGGGTGCACCCCTCCGGGGCATCCAACCAGGGGATAAAGGAGTTCGACGCCTACGCCGAGGACGAGGAGTTCATGCTCCGGCTGCGGGAGGCCTGCCGTTCCGAGGAAACGCTGGAGGAATGGGTGCGGGAATGGCTCCTGGGGGTGGAATCCCACGAACATTACCTGGCCAAGCTGGGACACGAGCGGATATGGTACCTGAAGGGCAGGGCGGCCGGAGATTCCTGGGTCTCCGAGTTGGCCGACCGCGTCACCTCCATCCCCGATACGGAGGAATATACCCCGGTGGAGATGATGGTGGTGGAGGCGGCGCGGCTGCTGCGCCGGCGCGTGCGCGAAGCCGGTTACCGGACCATACTGGCCGGCATCGGCGCCTCCAACCTGGCCGCCTGGAAGGCCTGGTACGACCTCCGGAAGGAGGGAGTCCCGGTGGAGCTCATGGCCGAGGTCGGCTTCTATGGGTACACGCCCCGACCCGCCGACCCCTTCATTTTCAACTTCCGCAACATCCCCACCTGCGTCATGCTTACCGACATCCTCACCGTCCTGGGTTCCATGGTGGGAGCGGCAAGCAGCCGGGCCATAGGCGCCCTGGGGGCCGGGCAGGTGGACCGCTTCGGAAACATCAACTCCACCAAGATCCCCGAGCTGAAGCTCTTCCTGGTCGGCTCGGGGGGAGCCTGCGACGTGGCGCTGGGAGCCGGGGAGGTCCTGGTGACCGTGGCCCAGGACCGGTTGCGCACTCCGGAAAGGGTCTCCTACGTCACCGCGCCCGGGGAAAGGGTGAAAACCGTGGTCACCACGGAGGGGGTTTTCCAGAAGCCGCCCGGGGAGGAGGAACTGGTGCTCACCGCCTATTTCCCCCACGTGGCCGCGGACGGGAGGGAAGCCCTGCAGGTCATCGGTTCCCACTGCGGGTGGGAGCTGCGGGCCGCGTCTTCCCTGAGGCGCGTCGAACCACCCACCCGCGAGGAGCTCTACGACGTGCGCATCTTCGACCCCCGCCGCTATTTCCTCGAGGAAGCACCCCGATAAACCTGCTTGTAACCCGGGGCCAAGGATACTCGGAAGGTCGGCGAGCATCGACAATCGGAGCTTGGTACGCCGGTGTACCCCCGTTACTGCATAGGAAGGGCGGGGTTCTTGCTCCGGAGACACCCGTTTTCTTCAGTCCGAGCAGATACTCCACGCGTTCCTCGTCTGCTGCGTGTGTGCCGCCAGTTACGATTTAGCCTCATGTAAAGCAATAGTTCCGCGCCGTAATTGGCATTATTTTCCATATGAAGGGAAAGCGATCACCATTCTCGCCTTAATTGCCATTTTCTCTACCTGGCGGATCGTGTTCCGCCCATTTTCCCCGGGCGAGCCAGGATTGAGAATCAGCCTCCCCCGATGGGGGTGAGGTTGACGTTGATGTTCTCCATGAGCTCGGCCACGCTCACCTTGGCAGGGTCGATGTTGTTGTTGCGGATGTAGCGGGTGAGCAGGTAGAGAAGGAACTCGACTTCCGGAGCTTCCATCTTCTCTTCCCCCTTTCTTGAACACCCCGGTATCCCTTCGCTCCCGGTCCGCAGCCCTTTGCCGCTCGCGGCCCGCGGTTCCCCGATTCTTGTCCCTTTATCCCCGGGGATTTATATTTATTATTCCCTATCCATCGAACTCGAAACGCCCGGTCCATCCCCTTGCAGTCTCTCGTCCCTCCCCCTGGTGACCGTGTCGCTCCAGGACGATCATGACGCCGTCCTATCCCGTTTCCGTCCTTTATGCCCGTCTTCCCCTTGGGGCGCCCGGTCGTTATTCCCGCTTCCGGGAGGCGCGCAGTGGCAGGGCGCCCGGGTTCCGCGGCAGGGCCGGGAGTCGTGGGGATTGGGAGAGGGGGAAAGACGGTTCTTGGACGGCTGGGACTGGTTTGGAGCTCGAAGCGTCAGTCCGTTGATATACTTTTCGCCGCCCGGATCAGGTTCCCGAGACCAGGCGGAATATCCCTTCCCCCAGGTCGATTATCTCCTCGGCGGCCTCCACGCCTTGTCTCCACCTCTCGGGAATACCCTCCAGTCCGTTGAAGGCGCCGCTGACGGCCCCGGCCACCGCCCCCGTGGTGTCGGCGTCCAGCCCTCCTTCGACGGCGCGGGATACCGTTTCCTCGAAGTCGCCCGGAGTGCGCAGAAAGCAGAAGAAGGCGCTGGCCACCGTCTCCACCACGTAGCCGCTGGTCCCCAGTCGGGCCAGGGCTTCATCGGGTTCCATGTCCTTGGCCAGGAAATCCTTTGCCAGCAGGAGGCGCTCGGACACCGCGCAGGGGCCGATGAAATCCACCGTCTCCGCAATCAGCGAGGAGGGGTCCAGGTCCCCCCGTGCCGCGCGTGCCACGGCGAAAGCCACCGCCTGGGCCCCGGCCACCGCCTCCGGGTTGGCGTGGGTGATCATGGATACCTCCCGCACGTCCCGGCGCAGTTTCTCCAGGTCCAGGCAGTCGACCAGGCCCACCGGGGCGATGCGCATGGCCGCCCCGTTTCCCGCCGCCATCTCGCCCCGGGCCCCACTTTCCTGGGGGTGGACCCCGGCGCGCAGCCTCTGGATGGATTCGTAGGTGGAACCTCCGATTCCCCGCCAGTCACCGGATTCGAACCAGGCAACGAACTTGCGGGCCGTGTCTTCCACGTTCACCCCTTTCCGCTCCAGGATGCTGCGGGCGTGACAGAGCATCATCTTGGTGTCGTCGGTCCACTGGCCCGCTTTGAGCATCCTCCAGGGGGCGTCCAAGAAGTCTCGTACCCGGCCCACGCGCTTTCTTATGGCCGAGGCCCTCATGCCCTCCAGGGGCATACCCAGGGCGTCGCCCACGGCCAGGCCCAGAAGGCAGCCGGAGAAGCGGGATGGATCCAACTCGGGCATGCAGGCGGCTCCTTTACCCTCGGCACCGTTCGAATCCCTTACGGGTTAAGGATAGCAGAAGATCGTTTCCTGTCGCCCGCAGCGCTCCGTTCAAGGTCGAGAAGAGGCCTTTGCGCGAATCGTGGCCGGCGTGTCCCCGTCACCTTCCCTTTCTCCTGTCCATCCACAAGGCCGGGTTTCGTAAACCTTCTTTCAACCGATGGCCGGAAGGCCGGCTGTGCCGGCCCTGATTGAAGTACCCGCCGCTGGTATCCGGGGGGTCGACCGGGAGTGAAGGAACGATTAACGGACCTTCCTTTCCTGGAGAGCGGGGTGATCGGGAGGGAAGGAAGAGCGATGGGCGGAAGGGAAGCCGTGAAGCCCCCGGGGCTTATCGGCGATCCTTCTTTGGCCCACCCATGAAGCTCGTTCCATCCTTGCATTCTGGGTGGACCGCCGGGCTCGTGAAGGACTCCCGTGGACCCCTCACAACCCGCCCACTGGCCTTGAAAATACTCTTGACGAGGACAAGGATTATGGGAAGCCCCCGCGGAATAAGGGACTAGGAGGGTGGGAAAGTTCGCGCCTTCGGTCGCCGGCCGGGGGGAGAATGACTGCTCCACGACAAACCGCGTGAATCCCGGGCCGGTTGGTGTGGTGGGCCGGGGATGGTTTACTATTTCTTACATCGGCCGAGTAAGGGGAGAGCAGGGGTAGAGAAGGTGGAAGCGTTGGACCTGGGGACCACCCTGGGAAGGGGAGAAACGCCGGGTCGCCGGCAGGTGCGCCTCTTCGACCTGCAGGGCAGCCACTACGAGATGGGTTACCAGCAGGGCCTACAGATGAGGGAGGCCATCCACCATTTTTTCGACCATCTCAGGGACTTGGAGACCTTCCGGAGGAAAAGACCCTTTTTCCTGCCCTTCCGGACGCACGTGGTCATGGCCGCCAAGAGGGCGTTCCGCGAAGCGGCGCAGGACCTCTACGATTATTATCCCCGGCAGAAGGCGCGGATGGAGGGTATCGCCAAGGGGGCGGGGATAAGCGAGCACCTGCTCTTCCTGGCCCTGGCCGCGGAGACCTTCTTGGCCGAAGCGGACTACCGCCTGGGTTCCTGTACCGCGGCGGGGCTGACGCCGGAGAGGAGCGCCCTGGGGGAGCCCGTGGTGATCAAGAATTTCGATCACCCGGAGTTCTTCCAGCCCTATTACGTGTCCCGGTTAAACCGCTCCGCGGAAACCGCTTCCACCCTGGACGTCACCATGGCTCCCCTGGCTGGATGTCACGACGGCATCAATGAGCACGGCCTGTGCATCTCCTGCAATTCCGGGCACGGGACGGACCTGCCCACCTGCAGCATCCCGGTCAGCGTGCTGGTCCAGGAGGCCCTGGAAAATTGTGCCACCACGGAAGAGGCGGTCTCCTTCCTGCGCGCGGGAAAGAGGTCCGGAGGGGCCATCCTCCTGGTGGCGGACGCCGAAGGAGAGATGGCTACCGTGGAGCTCTCCCCCAACTTCAGCGGGGTGCGGGAGCCTGAGCAGGGGGTGCTGATCAACACCAATCACTACCGGTGCCGGGAGATGATATCCTACGACATTCCCCATAACGCCTTCTATACCACCCGCAACGTGCGTGCCCTCCGGGGTGTGCGGGTGCATGAGTCCAGCGAGATGCGTTACGCCCGGGTGGAGCAGCTCTTTTCCGAGACAGAGGTTTTTTCCCTGAAGGACCTCCTGCGGGTGTTCTCCGATCACGGCGAGAGCGGGCGGGGCGACGACAACACCGTCTGCCGGCACGGTCCCTATTTCACCACCACCTGTTCCCTGATCATGCTTCCCCGCAGCCGTAGGGTGCTGGTCACCTACGGGCATCCCTGCGAGTCCGTGTTCACTGATTTCCTTAACCCCTTCGCATCGGAAGAGGGGAGCGGAGAAGGTAGAGCGGAATAAAGAGTGAACGAAAGGCAGGAACGTGGGGCGCTCCGGGGATAAGAAGGGGAACGTAGCCGGCCTTTCGCGCAACGTCTTCTGCCTGGGGCTGGTGAGTTTTTTCAACGACCTGTCGAGCGAGATGGTCTACCCTCTTTTCCCCACCTTTCTCACCGAATTCCTGGGGGCAGGAGCATGGTTCCTGGGGCTGGTGGAGGGCCTGGCCGATTCCGTGGCCAGCCTGCTCAACCTCCTGTCCGGTTGGATCTCCGACCGCCTCGGGCGCAGGAAAGGGTTGGTGGCAGGCGGGTACACGCTTTCGGCGCTTTCCCGCGGCTCGCTGGCCCTGGTGATGGCGCCCTGGCAGGCCCTTTTGGGCTGGTTCTTCAACCGCGTGGGAAAGGGGGTACGCACTGCTCCCCGTGATGCCCTGATTGCCGATTCCTGCCATCCCCGTCAAAAGGGCCGCGCTTTCGGGTACCAGCGTTCCATGGACCACGGCGGCGCTCTTTTGGGGGCGGCCGTTTCCTCCCTCCTCCTGGCGGCCTTTTCCCCGGGTTACCGCATCATCTTCGCCCTGGCCCTGGTCCCCATAGCCCTGGGGATTTTCCTTCTCCTGTGGCAGGTGAGAGAGAAGGAGGTGACCTGCGCCGCCGTGGAGGGAACGAGTTTTCCACGCTTGGACCTCCGCCCGTTCGACCGACGTTTCAGGTGGCTTCTGGCGGCGGTGTTCGTCTTCACCCTGGGGAACTCGAGCGACGCCTTCCTCCTACTGTGGGCCCGGCAGGTGGGCGGTTTCTCCCTGGCCCTGCTTCCCGCCCTCTGGGGGGTGCTGCACGTGGTTAAGGCCGGCGTATCCATCCCCGGCGGTGCCCTCTCCGACCGCCTGGGCCGCAGGAGGGTGATCTTCCTGGGGTGGGGAATATATTGCCTTGCCTACACCGGTTTCGCCCTCCTGAGGGGGGCCGCCTGGACCTGGTTGCTCTTCGCCTTCTACGGACTCTATTACCTTACGGAGGGGGTACTGAAGGCCTTCGTGGCCGATATGGTCCCTCCCGAACTGCGGGGAAGCGCCTACGGTATATACAATTTCACCGTCAGCGTCACCGTCCTTCCCGCCTCCCTGTTCATGGGGCTCCTGTGGAGCACCGTGGGGGCAAGGACAGCCTTCCTTGCGGGCGCCGGCCTGGCCCTGGCGGCTTCCCTGCTCCTGGCCGCCGTACCCCGGAAAAATCAGGGTCTTCGAGCGGGAACGTAAACCTTTACCCTTCGGTACCTCTAGGCGGAGGAATTGAAAAACCTTGTTGCCTGCCGGCATGGGGCAGGGATTAAAAGTATGGCAAAGGGATACCGATAAGGACCATAGAAATCAGGGTTGAGACCGTAAGGGGGGTTCCGCCTGGAAGAACCGGAGTGAAAAATGGAAGGTGCGAGGCAACCCGACCTGGCTGAGCGGTCGCTGGCCATCTTGAGTTCCCTGCACGCGGCGATGGTCAACTACCATCTCTACCCGGAGACTTCGGAAATCGTTAGGGAATCCGTGCTGCGGGCCAAGCAGGACTTGGATCAGGCCCTGGCTCAATGGGAGAGCGTCACCTTCTGTGAGCTGGAAGGGAAACTGCTCATCAACGATTTCTGCCTGGACGAGAGGGACCAGTCCCGCCCCAACACCGTATCCTTCCTCCGCGAGCTGGCCAGGTGGGAAGCCCGGAGCATCACCTTCGAACGCGGCCTGACCGACGAGGACCTGCGGGGTTTTCTGGAGGTCTTCAGCCGCAAGCGCGGACAAGGCCTCGAGGAGGGCCTTTCCGCGCTCCTGTCGAGGGGCGGGGTGGAACACGTCAGGGTGGACGAGAAGATCTACGTGTCCATCGGCAAGGACCAGGAGCTGTCCTCCCTCGGGGGCGGGAGCGAAGCGGGAGCCATGGAGATGCTCCGGGACGAGGTCTTCGTGCGCTTCCTGGTAGGCAACCTGCCCGCCCTGGACGTCCCGCCCGGGGAGGTGGCCGGGCTCCTGTCCGATCCGCAGAGGGTGAAGGCCACCTTCCAGGCCGTCATGCTCGGCTTCAAGAGTTCGGGGGGCGAGGTGGGAGCGGAAAAGGCCCGCCTGATAAAGGATACCGTGGACCGCATGTTCACCCTGGTGGAGTCCCTGGCCGACGAAGGTCTACGGGAGACCCTCAGCGAGGAGATGGTGAACATCCTGGCCGCCCTGGAGCCGGAAACGCTGGTGGAGGTGCTCTCCGAGGAAACTCCCCAGGCCTTGAACGACGCGGAGACCCGGAGGGAGATCATCTCCTCCGTGGAGGGGGAGAACGTCCTCCTCCTCGCCGACCAGGTGATCGAGAAATATCACCGCCTGCTGGATGAAAAGGCAAGCATGGATCCCGAGGATTTCCGGGACATCTCCGCCGTCCTCAACGAGATCGTGGCCGACCTGTACGCGGAATCCGACCCCCAGTACCATGCGGGCATCACCGAGCGCCTGCAGAGATCCGGCTTGCTATCCCGCCTGGCCGAGGTCCATCCCCAGGCCGGAAAGGATATGGAGGCCTATTCCGTCATCGCCCGGATTCGGGACAGCGGTTCCCTGCGCCCCCTGGAGGGGCTGGACGACGACCAGGTGATCGAGGTGGCGACCAAGCTCCTGGAGATGGGGGAGCGGGGCTGGGTGGATAGGATAACCGCGGTCACGGCGCGGAACCTGGAGAGCGAGCGCCCGGATTTCAGGCTGCGTGCCGCCCGCTTCTTGGACCGCATGTACCGCTGCTTCCGCCGGCTGGGCTTCAGCCCCGTAGTGGTCTCCGACCTGGGATGGCTGCTGGGCCTGCTGGACCGTGAGGACGACCCGGAGGTGAAAAGAGGAATGCTCCGCCTCCTGGGGGACCTCGCCGGCGCCTCCTTCGCGGAAGGCCGGGGGGAGGATTTTATGCGCGCCTGCCGGACGCTGCTACGCTACGCGGAAAGCGGCGGCGAATGCCGGGAAGCGGCGGAGGAGGCACTCGGTTCCCTCGATCCCTGGGAGGTGGGGAAACCACTGCTGGAAAGTCTTTTTAAGGGCGACGAGAACATGGCCTCCCTGGCGGCTGGGCTGCTCCTACGCATGAAAAACGATTTCGCGGTGGAATACCTGGTGGACCGCCTGAAAGGGGAGGAGGAGATGGAGGTGACGCCCGGGCTGGCGCAGTTCTGCCGCTGCCTGGGCGACCCCCTCATTTCCGCCCTCTCCGAGATCCTGGAGTCCAACGCCCGGGAGGAGGTCTACGTCCGGGTCCTGAGGTTGCTGGAGGGCGTGGGCGGTAACGCCGCTCTGGCGCTGGCGAAACCGGCAGTCAGGAATCCCATCCCCGAGGTGAGGAAGCAGGCCCTGCGTTCCCTGGCCATGATGTCCCCCGGGGACCCCGCCCTGCTTCCCCTATTCCTCCAAGCGCTACGGGACGAGGCACCGGAGGTGCGCCGGGAGGCGGTGCGAGGACTGGGCACCATCGACGACGCGGAAGCGGTGGATGCCCTACTGGGCATATTGCAGGGTAAGTCTCCGCTGGGCGAAGAGCACCCCGGGGTGGAGGAAGCCGCCTGCCTGGCCTTGGCCAGGCTGGGCCCGGAGAAGGCCCTCGGCCCGCTGCAGGATATCCTACGCCGGAGGACCTTCTCCATCCGGCGGCGGTCGGTCCATCCGCGGGTTAAGGCGGCGGCTTGCTACGCGCTGGGGCAGATAGGGGGCCCCGGGGTGGTGGGCCTCATCCGGCAGTATTTGGACGACCCCGACCCCATCCTGCGCAACGAAGCCCGCAAGGCCCTGGCTTCCTGCCGGCGCCGGGGGCTTACGGATTGAGCTTCCCCTGCCCGGTTCCTCACCATGCGGACCAGCCGCCGTCCACGCACAGCACGGCTCCGGTCACGTAGGAAGCCTCGTCGGAGGCCAGGAACACCGCGGCGGGAGCGATCTCCTCCGGCTCGGCGGTCCTCCCCATGGGTATGAGGGAGAGGACCCTTTCCCGGCCCCTTTCCGAGGACAGGAGGCCATCCGTGAGTTCAGTCCTCACGAAACCCGGGCAGAGGGCGTTCACCCTGATGTTGAATGGGGCCAGCTCCAGGGCCATGGTGCGCGTCAGCTGGACCAGGGCGCCCTTGCTGGCGGTGTAGGCGCTGCACTTGAAAAGCCCCTTGAGGCCGGCCACCGAGGCCACGTTGATTATGCACCCCCCGCCTCGTTCCTTCATGACCGGGATGGCCCGCTGGGAGCAGAGGAAAGCCCCCTTGACGTTGACGGACATGATGAGGTCGTAATCCTCCTCGCTGACCCTTTCCATCCGGGTATAGCTGGGGTTGAGTCCGGCGTTGTTGACCAGGATGTCCAGGCGCCCGAAGGTTTCCAGGGTGGAGCGGACCATGGAATCCACGTCCTCGGGTCGGCTCACGTCCGCGCGGAGGCCCAGAGCCCGCCGTCCCAGCCGGCGGATCTCATCCGCCGTGCGCTGGAATTGTTCCTCGGTGCGGCTGAAAACCACCAGGTCGGCCCCGGCACGGGCCAGGGCCAGGGCGATGGCCCTGCCGATACCCCGCCCGGCACCGCTTACCACCGCCACCTTTCCGTGGAGCTCGAACATATCCCCTCCCCTTTCTCCCGACGCCTTTTTCCGACGGAATCCTCGACCGAACATTTCTTACCCGATGAAAGTCAACGGATTGCCTCGGGCCTCACCCTGTCTCCTCCGTCGGTGCCGACGGTTACAGTATATTGAACCTCGCCGGGTTCGCGGGGTCGTTTCTCCCCTGTCCGGACCCCTTGGGTGGCCCGCGGCGTCAACCCCAAGGGGAGCAAGTTACCTTCCCGCGCGCCCGGAACCCGTCCGGTCCTCTTCGGGTTCGGGCTTCGCGTCGAAAGCTTTCGGAATATCATCATTTCTTAGGGATATTGATCTTATCCCTTCCTTTTGAGGTGCAATAGAAATATAGTTAAATAAGTCTAACGATTTTGAAGATATGCACCACATATGCGGCTGAGGCCGGTGCGGGGCGGGGAGAGGCGGCTGCCCGGGACGGCGAGGCCCTGGCCGCAGGCGGAGCGAGGAAGAGAGGTGGAGGCCATGCACGACGAAGGCGCCGGTATGCTCACGGAGAAGATGGAGGAATACCTGGAGGCCCTGTTCAAGCTCAGGAGGGAGGAAAGCGCCCTCACGCCGACCCGCCTGGCCGAATACATGAGGGTAACCCCGCCCACCACCCTGGACATGCTGCGCAGGCTGGAGAAGGAAGGTTACATCCGTTACCAGGGCCCGGGGACTGGGAAGGGCAGGGGAGCGGGTTCCGGCAGGACAAGGCGGACCATCGTCCTAACCCCCAAGGGCGAGAGGGCCGCCCGCACCCTTATCCGGAGGCACCGCCTCTCGGAGAGGTTCCTCACCGACATGCTGGGACTGGACTGGGAATCGGCGCACCGCGAGGCCTGCCGCCTGGAGCACGTCATCTCCCCGGTGGTGGAGGAAAAGCTTTCCGAGATGCTGGGCAACCCCGAAACCTGCCCCCACGGGTATCCCATACCGGACGAGAACGGGCACATGGCGGAGGAGGAGATAAAGCCCCTCTGTGACTTCTGCCCCGATGAGAAAGGATGCATAGCCAGGGTGGAGGAGGACGAGCCGCAGCTTCTGCAGTACCTGGCCTCCCTGGGCGTGATGCCCGACGTGGACGTGGAGGTCATGGAGGTGGCCCCCTTCGGCGGGCCCCTGCTGGTGAGGATAGGGGATTCCCAGTACGCCCTGGGCAGGGAGGTGGCCTCCAAGATCTGGACTCGCAAGGGTCCGGCGCGCAGGGGAGGCAAAGGGAGGGGTCCCGGTCCGCGTAGGGGCAGTGGCGGAAGGTAGGGATGCAGGTCCTGGAGGAGCTGGAGAAACTACGTTCCCGGGCGGAGTACGTCTTCGCCCTGGCCGGCAACCCCAACGTGGGAAAATCAACCATCTTCGGCCGTATTACCGGCCTGGGGGTGATGACCGCCAACTATCCCGGGATGACCGTGGAGCTCAACCTGGCCCTGACCGAGTTCGACGGGCGCCGCCTGGGGATCGTGGACCTCCCGGGGACCTATGCCCTGGGGGCGGTCTCCGAGGACCAGCTGGTGGCCCGGCGGGGAGTCCTGCAGGGAAGGCCGGACGTGGTCATCGTCATCCTGGACGCCAACAACCTGGCCCGCAACCTCTACCTTCTCCTGCAGTTCCTGGACCTCGGATTCCCGGTGGTGGCCGCCCTCAACCTGGTGGACCAGGCGGAGAAATCGGGTATCCACACCGATACCGGGCTTCTCTCCGAGTACCTGGGCGTGCCGGTGGTTCCCACCGTGGGGGTGCGCGGGGACGGGCTCAACCGGCTCATGGCCCAGGCGGTGGAGGTGGCGGAGCGCCGGGAGGAATATCCGGTCATCCCCTTTTCCTACGCCATGGACATCGAGACCCGCCTACGCCGCCTGGCGCGCCGCATCCAGAGGGAAATGGAGGACATCCCTTACGGGGTTTCACCCCGCGCCCTGGCCATACTCCTGTTCGAGGAGGACCGGGAGTTCGTGGAGTGGATGGAAGAGCGGGAGGAGGGCAGGAGAATCCTGGAGTACGCCCGCCGGCTGGCCTCCGAGATCGAGAGGGAACACGGCGAGAGGGCCCCGGTCATCCTGGCCCGGGAGCGTCACGGCATCGCCGGGAGCATCGCCGAGGGGGTCCAGGTGCGCCGCGAGTACCGGCGGCCCCTGTGGGGGGAGAGGCTCTGGGAATACACCACTTCCTTCAGGAGCGGCCTCCCCATCCTGATACTGGTAATGGGTGCCGTGTTCGCCGCCCTCTTCTGGGGGGGAGGGGAGCTGGCGTCGCTCTTCTCCCGTTTCTGGGAAAGCCTGGTAAGCACACCCCTGGGCCGGTTGCTGGACTCCACGCTGGGCGCCAACCTCCTCTCCCGGACCATCCAGTGGGCGGTGGACGGGTTGGGGGCCGTCCTGGAGATCGCCCTGCCCTACCTCCTGGTCTTCTACGTCATCCTGGCGGTGATGGAGGACAGCGGGTACCTCAACGCGGTGGCCTTTTTGACCGATCGCCTCATGCACCGGCTGGGGCTTCACGGCCGGGCGGTGATCCCCCTCATCACCGCCGCGGGTTGCAACGTGCCGGCGATAATGGGGACCCGGGTCCTCTCCACCCGCAGGGAGAGGATAATCGCCTGCGCCCTCATCGTCCTGGTGCCCTGTAGCGCCCGGGTGGCGGTGATCATGGGCGGGGTGGCCCGCTTCGTGGGCTGGCCCTACGCCCTGCTGCTCTTCGCCATCCTCCTCTTCTTGGTCGTCGGGGCTGGGCTCCTTTTGAACCGCTTCCTTCCGGGAGAATCCACGGGGCTGGTCATGGAGATGTTCCCCTTCCGCGCCCCCTCCGTAGCCAGCATAGCCAAGAAGACCTGGCTGCGCATCAGGGACTTCCTCTACATCGCCGCACCCCTCATCGTGGCCGGGAGCGTGGTCCTGGGCATCCTCTACGAGAGCGGATGGATAGTCCACCTTACCGGACCGCTGCGCCCGCTGACGGAGTGGTGGCTGGGGATCCCGGCGGTGGCCGGGCTGGCCCTCGTACTGGGCTTCCTACGCAAGGAACTGGCCCTGGCCCTCCTGGTGGTCCTGGCCGCCAGGGTCATTCCCGGGGTCACGGAGAGCTCCACGTTGCTGGATTTCATGACCCGGGGGCAGGTCTTCACCTTCGTCCTGGTATGTTCCATATACATCCCCTGCGTGGCCACCCTGGCAGTGCTGTGGAGGGAACTGGGCCCCAGGGATTCCCTCCTGGTGGCCGCCTCCACCGTTATCCTGGCCCTGCTCCTTGGCGGCCTCTCCCACCTGGTGATAGCGCTTCTTCAGGCATAGACCGCGGGTGGGAGGGGGTAAAATAGTGGTTGTCCGGAAGGGGTGGGTCATGAGGGAAGCGCTGTTCTACGAGAAGGTCGAGGACGGGAAGGTCCACTGCCTGCTCTGTCCCCAGGATTGCGTGATCGCCCCGGGGAAAAAGGGTTTCTGCCGCGTGCGGGTCAACGTGGACGGCGTCCTCTACAGCGAGAATTACAACCGGGTGATGGCCAGGTCCATGGACCCCATGGAGAAGAAGCCTCTCTACCACTTTCATCCCGGGGCGCCCATCTATTCCCTGGGCACCCGGGGATGCAACCAGCACTGCGACTTCTGCCAGAACTGGCACATGCTGCAAGACGACGCCCCCACCGTGGAGTTCGATGCCGGCAGGGCGGTGGAGGAAGCCCTCGCCAATCGTTCGGTAGGCATAGCCTACACCTACAACGAGCCCACCATCTGGTACGAGTTCGTCCTCGAATGCGCCCGGCTGGCCAGGCAAAGGGGAATGGTCAACGTCCTGGTGACCAACGGTTCCATCAACCCGGAGCCCTTCTCCCGCCTGGCGCCCTACGTAGACGCCATGAACATCGACGTGAAGTCCATGGACCCCGATTTCTACCGCAAGATATGCAAGTCCAAATTGGAACCGGTGCTGGCCACCTGCCGGGAGGCCCGGGAGGCGGGCATCCACGTGGAGATAACCAACCTGGTCATCCCCACCCTGAACGATACCGATGAGCTCTTTACCCGGTTGGTGGATTTCGTCCATTCCCTGGGGCCCGAGGTGCCCCTCCACTTCTCCGCCTATTTTCCCAGTTACCGGATGAGCATCGAGCCCACCCCCCTTTCCTCCCTGCTGCGGGCAAGGGAGATAGCCCGGGAGAAGCTCTACTACGTCTACCTGGGGAACGTGGCGGTGAGCGATGGTTCGCATACCTATTGCCCGCAGTGTGGCAACCTCCTCATATCCCGCCGGGGTTACCTGGTCTCGGTGGCCGGGATCAGGGACGGGGGTTGTTCCCGGTGCGGACGCCCGGCGGACGTGGTCATGTGAAATGGTGGGGGATACCGGTTCCTTGAGGGAATGTGAAGGCGGGAATGGGAGGGGGTCTTTCTGCCCTCCGCCCGCAGAAGGGAGGCGGCACTCGATTCCCGGAGGTGGGGAAGACGGGTTCCTGCGCCGCTTGATGGAACTGGTGCTCGCCTTCTTGCTCCCACTGGCTTTCCTGCTCACCTCGGTACCCACCGGGTTCGTGCTCGAGAGCCCGGGGCCCTCCTTCGACCTCCAGGCTGAGCTCGAGGTGGAGGGAGCGGAGACCCATCCCTCCCGGGGCGAGTTCCTGCTCACCTCGGTGAGCCTGCGGGAATCCAACCTCGTCTACCAGCTACTCTCCCTTGCCAAGCGCGACAACCGCCTCATCGAGGCGCGGCGTTTCCTGGGGGAGGAACTGGACATGGAGACCCAGGACCGGCTGGACGGGGCCCTGACCGTGCTCAGCCAGGAGACGGCCGCGGTGCTTGCCCTGCGCGGAGCCGGCCTGGAGGTAGAAGTGAAGGAGCTCGGTGCCCTGGTCCTGGGTGTGGTCGAGGGGTCACCCGCCCAGGGGAGGCTCAATCCCGGCCAGGTTATCGCCACCGTGGACGGGGTTCCCGTGAAGGGCTCGACCGATCTGGGCGAGCGCATCGCGGCCGCGTCGGAAGGGGAGGAGGTGGTCCTTGGAGTCCGGGAGATAGACTGGGAAGCCCTAGGTTCCAGCCTGAAGGGAGGTGAATGGTCCGACCCCGAAGAGCTGATGGCCGGAGAGACGCGGGAGGTGTCTCTTATTCCCGTATGGGACTGGGAGCTGGGAAGGAGAGTGATCGGGGTCTACACACGGGATTATTTCGCCTGCCGCTCTCCCGTGCGCGTCACCTGGAAGATGGAATCGGTGAGGGGCCCTTCCGCCGGCCTGATGATGACCCTCTCCCTCCTGAACCTACTGCTTCCGGAGGACCTCACCCACGGAAGAAGGGTGGCAGGTACGGGCGAGGTATTCCTGGACGGGAGGGTAGGGGCCATAGGAGGGCTGCCCATGAAGATCAAGGCCGCCGAGGCGCGGGGAGCCGAGGTTTTTCTCTACCCGCGCCAGAACCAGGATGACCTGGCGGGCGTGGACACACGCATGCGGTTGATCCCGGTGGATTCGCTGGAGGAGGCACTGAAAGCCCTCTCGCCGACGGTGGATTGAGGGAAGACACCGCCCACCGCTACTCGCGTGCCGCAGCGCCACAGCTTTCTTTGTGCACCTTCTTCGGCGTGGCCATCGATATCTGGATAGACATGTGCCTCGCTCTCGATCTCTACGGCGGAATCAGCGAGCAACTCCTCGCCTGGCAATAATAACCTTGATAAACATCTCCCTTGTTCAGGTAGTTAAGCGTCCTGCCATCAACGCGCCTTCTTCGGAGTGGCGATCATGACCTCCTCCCGCCTCTCACGGAGGCGGGATTCCATTATCCATCGACTTGCTCGGAAACAATGACCGGTAGGGCGGCGTTACCCTGTAACCATTTAACTTAATAAGTTATTTAAATTTGATAGATAGAAAAGGTTTCCCGGGTGTGGACGGGTTTTATCATTGTCATTGCCCCGGCGAATAGACGCCGGGATTCCCGTTCTGCTTTCCATGCAGGAAGAGAGGGGCGGTGGATGAGGGAATGGTTCGCGCCGCCAGGTAAAAACGATGGGCGAGCTCTCATGCGATGGGCGAGCTCTCATGCCGGGAAAGTAGATAAGGCAGAATAAGGCAGCGGTTAACGGGGGATTTACCGTAAGGCAGGGATGGGGCGGGAAGGACTAACGTGACGGGTGGCGAAGACTCTTTAAGAGGCGAGGGTATATTTGGCGGAACAAAATCGCCAAATCTTCCGTCAATTGTGTTAGAATGGTGTTGGAGATCGGAAGCAAGTCTGGTATAATATTTATTTCCGTTCTCAGAAGCGCGAGAGGTGGTAAAGAATGAAGCCGACGGGAATCGAGAACCAGAACCTTTCGGACATCATGGAGAACATGCGCAAGCTGGTGGGCAAGGTGGTGCGCATCTCCGTCAAGGAATCCAAGCCCAAGACCCACTGGGAGGAGAGGGAAGGCGTCATCGAGGGCGTTTACCCCACGGTATTTCTCTTTCGCTTCAAGAACCGCCGCAACGTGGACGAGCGGGTGGCCTACAGCTACGTGGACGTGGCCATCGACGACGTGAAGATTTTGAATTGACAAGTTTCACCGCGAGACCACGACCCGCCGGGATCCCGCCGGCGGGATTCTTTTTTCGGGTTACGGCGGACGGGCCGCATCTCATGGGAAATACTTGGCCACTTTTTCCGGCTCAGGCCGAGAATTACCAGGTAATCATGAAATTGCCGGTTGCATTTCGCTGGAGCACCTGGCCGCCCTTTCCGTCCGCAATGTCCCCCGATCACCGGCCATCGTCGAACAAGGGTTATCATGATGGTAAGGGTAAGGGACAGCGGGCCGGCGGGCGGCCAACATCCACTTGTAGCCGGCTCGAGCCCGAACCCAACCGCCGTGGGTGGTTCATCGATCGGGTGGGCCGGGATGATCCGTCGAGGCGCCCGGTAGGAGGAGGTTCAAGGGCATGATCCATATCGGGACGGCCGGGTTCAGCTATCAGGACTGGAAGGGGCGTTTCTACCCCGAGGACCAGGATAAACGCTACATGCTGGAGTACTATTCATCCCGGTTCCCGGTGGTGGAGGTGAACAGCACCTGGCACGCCCTTCCATCGCCGCGCACCATCCTCTCCATGGCCCGGAGAACACCACGGGACTTCCAGTTCGTCGTCAAGGCCTACCAGGGGCTAACACACAAGTACGAGGACAACGAGGAGGACTTCCGGCGTTTCCTGGAGGTCATCCGCCCCCTGGAGGACTACGGGAAGCTGGGCTGCGTGTTGGCCCAGTTTCCCTGGGGATTTAAGAACACCCCCGCCAACCGCGACTACCTCCGCCGTTTCCGGGAGCTCATCCCCGACCGTGAGCTGGTGGTGGAATTCAGAAACGAGGGATGGATCACCGATGAGACCCTGGGCCTGCTCCGCGAGCTGGGCATGGGTTTCTGCTGCGTTGATGAGCCGCGCCTGAAAGGACTTGTGCGCCCGCACGTTTTCCTGACCTCCCGTATCGGATACGTGAGGTTCCACGGCCGCAATTACGAGACCTGGTGGGACCGCAACCGGGAGTCGTGGGAGAGGTACGACTATCTATACACCGAGGACGAGCTGGGGGAGTGGGTTCCGAGGATCCTGGAGCTGGACGAAAAGGCGGAGCGGACCTACGCCATCTTCAACAACCACTACCGGGGTAAGGCCCCCCGCAACGCGGTCATGCTGGCCTCCCTCCTGCCCCCGGAGAGGGTGGTGCCGCTGGGGGCGGAAACGGGTTACCCGAAGCTTTGGGAGGAATGACATAATTTCCCGGCCCGGACGGGAATGGGCCGGAAAGGGCAGTGGCAGGGAGCCGGCGGAAACGGTCATTCCAGGGCGTCGCTATCCAGGTCGCCGCGGAGCTTGTCCAGTATCTTGCGCAGCAGGCGGGAGACGTGCATCTGGGAGATGTTCAGCTCCCGGGCGATCTCCATCTGAGTCATTCCCCGGAAGAACCGCATGTAGATGACCTTCTGCTCCCGGTCGGATAGCCTGGAGATGAGCTTGGCCAGGGTGTCCCGGTCCTCGGCCAGGGAGAAATCGTCGTCCTCCCCTCCCAGGTAGTCCAGGAGGCTGAAACCCCGGTCCTCCCCCTCGTTGGTGTAGAAGATGTTGTCCAGGCTCAGGTAATTGGCGGCGTAGGAGCTTTCCATGATCTCCACAACTTCCTCCAGGCTTATCTCCAGGTGCTCGGCCACCTCCTGGAGGGTGGGAGCGCGGTGCAGTTCCTGGGTGAGGTGGTCCACGGCCTGGTTGAGCTCCAAGTCGCGCATCTGCAGGCGCCGAGGTATGCGGATGGCCCAGCCCTTGTCCCGGAAGTAGCGCTTTAGTTCCCCCACGATGGTGGGCGTGGCGTAGGTGCTGAACTCCACGCCGCGGTCCAGGTCATAGCGGTCGATGGCCTTGATGAGGCCGATGAATCCTACCTGCAGCAGGTCCTCGAGGGGCTCGCCCCGGTTGGCAAATTTCCGGGCCAGGTATTCCACCAGGTGGATGTTGTGGGCGATGAGCTGATCGCGTATCCGCGGGTCCCCGGTCCGGCGCAACTCTTCGAACAGTTCCCGGACCTTCTCCCGCCTTTCCCGCCGCCTCTCCTCCTCTTCGCGCACGGATTTCTCCTCGTGGGGTTCATCATCCCGGCGCACTTCGACTAGCCGGCGCATCTCTTTCTCAACAGGATGCGGCAGGTATCTTTCTCCCTCCGAAGGTCCATCTGGTCCACGACGGACTCCATGATCATGCGGCTGAATGATTCCGGTACGGTGGTTCGTTTCTCCCCGTTCTCGGCAAACCGGGATCTTAGCTCGATTTCAAGGTACTCCTTTCCCGGCTCTATTTCAACTTCCAGGGAGGATTCGGGCGGGGAATGGGCGATGGCGAAGCTGCTGGCTTCGTCCACGGCCAGGCGGAGGTCCTCCAGCGTGGAGAGATCGAAGTTCATGCGGCTGGCCACCAGGAAGACAGCCAGCCTGATAAGCTGCCTGGAGAAGGGTTCGGCGGGAAGGCGCAGCCTGACCAGATCGCCGCTGTCCCTCAACGGTCAAACCTCCTTTCCCGGCCTGCCGTGGGCCGTCCGCAGCCTTACCCTCATGGCCTGTGGGAGGGCGCGTCCATAGTCTTAGTCTTATAATTTTCCCCAAACCGCGAGGCTCAAACTCCAGGCGGTTCGCCCCGCACTTTTTCACGGTATCGTCCGGGGGGAAATCAACCCATCACCCGCTTCAGCAAGGCGGATGGCCGGGTCCTGCGCCACCGATGCCGTTTTACTGCCTCGGCGAACTCGAACCGGATGGCGGCCGCTCCCTGGACGATTGCCGGAGGAAGAAAGAGCGGGTTAAGGTCCCCGCACTAGGAGAACAATCCGGATATCCCGGTGTGAACCAAACGGAGCGTAAAGGGGTTTTTATCATGTGTCGGGTTGATAAGCTGCGAGGGTTTCATGTTAAATGGGAATTGAGAATAGATTGGTGCGGGGGGTCCGGGAAAGGAGTTTGCGTGGAAGAAAAGAGGACGGTCTTTTTTCAGACCAGGGTGAGGGAGGAGCGGGGAATACCCGTGGTGGAGCTGGAGGGCGAGGTGGACCTCTCCACCTCCCCGCAGTTCAAGGAGACCGTCTACCAGTTGATCGACTCCGGTAAGCGTGACATCGTCGTGGACCTCGACGGCCTGGACTTCATGGATTCCACCGGCCTGGGGGTGCTGGTGGCGGTGCTCAAGAGGACCAGCATGGAGGGCGGACGCATCCGCCTGGTGTGCAGCAAACGTAGTATCATGAAGGTCTTTTCCATTACCGGTCTGGACAAAGTGTTCGCCATTTACGATAATTTGCAGCGGTGCCTAGATGATTGAAAGGGGAACCCGGGATGCCTTCCCTTCGTCGGTGGACGGCGGGGGGATAGATAAGCAGAGCGGACCCTATAGGAGCAGGAACCGGAGAGGAACCGGGACGTAGAGAGTTTAGCGGGGGAGTACCCGAGTGGCCAAAGGGGACGGACTGTAAATCCGTTGGCGCAGCCTTCGGTGGTTCGAATCCACCCTCCCCCACCAGGATAGGAGGCCGGAGCATCGTGTTTCCGGCCTGTTTTTTAGAGGAAAGCATGCCGATAAACGTCAACCTTCAAGAATTTCCGTAGAATGCGTGTCGACGCAATTGACCTATTGCAATGACCCGTTCAGGCGAAAAAGGAACAATATTTCCCGGTATTGGCATTACGTCCATCTGTTTTCGGGCCACTTCCGGTTCCGTCGCCTTCAGGGAACATCCGAATTCATAGACATGGGAGTTTGGCATACCGGAAGGAGGTGCGGACGTTATCGCAAGGATAAGTCTTATTCCTTGGACACCCTCAGGCCGTTTTTGAGTAGATCCACGATAAAAGCCACTGCCTCTCCGGAGTCATAGCGGCGGTCGAAGGTCAGAAAAATGGCCGTGAACTCCACTATCCCCATGACCGCGCGGGCCAGAAGTTCCGGATCCAGGTCCCTGATCAGTCCTCGCTTGGCGGCATTGCGCAGCTCGCGGACCACAGGATCGGCTATTCGCTTGTGTAGGGCTATGTACTTGTGATAAGCGTCGGGATTCTCGGTTACCATCATGCCCCGCAGCTGATTGATGATAACTGAGAACTTGGAATAATTATCCAGGTAGAAGCGCGCCGTGCGGATGGCTTTCCGGAAGGGATCGCCGTCCCGGGAGGCCTCTTTCTCTATGGCGTGGACAACGCTTTGTATCAATTCATCGACAGCATCCATGAACAATTCTTTCTTGTCCCGGTAGTAAAGATAAAAAGTGCCCACCGACACACCGGCGCGGGAGGTGATATCCTTGATCTTGGTGCCCCCGTAGCCCTTCCGGACGAAGAGCTCCAGGGCGGCTTCCCTTATGCGACGCCGCTTCTTTTCCTTCTCGTCCTCCCGGTGGTTATGCTCCCCTTGAACGATAGCCGTTTCTTCTCCCTTCCCGTTTTCCGCGCCGCTCTCGTCCAGCAGACGCTTAAGGTAGGAAAGGGGCAGGCGTGACCCTCCCTTGATTTCCCGGATTTTTTTCAGGCCCTCCAGGTGGATCTCGTTGTAGTAGGCGGAGGTCTTTCCCGTCTTCACCGGTGGGGGGAGAAGGCCGCGCCTGATGTACTGGTGTATGGTGTGACGTGGTATCCCGGAGAGCCTCTCCAGGTCGCTCATCCTCAACACCTGGGCATCAGTTTCCACGTTGGTCACCTCGCTCATCCTTCACCGCAAATATTGTGTATTAGTAATAAATAAAACTAATAATAACAAACCATCAATAATTGTTAAAGCGGGAAAAGTGCAGGAAGGAGGAGAAGGATGATCATTGGGAAATATCTCAATATGAATGGATTTCAGCGTGCTAAAGTTGTTCCTTGACATCTTAACCGGGCTGGCTTTATATAATATAAACCCAAAATATTGAATGAGAATTCACTCATTTATCTGTAAGTCGAATCTTCGAAAACCGTGGGGGTTGACACGGGGGGGGTAAAACGGATGCCGTCCGCGGAGCGACGCCTTCTCGTTCGGATGGCGTTTCGTGAACGTGGCGTTCCGTGAATAACAAGAGCGGATAGGTCATGGACAGTATAGGTTTTAAAGCTCCCGGGAGGCGATGACGTACGGCGGCGGAGGGCATCCAGGCGGCGGGGACGAAAATGTCTCAACCCCGTGGCGGGGATGTCTCCCGTTGGATGGATAGTATGGGGGTGGGCATCCAGGCGGTGGGGACGAAGAGAGGCCCTGCATTCACCGGTGTGACATGCTTAAAACGGGAATCACCAGGGCCGCGGTCCGGCAGTCGCGGAGGGAAAGGAGGTCGGCCTTGAAGGCAAGAACGCTGGCGGCGGTGGGAACGGCGCTGGGGGCCGGCGCATGGGCGGCCTACAGCCTGAAGGTCATGAACAAGCCGGTTCCCGAAAGGGAAAAGGCCGAGGCTTACGCCCGTTCCCTGCTGGTGAGGGTGGGAATGGGTGAGCTTTACGGCACCTGGGAGGATGAGGCGCTATACCTGGAGGACCGGGAACTGCGGCTTTACCATTTCCGGAGCCAACCCGAGGACCCGGTCGTGGTATTCGTGCCCGGGACCAGCGTCTACGCCTTGCTGTACACGGAGTTCCTGTACAAGCTCAGCCGCCGGGGCTTCAACGTGGTGGGGTTCGATCCCCGCGGCCACGGCATGAGTTCGGGCTGGCGCGGCGTTTATACCCTGGGGGGGCTGGTGGAGGACGCACAGGCGGTCATCGATCATGTCGTGCGCCGCTACCACCCCAGGGTGGCGATTGCCGGCTCCAGCCAGGGAGGGATGACCGCCTTCTACTGCGCGGCGGCGGAGCCGCGCCTCAAGGCAGCGGTATGCCATAACCTCATCGCACCCGACGAGCCGGACAATTACCGCATGACCCGCAATCCCTCCCTCTTCCGTCCCCTGATGCCCCTGCTCCCCCTGTTCAAGCCGCTCATGGAATCCCCGCTGGGAAAGTTGATGATTCCCGTGACCACCTACCTGGACCTGGCCGCGGAACCCACGCGCCTGGTGCCCGACGTGGCCGAATTCTTGAAGCAGGACCCCCTGGCGGTGAACGCGGTGAGCCTGGGGGCCCTCTATTCCCTGCCCACCACGCCCCTGGCCAGGCGGGTGGAGGAGATAACCACCCCGGTGATGGTCATTCATTCTGGGAAGGACAACATCTTCCCCGAGGACTACGTGCGACGCGTCTACGATCGCCTGCGTTGCGAGAAAAAATTCCTCTATCTACCGGATGCGCCCCACCTGGTGATGATCGACTACGTGGACGAGATCGTGCCTTCCATTGCGGAATGGCTGAAGGAGATCATGTGGCGGGAGGACGCTGCTCCGGGGGAAGGCGGGGAAAGCGGATGAGAAAAAAGGCACTGGGAGGAGTTGGACGCGCCCCGTAATCCGTATCTCCCGCCATGGAGACCGGCGGATTGAGAATGGGGCGGCGGGTTGATTTGCAGGGCGGAACTCAGAAGCAAGCAGATGAGCGGCATCGGCCAGGGCCCTGGCCAGGGCGTCTTCCGGTTAATTTGAAGGGCAAAAAAGAAGCAAGGAGATGAGTAATAGGGAGCGGCCAAGAGGAGGTTATCGATGATCGCGGAGGACATCCTGGTCACCACGTGCATGCTCACCGGGACCACCGAGCGGGCGGCGTCCAGGCTGGGAGTGCGCCGCTTCCTGCCCCGGCTCTTCACCTTGCGCTATGCCAACATGGGGGGCCTGGACGCGGCGGCTTTCTCCCGGCAGCTGGATGAGCTCAAGTCCTTCGAGGACTCCCGCTGGTGCGGGTACTGGAACGCCATCGCCGCCTCCTACCAGGAGAGGGCGGAGAAGGCTCTCCGCAGCGCGGGAGGCGAGGTTACTCAGGAGGCCGTGGACCTGTACATCAAGGCAATCACCTACTACACGGTGAGCGCCTTCCCGGGAACCTCGCCCGGGCGCCTGGAGGCTTACCGCAAGGCCAGGGACCTTTTCGAGAGGGTAGCCCCCATGGTGGACGAACACATGGAGAAGGTGGTCCTAGAGGCGGAAGGGGAGAAGGTGGAGGGCATGGTGCGCTTCCCTCCCGGGGAAAACCGGGTTCCCATGGTGATCATTACCAACGGGTTGGAGGGCACCTTGCAGGAACTCGCCCTGCCCCTCCTGGAATACCGGGAGGCCCGCCTGGGGGTCTTCCTCATGGAGATGCCTGGAACCTATTCCTACCGGAAGCCCATGAGTGGAGAGTCGGAACGTATTTACTCCCGGGTGATCGAATACTTCGTCACGCACCCCCGGGTGGATCCCGAGCGCCTGGCCATGGTGGGGGTGAGCTTCGGGGGTTACTGGGCGGCGAGAATGGCGGTGGTGAGTCCGCACCTGTCCTGCGCCGTGGTCTGCGGGGCCCCGCTGCACCGGGCCTTCGGGATGTCCAATTTCCCGGGAACGCCGGAGATCGTCGTGGAAGCGCTCAAGAAGGTCACCGGTGCGAGAAACCTGGCCGAGATGGGGGAGAAGCTGCGTGCCCTCTCCCTGGAAAGGAACGATCTCCTCAGACGCATCCGCATTCCCGTGCTGGTGATCAACGGCGAGAGAGACACCCTGCTGGGAAGCGAGGACTCCCTGCTCCTCTGCGCCCGGGCCCCCCGGGCCTTGCTCAAGCTCTACGAGAACGACGACCATTGCGCCATGGGACATTACCGGGAGTGGCTGGACTTGAGCTTCGAGTGGTTGCAGGAGCGCCTCGCGGCACCGGGCGCGGTAGGGCGGTAGAAAGGAGAGAAGGTGAAAGTCCACTTCTTGAATTGCGGCCTTATGCACCCCCGCCTGGCCCCGGTTTTCGTTCCCCACCTGGACCGGGTCCCTTGCCTGTGCCTTCTCCTGGAGGACGAGGGGAGGCTGGTGCTGGTGGACGCCGGTTTCGGGACCCGGGACGTGGCCGACCCCGCCCGCTTGGGCAAGTTCGGGGCCTGGCTTTTGAACCCACGCATGGATACCGGCTTGACCGCCAGGGAACAGGTGAAGAGTCTCGGCCATGACCCCGACGAGGTGAGCGACATCATCTGTACCCACCTGGACCGCGACCACGCGGGAGGGCTGGCAGATTTTCCCTACGCCAGGGTCCACGTGCTGGGGAAGGAGAAAGAAGCGGCACTTTCCCCACGCAATGCGCGGGAGAGGGAGAGGTACCGCCCCTGCCACTTCGCCCACGGACCGCGATGGGAGACCTACGACGAAAGGCAGGGGGAGGAGTGGCGGGATCTCAGGCGCATTCCCCTGCGCGGCCTTCCCGAGGGCTTGTTCCTGGTTCCCCTGCGAGGCCATACCCGTGGCCACTGCGGGGTGGCGGTGTACACCTGCGAGGGATGGCTTCTCCATTGCGGAGACGCCTTTTACGTTAAGGAGGAGCTGAGGGAGGGGAACAAGGCCCCCCTGGGGGTAACGGGATTCCGCACCATGGCCCACGTGAACCTCCCCCTGGCCCTTTACCAGCTCGTGAAAGTGAGGGGCTTGCTGGACGACGTGGTACTTATCGCCGCCCACGACCAGTTCGAATATCGCGGTCGATTCGGGCGACCCCTGGATTGAGGTGGAAAATCGGAAGGACGGGAAAAAGAAACGAAGATCGGGAGGGGGAGAAGGAGCCGGGGAAGACCGGGTTTCAGCGACGGTTAAATAATAAGGGAAGGGAAATCAATGGGAAAAGATGGAAAATCGATGCGAACGCTGGACTACAAGGACTCCTGAGGGCAAGCGAGCCTTGTCCTCGCACGTGTTCCAAGGAGTGGGTTGGATAGGGTTGCGGCCCTTATAATGAGGTTGTTCCGGAACATGTTTTTCGGGTAGACGGGCGGAGTTTGACGGGAGCGAAATTTACGCCGCCCCGAGGAGTTCCTAGGGTAATGGAGGTATGAAGGTGCCGGAAAGGGAGATGGTCACCAGCGTGGTTATCAAGGCCTCGCCGCGCCGGGTCTGGGAGGTGCTCACCGACCTCTCCTCCTACCCTGCATGGAACCCCATGATCAGGTGGGCGGAGGGGGAGATCCGGGAAGGCGCCAGGCTGAGGGTCCGCTTCCATCCCCGGGAGAGGAAAAGGGGGAGGACCTTTAATCCCCGGCTGCGGGTGGTGGTCCCGGAAAGGGAGTTGCGCTGGGGCGGCTGGCCGCCGCTGCCCGGGATCTTCGACTTCGAGCATTACTGGATACTCGAGCCGGAGCCGGGAGGAGGCACCCTGCTCCGGCACGGGGTGCTGGTCAAGGGCCTGCTCGCTCCCCTGGTCATGCCGGTGGTGGAGAGGTTGTCCGGCGGGCCCTTCCAGGCCATGAACCGGGCGCACCGGGAACGCGCCGAGGCCGGTTAAAGGAAGCCGCATGTGACCCCTCTCCGTATGGAGATAAAGAGACTTTTTCCCGTGGCTCGCCCGTCACTCGCGTTCTTCCAGGGAGGCCAGGGCTTCGATGGCCCTCCTTGGGCCCATGGAGATATGCACCTGGCTCACGATCATGGCTATGACCTGGTTCACCAGGGCCATTACCCAGTTTTTCCAGGCCAGCCAGATGAGCAGATCGATGGCGGTTATCACCGACAGGCTGAGCAGCCGGTTGGGCCAGTCCCGGTGTTCCCTTTCCGCGGCGGCCTGGTGTTCCAGCAGTTCCACGGCCTTGCGCAGGCGTTCTTCCTCGCTGTCCCAGGAGTCGTGGTCCTCCATCTTTCGGAGGTCCTCCGTGAGGGGAAGGCGGAAAAGGTTGAGGAAGACGGCCGGGTTGATCTTCCTGCCGTGCAACCCGCGCAGGGCGGAGATCCAAAGACCCAGAAGCCCCAGGGACACCAGGATGAGGATCCCCAGGTCCGCTCCCCTGGCCTCGGGGTCCTTTACGGTGGCCACCAGGATGGCGAAAACGGTGACGAGGACCAGGTAAAAGGCCATGCTCCCGAAGATGTATTTCCTGGTGGCGGCGAGCGATCTCCGCAGCGCCTCCAGAACGGTGGCCAGCCTCCCCTCATCTCCCCGCATGGTGATCGGTGAGACCATGCGCTTCTCCTTATCCTTCCGCTTGCCGGCTTGGCTTCGCGGCGCCCCCGGTTTCTTATCCGCCTCGCGCTAGCGGTTTTTTCGCTTCCCAACCGACCATCCGAAGGTGTTGATCCGACGCGGCGCGGCGAAAACTGTGACTTTTTCTACATTATTCCCTATCCGGAAGCGTTGAACCCCCGAAGCGGTCTTTCCGCCCGCTTCGAGTGCCCAGGCGAGCGGGCAGGTGTACGGTTCGGCCGTGTCCGTCCACGTGGACATCCGGTATTCGTGGGCGGGGGTGGGCCGTCCGTATTCCACCGGGGAACGCTCCGGCACATGGTACGCGTCACCGGTGGCGTCGAGATATCGACACCCATGACCCGGCCTGGGGAAGAAAGCCGATTAGCCCGGTATCCCCTCCGTCGGTCGGGCGATCGAGGTCCTTTGGCGAGCGGCGTGGTTTAGGACGGCGACGATCGCTTGACGTCGAGCTTGAGCCATGCAATTTTTATGTAAAAAGTTTATATATAAAATATTTACATGAGGGGGACGTTCGAGAGGTATGGCGGGGAGGATAGAAAGCGGGAAAGACGGATTTGAGAAGGTGCTCGACGCGGTCACCGGCATCGCGGAGGCCTGGAACGAGAGGGCCGCCGAGTGGCTGCGCGAGAACCGGGTGACCTTCGTCCAGCTCAGGGCCATCCTGCTCTTGAGCAAGGCGGGTTCGCAGACCCTGGGCCAGTTGAGCGAGGGACTCTCCCGCGCGCGCTGCACGGTGACCGGCCTGGTGGACAGGCTGGAGGCGAAGGGCCTGGTGAGGAGAAGGCGCGGCCGCGGGGACAGGCGGGTGGTTTACGTCTCCCTGACCGAAAAAGGAAGGGAGCTGGCGGAGGAGCTGAAGGAGAAAGTGGTGCCGGAGATAGCCCGGCTGGGGGAGAGGATCATGGGCAGGCTTACGGAGTCGGAGGCCGCCGCCCTCTTTGCAGCCCTCGGAAAGCTCAGGGAAGGCATAGGCGAGATCGGCAGGTGATTTGCGTATCGCGGAGAACAAATCGGGGTTCCGGGAAGGACGGAAAAAGCCCGATGGCAGGAGCGGCTGATCCGCATTCCGGATTTCCCAAGGGCTTGGGGAGTCAAGTGACGGATAGGAGCTCGGAGGAACAAGGCGGATCACTTGCGTTGCGGGATTCTCGTCAGCCGGAGGGAAGGCGATGTCCGTAAAGAGCATGGTGGAGATAGGGGAGAGGCTGCGCGAGATTCCCTTCGTGCCGCGCAGGCCGCGCCTCCTGGCCCTCGCGGATGCCTACTCACCGGACTTTACCAGGATAAGCACGGACATCCTGGGCGCCATGCCGGACGGCACCCGTCCTTATCCCGAGAACTTCGAGAAGGTAGTGTTTCCCAGCCTGGATGATACGCCCCTGGTGGGGATCCTGGGGCTGCACCGGGACGGCAGGAGGCGCCCCGGGGTGGTCTTCTGCCACGGCTTCCACGGCTCCAAGAACAAAAACTACATCATGGAGGCGGCCCTCAAGGCCTTCTCGGAATGGGACTACAACGTCCTGGCCCTGGACCTGCGCGACTTCGGCGAGAGCCGGGACCTCTCGCACGCTCCCTCCACGGGCGGGTGGAAGGAAGGACAGGACATCCTGGGTGCCTGCCGCTTCCTGGGCGGGATGGAAGAAGTTACCAGTGTAGGGGCTGTGGGCTACAGCCTGGGCGCGAGCGCGGTCCTGAACGCGGCTTACCAGAACGACCTCTATTCCTACATCACCGGGGGAATCATCGCCTGGAGCGGATTCGCCTCCATGGAGGCGATAGTGTCTCGATTCAGCCGCAGGCCTCCCGTGAACGACCCCTTCTTCCCCTATTACGCGGCCTTCATTTTCCTGACCGAGATAAGGCGCCTGGAGATGCTGCGCCGGGGAAAGGAAGAGATAGTGGCCACCCTGGGCGACCGGCCCTTCTCCCCGGATTTCCGGCGCTACGTGCGGGAGGTGGTGGCCCCCCATTACGGGAAGAGCGAGGAGGCCATCTATGCCCTCTCCAGCCCCCGGAACTTCGTGGACCGGATTGAGCACCCGGTGCTCATAGTGCATGCCGAGGACGATCCGGTGTGCCCGGTGGAGGAGATGGAGGAGCTGCGCCGGGCCGGCCGCGGCAATCCCAACCTGGACATCTGGGTGCTTCCCACCGGCTCGCACTGCGCCTTCATGGGCTTCGACGAGGACTGGTACTGGGCGGTGATGCGCGGCTTTCTCGACTACTGGGCCGAGCGCGAGAGCCAGGGATTCGAGAAAGGAAGGTAAGGCCTGCTTTCCGCCCCTCACCCAGTGTTTCGCCGGGTGGATGTCCGGCACCAAGGGGATGATAACCGGAGCCCCGGCGCTGGCCGGGATAACCGCTGCCTCCCTCGCCGCCCACGGTATGCACGGCTTCCGGGGCATCATAGAGCATCCAGACGGCTTTTCCAACGCCGTGTTCGAGAGGTATGACCTGGAGGAGATGGTAAGGGACCTGGGTACCGACTGGAGGACGGACACCCACTCCCCCAAGGTCTATCCCTGCTGCGGGTGGCTGGATGCCCTGGTGGATTCGGCGCTGGAACTGCTCGAGGAGCATTCGATCACCTGGAAGGATATTGATAGGGTGGAGGTGAGGTGCCCCACGGTGACCCTGCTGCTGCGCCGGCCCCTGGAGGAGCTCCTGGACCTCATGGACCGCATCGCGGAGACGGAATGGCTGACCCCGGTCCCCCTGTTCTTCGACGCCACCTATCCCCTGGCGGTGGCCGTCATGGACCGGGAACTCACCGCGGCCCAGTTCAGGAAGGAAAGGATGAAGGACCCCGAATTGCGGAGGTTCCTGGGGCGTTTTTCCTACACCGCCGATCCCCTGCTCGACCTGAAGGAGATGGAGGAGGGCGTCAATGCTGGGGAGGTGACCTTGTTACTCAGGGACGGCCGGAAGGTCTCCAGGTTCACGGAAGCGATGAGGGGTTCCCATCTCAACCCGGTGGACGTGGGGGAGAAGCTCGCCATCTGCACCCGGGACATCCTGGACGACGCGCGCCGGGAGGAGATCGCGGAGACGGTGGACCGTCTGGAGGAACTGGACGACGTGCGCGAGCTAACCCGCCTTCTCTGAGCGGGGGAGGTGCTCTATCTAGGACGTGACGCGCGGTCCGGGTCCCGATCGCTTCGTGTAACAGGCGTGCCCGATGCGCTTCCCTGGCTTCAGATTGCCAATCCCACGTCGAGGAGGGATATCCCGGAGCTTCCCACGGAACTCGCTGCTCTGCCGCGGTGAGAAAGGGACTTGCCAGGCAGGGTTAACGGCCCCCGACGTTTCTCTCGAGCA
This sequence comes from Actinomycetota bacterium, assembly GCA_030019255.1. Taxonomy (NCBI): domain Bacteria; kingdom Bacillati; phylum Actinomycetota; species Actinomycetota bacterium. Next base: position 74,897 of record JASEFK010000009.1, read on the forward strand.
TCGGTTGCCTCGCGGGGCGTGAGATATCCTTTCCACCCTTATGACGGTGGTGGGTGTGGCATAATGTTGGCGTGGCGGCGCGAGAGAGAATCACTCCCCCAGCGCGGGAGGCGGAGGAAGTCGGCATGACGAAGGAGCGGGAGCGGCGGGAGGAACTGGCGGAACGCCTCATCGAGAGCCTCGGCGTCATCATGCGCATCCGGGGCAACGCCTTTCGCCGGGCTGTGGGCAAGCACGGGGTGACCCTGCCCCAGTTCTTCCTCCTGAAGATGGTCAAAGCCCACGGGGAGATGACCGTCACCCAGGCCTCCCAGGTGATGATGGTGGCGGCGCCCACCGCCAGCCGGATGATCGACAACCTTTGCGAGAAGGGGTGGCTGGAGAGATGGAAGGACCCGGAGAACCGCCGCCTTACCCGGGTACGCCTCACGCGGGAAGGCCACCGAATCCTGGAGGAACTGGGGATGATGCAGAAGGAGGAGCTCCTGAGACTCATCGATGACCATGACCTGCGGGAGATCGAGTCCTTCCTGGGGTGGCTGGAGAGGTTCACCGCCCGGCTTTCGGCCGCCCTGGAAGGGGAATCGGATCGAGGGTAGACCTTCCGGAAACCCCTTGCCTTTATTGGATGTCGCACTGGAGTGCGATTCGGTCCCAAGAAACGCTTCTACGATTCGAAGAATGACTGGAGAGGGCTGCATTGTTCTTTGAGCAGAAAAACGGTTTTTACAGGCGCCATGACGGATCGATGATGCGACCGGGGCCTGGCTTCGATCTTCGGTCGCCCTCTGCCCATCTTCGGGGCGGGAAGGCAATTCTCTCGGGGGTGCGGGGACCTTGGTGTCCAAGCGAGGGGACATGGGCCAGCATGGACAGGCGGCTTCCCGCCTCCATGATCCTGCATATTGACAGGGCGGCGAGGGAGGTTTTAAGTTATGCTATGTTTAGCTGTGCTAAAAAAGGTCTTATGACCCGGAGGGTGGGTGACCGGGAGGAAGGTACATGAAAGATTACGCGGTGGAAGTCGAGGGACTGGTGAGGAAGTTCGGGGACCTGGTCGCCGTGAACGGGGTGACCTTCAACGTTGACCGGGGGGAGGTCTTCGGGTTCCTGGGTCCCAACGGGGCGGGGAAGACCACCACCATCAACATGCTGTGCACGCTGCTCACCCCCACCGCCGGAAAGGCCACGGTGGACGGTTTTGACGTGGTGAAGCACAAGCGGGAGGTACGCCAGCGCATAGGCCTGGTCTTCCAGGACCCCAGCCTGGACGACCGTCTCACCGCAAACGAGAACCTGGACTTCCACGCCGTGGTCTACGCCGTTCCCCCTTCCATCCGGGAGAGCCGCAAGCGGGAACTCCTGGAGATGGTGGATCTCCTGGACCGCGCCGACGACCTGGTGATCACCTTCTCCGGGGGCATGAAGAGGAGGCTGGAGATCGCCCGGGGGCTCCTGCACCATCCCCGAGTGCTCTTCCTGGACGAGCCCACCATCGGCCTGGATCCCCAGACCCGGAGGTATATCTGGGATTACATCAAGGACCTGAGGAGACGCGAGGAGATCACCATCTTCCTCACCACCCATTACATGGAGGAGGCGGAGCACTGCGACCGCATCGCCATCATCGACCACGGGAACATCATCGCCATGGACACGCCCGAAAACCTCAAGAACATGGTGGGTGGGGACGTCATCCGCATGAAGACCGAAGACGATGCCCGTGCCGAGGAGCTCTTGAAGGAGAGGTTCAGGGTGAGCATCCTCGAGGACCGTGACTGTCTGTGCTTCGAGGTGGAGCGAGGCGAGGAGTTCATCCCCCGGCTAATCCGTGAGCTGGACGTGCCCATCCAGTCCATCAGCCTGCATCGCCCCACCCTGGACGACGTATTCCTCAAGCTCACCGGAAGGGAGATCCGGGACGATGAAGCGGATGGACTCGCAGGCATGAGGCAGATGGTGACCAGGGTGAGGCCTCCCTTCGCCCGTTAGGCGCACGGGTGGTACGCGGACACGGGAAGTCGAGGCGGTTTATCGGAAGAACCGGAGGAAACAAGGATGGGAGCTCTGGAGGAGAAAGCGGTAGACCTGGGATCAGAAGAGATCACGACGCCTGCCAGAAGTAAATCCTCCGGCCTTAGCTGGGCCATGCGCGGGATATACATCATCGTGTTGAGGGAGTTCCGGCGGTTCTGGCGTGACCGGGCGCGGCGCATAGGAGGGTTCGCCCAGCCCATCATGTACCTGGCCCTCCTGGGGGTGGGGATGCAGAGCGCCTTCAAGGTCTTCGGGGGAGGCGACGTTCCCTACATCAAGTTCATGTTCCCCGGCATCCTCGGGCTCACCGTCCTCTTCACCTCGGTGTTCTCGGCCATTTCCATCATCTGGGACCGGGAATTCGGGTTCCTCAAGGAGGTCCTGGTCTCCCCGGTTCCCCGCTCTAGCGTGGCCCTGGGCAAGATCATCGGGGGCTCCATCACCGCCCTCATCCAGGGGGCCATCTTCCTGGTCCTGGCCTTCACCCCGTGGGTCTACGGTTTCAGCCTGGACACCCTGTGGAAGGTCCTGGCGGTAATGCCCCTTATAATACTTATGTCCTTGAGCCTTACCTCCCTGGGGGTGTCCGTGGCCGCGCGCATGACCTCCATGGAAGGATTTCCCATAATCATGAACTTCCTCCTCATGCCCATGTTCTTCCTCTCCGGGGCCTTCTTCCCCCTACAAGGGCTGCCCCGCTGGATGGACGTCCTCACCAAGATCGACCCCCTGACCTACGGGGTGGACGCGCTGCGGGGGATAATGCTCAAGGGCATGAACCTGGCATCGGGGATGCCCAGCAACCTGGCCCAATTCGCCGCCTGGTTCAAGGACCCAGAGATACTGAGGATCGGGCTGGGCAAGGGATACCCGGATCCCTCGGCCCTCTCCACCATGGCCCAGCAGGCTTCCCTCCCCGCCCAGGCCCACCCGCTCTGGCTGGACGTGCTGGTGATGGCCGGTTTCGGCGCCTTCCTCTTCACCTTGGCCCTCTGGCAGTTCAACCGTGCGGAATGACGGAGCTCACTTGGTAATTGTCCGGGGACAATCCGGGCACGGGGGAGGGAAAATCGCGAGTTCGGCCCAGGTATTACGGGCGACGGATTGGAGACCGTTTGCTCCTTGCCGACGGGACCGCGATGGGTAGCCATTCGATACCCTGCCGAACAGGTGATTTAATCACATGGGCCAGCCGCTGGAGGCCATGATCGTGTCCCAGGCGGAGACACCTGAGACGCGGTGGTCGCTTGCAAGACGCGTGTTTTCTTGGGACAGCCCTTCACTCGTGCCCGTTAACCCACCGGTAGTATGGCTGACCTCACTTCTATATAATTTACATTGAAGTCAACTTCAGCGAGGAAAGGGCGTGAGGTACTCCGCAAGATGGTTGTCTGCACTGGGCTCGGATGACCTTTTTCGAGGGGAAGGGAAACAGCGGGGAGAAAAACACCTTTTGCCTTTTTCCGCGGCCAACCTTGTGGGGATCGGTGGGGTAGAGCCGGAAAGGAGGAGACGATGGCCTTCGGGAACATGGGAAAGATCCTGGTGGTGGACCTGGGCTCGGGAAGGATGGAGGACAGGGAACTCCCCGAGGAGATGTACCGGGATTACATAGGTGGGGCCGGGCTAGCCGCCAAGCTGCTTTACGACCACGGGCACCTGGAGGCGGAGCCCTTGGATCCAGAGAACCCGCTGATCTTCGCCGCCGGACCCCTGACCGGCGTGGGACTCTCGGGTTCCAGCCGCCTGTCGGTAGGCTCACGCTCCCCCCTCACCCGGATCTGGGGCCAGGCCTCCTGCGGGGGAAACTTCGGGCCGGAGCTGAAGCGCTGCGGCTATGATGCCATCTTCTTCCATGGAAAGTCGGACCAGCCCGTCTACCTCCTGGTGGAAGAGGGGTCGGCGCAGCTCCTTCCCGCCTCCGACCTCTGGGGAAAGGACACCTACGAGACCACCGATATCCTCAAGGAGAGGCACGGCAAGACCTACAGGGTGCTGGCCGTCGGCCCCGCTTCCGAGAACCTCATCCCCTTCGGGAGCATCGTCAACGACTACGGGCACGTCTTCGGGCGCACCGGGATGGGCACGGTGATGGCCTCCAAGAACCTCAAGGCCGTGGTGGCCAAGGGGGACCTCCGGATGACTTACAGGGACCCGGAGAAATTCGAGGAGCTGGCCAAGGCCTATACCGCCCGGGTGGAACGGAGCGGGATGACCAAGGCCCTGCGCGCCTTCGGGACCCCCAGCAACATGGAGTCCAAGATGATCGAGGGGGACGTCCCCACCCGCAACTGGGGGCTGGGAATCTGGGAGGAGGGAGGAGAGCGCCTTTCGGGCGTAACACTCACCGAGGAGATCCTGGTGAGGAGGCGCGCCTGCCGCCACTGCGTGGTGCGCTGCAAGCCGGTGGTCCAGGTGGAGGAGGGACCCTACGCCATGGGGCCCGGCCCGGGCCCGGAATACGAGACCCTGGGGGCCTTCGGGACCATGCTCATGAACTCCAACCTCCGGGCGGTGGCCAAGATAAACGACATCTGCAACAGGCTGGGCATGGATACCATCACCTGCGGGGCCACCTTCGCCTGGGCCATGGACTGTTACGAGCATGGCATCCTCAAGCCCGAGGACTACGAGGGCATTGAGCTCAAGTGGGGGGACATAGACACGATTATCGACCTCCTGCCCAAGCTGGTGAGGAGGGAGGGAAAGCTGGCCGCCCTCCTGGCCAAGGGCTCCCGGGCCGCGTCCGAGGAGGTAGGAGGAGGCAGCGAGCGCTTCCTCACCGACACCAAGGGCCTGGAGGCCCCCATGCACGACCCGCGCCTGGACTGGGGGGACGGCCTGGCCTACGCCATCTCCGTGCGGGGGGCCTGCCACGTCTCCAACATGACCTACCAGCTGGAGTGGGGGGCCATCCGCTGGCCGGAGATAGGGCTGGATAAGCACCACCCGGGGATGACCACGGAGACCAAGGCGGAGTCGGTGGCCAAGGCCACCGACCTGGGCTGTATCATGAACTCCGCCTGCTGGTGCGAATTCCCGGCCACGGACTTCACCATCCCCATCCTGGTGGGACTCTTCAACGCCGTGGCCGGCTACGGGTGGGACGTGGAGGCCATGATGAGGGCTGGGGAGCGGGTCTGGTTCCTACAACGCTGCCTGGGCCACATCTGGGGAGCCACCGGGGCCGACGACCGCCTGGGCCAGAGGATAATGACCCCGGTCAAGGAGGGGAACATCGCCGGGGTAGTCCCGGACATGGAGACCATGCTCCGGGAGTTCTACGAGTACCGCGGCCTGCGAGAGGACGGTCTCCCCAGGCCGGAGAAGCTGCGCGACCTGGGCCTCGGCTACCTGGAGGAGCGGCTTTATTAGTCTATGCTGATGAGCTCGTACTCCTTGCTGCCCAGGCCCATCTCCGCGGCGTAATCCACCTGCTTCTGGCAGTCCACCGCCGGGTAGATGGAGCGGAAGAGGTCCTTTCCCGCCTTCTCGTTCAGCAGGTCCAGGCTGGCTTGCTCGATGGCCACGATGTCCCGGCTGGCCAGGATACCGATATCCTCCACGGCCCGGGCGTCGTTATAGTTCCAGCAGTCGCAGTCCGGGGTCACGTTGATCAGGAAGTTGAAGAAGGCCACCTTGTTCTCCTTGCCCTTGAGGGCTCCCATGCAGTATTCCACCACCTTCTTCTGGGCGTTCTCCAGGACCCCGGTGAGGCGCACCTGGATGGCGGCCTGGAAACACATCACCGTGCACTCCCCGCACCCGATGCACAGGTTGCGGTCGATCTTGGCGTACTTTTCCTTGCCTTTACCCACGATGGAGATGGCGCCAGCCGGGCACCACTCGATGCACTTGGCACAGGCCGTGCACCGCTCCGGGTTCACCGCCGGTTTGATGTCCGAATGCATCTGCTGCTTGCCTCCCCGGCTGCCCATACCCATGCCCACGTTCTTCAGGGCTCCCCCGAACCCCATGAACTCGTGTCCGGTGAGGTGGGACATGACCACGAAGGCATCGGACTGGTAGAAGGCGGCGGCTATCTTCACCTTGTTGAGGATGCGGCCCTCGATCTCCACCTCGTGGAAATCGTGGCCGCGCAGGCCGTCGGCGATGATGATGGGGGCTCCCACCGTCTCCATGGTGAACCCGTTGGCCGCCGCCGTCTGCAGGTGGCGGAGGGCGTGAGCCCTGCCTCCCACGTACAGAGTGTTGGTATCGCTGACGAAGGGCCGCCCCCCGACCTTTTTCACTTCCTCCACCATGGTGCGGATGTAGATGGAGGGGATGTAGGCGGTTCCGCCGGGCTCGGCGAAGGAAGTCTTGATGGCCACGAAATCCCTCTCCGCGATGATGTTCTTGAGGCCCACCCTTCGGCATAGTTCAGAGAGCTTCACAAGCATCCCCCGGCTGGGAGCGCAGCGCATGTTGGCGAAATACACTTCGGACATAAGAATTCCCCCTTAATAGATACCTGTTCCGGGACCCACTCGAAAATTCTACTTAATGCCGTATGGATAATCCAGTTGCTAAATAAATAATATCTCCTGATTTCCCTTGGCGAATCCCTCGCCGCAAAATAACGCCATCGTGGCTGAACACGTCAGCCTGCAGGCCTTAAGCAGTAGTCTCCCTTTTCGCTGCCTTCAGGAGGCGAAATTTTCCTACAATACGGGAATGCCGGGGTTGTGATCGAAAGTAAACATGAAATGTCCCTTCCCGGCCTTCATGCCCTTGCGAAAAATTTATCTCTTTACAATAGAACCCGGGCACCCTCGTTTGGGATGATCCTATATACCTCCCGGGATATCAAAATTCAATAACTGACCCCTATTTCTTTAGTATGTCTTTGGCCATCTCGCGCAGCTCGCGCTTGAGGATCTTGCCCACGCCACTGGTGGGAAGCTGGTCCACGAACTCGATGACCTTGGGCACCTTGTAGGGAGCCACGTTGTCCCGCAGGTACTGGAGAAGTTTTTCCTTCTCCGCCTCGCTCTTCTCCACGCCGGGCTTGAGAATGATGAAGGCGGCCACCCTCTCCGATCCCGGACGATCGGGGTCGGGCACGCCGATGGAGGCGGCCAGGTCCACGTCGGGATGCTTGACCAGGATATCGTCCAGCTCGCGGGTGAAGACCTTGAACCCGGAGACGTTGACCATGTCCTTGACCCGGTCCACCACGTAGAAGTAACCGTCCTCGTCCATGTAGGCCACGTCGCCGGTGTACATCCATCCGTCGCGTATGGCGTTGGCCGTCTCCTCGGGCTTCTCGTAGTACCCCTTCATCAGCTGGGGCCCGCGCACGGCGATCTCCCCGGGCTGGCCCAGGGGGGCAAGCTCTCCGGTCTCCGGGTCCACCAGCTTGAACTCGGTGTCCGAGATGGGCATGCCGATGGAGCCCGGCTTCTTCTTCCCGTAGCGGGGGTTGCAGCAGGTCACCGGGGAGGTCTCAGTCATCCCGTAGAGCTCGATGAAGCGGTTCTTGCCGATCACGCTCTCCAGCTCATCGATGCTCTCCGGCGGGAAGGGGGCGGCGGCGCTGAGGCAGAACTTGATGCCGCTGAAGTCCAGCTCCTTGAACTCGGGGTTCTTCATGAGCTCGTAGAAGACGGTGGGCACGTTGACGATGATGGTGGGCTTGTACTTCTTGGCGCACTCGATGATGAAGTGGGCGTCCCGCGGGTTGGGCACGCAGATGATGGTGGCCCCGTTGGTGAGGGAGAATCCCCCGAGGGCCAGGCCGGCGATGTGGAAGAGGGGGAAGGCGGAGAGGGCCACCTCATCCGGTTTAAGATCCAGCCAGGTTAGGGTTTGCAGGCGGTTGCACATGTAGCTGCGCTGGGTGAGCATAGCTCCCTTGGAGGGTCCGGTGGTGCCCCCGGTGTACATGAGGAAGATGAGGTCATCCATGCTCCGCTTGACCAGCACCGGGTCGGTGGGCATACCCTTTATGGCCTCCATGAAGCGCACCACCTTCTTACCCGGAAGGGGCTTGACCTCGGCGGTGGGTATCTTCTTCAATGCCTTCCCCAGTACCCGCTTGATGCCGGGCAGGAAATCCGCTATCTCGCTGACGATGACCGTCTCGAATCCTGCCTTATCCGCCACCTCGGCGATCTTCTCGAAGAGCACGTCCACGGTCATGACGAACTTGGTCTTGGAGTCGTTGAGCTGGTGCTCCATCTCGTGGGGGGTGAGCAGGGGGCTCAATCCCGTGGAGACCCCGCCCGCCTTCTGCACTGCCACCACGCCGAGGTAATGGGCGGGGATGTTGGGCATGTGCATCCCCACCACGTCGCCCGGCTGGAGGCCGTTCTTGATGAGGTAGGCGGCCAGCTGGTTGGAGAGTCGGTCCACCTCGCGGTAGGAGATCATCTTACCCATGTATATGAGGCAGGTCTTGTCCGGGTACTTCTCCACAATCTCCCGGAACTTCTCGGCGAAGGTCTTCTCCTCGTACTCCAGCTTGGGCGGAACGTGCTCGTCGTAGTTCTTCAGCCAGGGCTTTTCGGCATAGATGTCGGTCATATCTCTCCCTCCTTGCTCACAACCGTTACCTCCCGGCGCTTTTCCGCCGCCGGTTTTTCACCGCCGGGCGATGCTTACGAATGGTATGTTAAGGAAGATGGAAGAAGAAGCCCCTCCCGTCGGGTGGAATAAGCAAGAACCGTCCTCCACCGTTCCCGACGGTGTCGTGGCTCGGGCTACGAATACAGTGCTTCGCCTCGCTTTCCCCTTTTCCTTCCTTGAACCGGTACACCGTAGACAGCCGTGAAAAGAATAATACCAGAAGCGGAAGCGCTTGAAAACATTTACCGTCCTGTTGACCTGTGGTTTTTGTCAGGATGATATCTCACGACGGCGTAAGCCCCCTCCTTGGCCGAGCGGACGCCCACCCTTTTTGGGGATGCACGCAGGATGACGAAACGGTATCGGAGAGTTAAAACCGGTTTTGCTGTTCCGACGAAGTGCTCTGGCGAGGAGGAGGTCATGCCCCACACGGCCGCCGGGCGCATAGGAGTGCTCACCGGGGGAGGCGACTGCCCTGGCCTGAACGCGGTGGTACGGGCCGTCACCAAGACCGCCATCCACCGTTTCGGCATGAAGGTGGTGGGAATAAGCGATGGTTTCGGCGGCCTGATCCATGGGAAGTGGAGTGAGCTGACCGACCGTGGGGTTTCAGGCATCCTGCACCGCGGTGGGACCATACTGGGGACCACCAACCGCGGCAATCCCTTCCGTTACCTCATACGGGAGGATGAGAACGGCAAAGTATATGCTGATTTCTCGAACGTGGTCGTCGAGAATTTTCACTGACTTAAACTCGATGCCCTGGTAGTAATCGGGGGAGAGGAAAGCCTGCGTATTACTAAACATCCACGGCGCCATAATCGATGAGCTCCACCTGGTAGTAGTCGGGGGAGACGGAAGCCTGCGTATCGCCCTGGAACTTTACCGGAAGGGCATTCCCCTGGTGGGAATCCCCAAAACCATTGACAATGACATCATGGCTACCGATATAACCTTTGGCTTCGATACCGCCCTGCACACGGCCACGGAAGCCATAGATAAGCTGCGCACCACGGCCGAATCCCATCACCGCGTAATGGTGGTGGAGGTGATGGGGCGTAATTCAGGGTGGATCGCCCTGCAGTCCGGCATAGCCGGGGGCGGGGACGTCATACTCATCCCGGAGATACCCTTTTCCTTTGAAAACGTAGTGCGAAAGATAATGGAGCGCAAGAAGCGAGGAAAGAAATTCAGCATCGTGGTGGTAGCGGAGGGAACCCCGCACCCGGAGAAGGGTGTGATCTACAAGGAGACTGGAAACGGAAACCGAGTCCTGGGCGGCATAGGTGAACTGGTTGCCGGGGAGATCGAGTCCCGGACCGGGATGGAGACCAGGGTCACCGTCCTGGGTCATCTTCAGAGGGGAGGAAGCCCTTCCCCCTTTGATCGCATACTGGCCACCCGCTTCGGGGTCAAGGCGGTGGAGATGGTGGCGGACGGCGACTTCGGACGCATGGCCTGCCTCCGGACACCGCGCATCTGCTCCGTGGATCTCTTGGAGGCGGTTTGCAAGCAGAAAAAGGTACCGCCGGACGGGGAAATGGTAATGTATGCCAAGTCGGTGGGGACTTCCTTCGGGGACGAGTGACGCCTGCCGAACCCGTCGGGTATACTCGAATTCGGCCTTCTATCTAAGGGTGAAGCGGAAGACGGAGCCGCCGCCGGGACGCGGTTCATACCAGATTTTTCCACCATGGGCCTCCACTATCTCCCGGGCGATGTACAGGCCCATGCCCATGCCCGACTTGGAGTGGTGGAGGACGTCCTCCACCTGGTAGAAGCGCTCGAAGATACGCTCCCGGTCCTTATCCGGCACACCCGGCCCCCGGTCCAGGACCGAGAACACCGCCCCGCCGTCCTTCTCCTCGACGGACAGCTCGATGGGGCTCTCCGGCGGGGAGAAGTTGACCGCGTTCTCCAGGAGTATTATGAGCACGCGCTGTATCTTCTCCGGATCCACGGTGCGCGGCGAGAGCCCGGAGGGGAGGTTCAACCGGAAGCGTCCCCGGTATCCACGTGCTTCCATCTCGTAGAGGGCGCGCTCCACCACCGGCCGCAGCGGAACCTCCCGGAGGTTGAGGTCCAGCCGTCCCCGTTCAATGCGGGAGACGTCCAGGAGCTCCCGGATGAGCAGGTCCAGGCGGTCAGCCCCCCGGTCGATGTTCTCCAGCAGCTCCCTCCGGGTCTCCTCGGGCATACGCTCCCCGTAATCACGCAAGGTGACGGCGTACCCCTTCATAAGGGTTATGGGATGCCGCAGCTCGTGGGAGGCGATGTCGATGAAGTCCTTGAGCTCCGCTTCGTGGGCCAGGCGCTCCTCCTCAACGGATATGGCCCGGGCCAGGGTCCCCAGGGTTTCCAGCTCGTCCCGGGAGAGGTCCTTCTTCTGGGGGTCGAACACGGAAAGGAAGCCCACCGTCTTGTCGACCCGGGTCACCGGATAGGCGGCGCAGAGCCCGTATCCCTCCAGGGAACCCACCGGGCATTCACCGCAGTGCTCCTGAACATTGAGCCTCCGCGGGGGCAGGGGCTCCCTCGCGTTGATCGAAATCAGATTGATGAAGGGGCATTTCTCCGAGGGTTCGACCACCTTGAAGCCCTCCTCCCCGGGAGCGGTGGAGATGACCACCAGCTTGTCCTTCTCCGCCCGGCTGTAGGCGGCGAAGTCCACCCCCAGTATTTCACGGCAGGCGAAGACGATGCGGTCGATGTTATCCATGACCTCGGCTCCCAGTCCGGTGAAGAGGCGGTTGATCCTTTCCAGCCGTTCCCTGGCCTCCACCTGGGCGGTGATGTCTCGGGCGTTGACCACCATCCCCCGGACGGCGGGGTCCTCGAGGAGGTTCAGCCCGGTGAACTCCAGGCGGCACCAGGAGCCATCGCCGCGGCGGAAGCGCAACTCGTGGCGTCCCAGGGAACCGGGCTGCTCCACGCCGCGCCGGAAGACGTGGCGGGCCCGGGAAAGGTCCTCGGGGTGGATGAGGTCGAAGACGTTTTTTCCCACTATCCCATCCCGCCCGTAGCCCAGGATATTTCCCGTGGAGGGGCTCTGGTAGGTGACCGTGCCCTCCCGGTCCAGGACCACGATGATGTCCTGGGCGTGCTCCACCAGGGAACGGAAGCGCCTTTCCTCCTCCTCCCTGAGCTCCACCATTCGGTTGATGGAGCGCGCCAGGGCTGAGACCTCGTCGTTTCCGGAGACGCTCACCCTCCATCCCGGCTCGCCTTCCCCGCCCATGCGCGAGACATCCTCGCTCAGCCGGCTTATACGGCGCAGGAAGGACCTTTCCAGGAGGACCATGGTGGCGGCCATGATCACCAGGCAGAACCCGGTGATGAAGATGGTGAAATAGAGTATGGTCCTGACGCCCTGGCGGTACAGGGAGCGGTCCCGGGTGACCCGGAGAATCAGGGCGGGTTCACCGTAGATGTCGCGCAGGAGCGTGTAGCCGTGTATGAGCCTCGAGCCCTCGGTCCGGATGACGTCCCCTTTTCCGGAGGCGAGGAGCTCCTGCACCCTTTCCCACTCCGGGGCCCCGGCAACGGTCCCCGCGGCGCGGGCCTGGGCTTCCAGGTGGTAGGGCCCGGTGATTCGATCCATCTCCTCCCCGTCCAGGAGCCGACCCATGATCAGTACTCCTCGCGGCGGCCCTTCCTGGTCGCTGGTGAGGATGGGTTCGGAGGACACCAGGAAGGGCCCTTCGGGGAGCAGGAGCAGGCCGGTCACCCCCTCGCCGGTGGAGAGAGGGTGGAGAAGGGGACAATCGCCGGAAAGATGGGAGAGGAGGCCTTCGGGAACGGGCATCTCCCTTTCCATCTTGAGGTCCACGCCCTTGGCATAGACCATGCGGCCCTGGTCGTCAAGGAAGAGCATCACCTGGATGCGTAATCCCGTGAAGGTGCTTTCGGTCAGGTTGGCTTGGATATAGGCCGGATCGGGGTCGGCCACGAAGGCGTAAGTGTCGTCCCAGAAGGCCCAGTCCCTGACCACAAGGTCGAGGTTTTCCCCCTCGTGGCGGAAAGCGTCGGTGGCCCGGGAAATGTCCTCCAGCACACGGTCCTCCTCCAGTTCGCGATAGCCCCCGAGGACGACATACCACGCCACCAGGTTGAGGATGATCACCATGGCCAGGAAGGCGATGGCGAAGAGGGCCACCACCTTGCGGCGCAGGTTCCACCCCCGGCCCTCCGTACTGTCCGGCGATTGTCCGGCCTTGTTCTTCGCCACTCCCTTCATCCGGCGCATTTCCTTTGTCCCGCGGGGTGTACAAACCTTTACCCGGTTCCGTTCCCGGATCTCCCCGGGCCGTTTCGCGCGGGGATTCCGATTCTCCTGCCGGGGGGCGGGACGGAGAAGGAAGCGCTTACCGTCCAAACGCGGAGGCCCCTCTGGCTCCAGGCTCAGGGACTGTCCGCGGTGCGGAATGGGCATCGCGCCCGGTTATTGCCTTTCCAACCACGCCCACCCGGTGAGAGCGCTCTCGGAGAGGCGGCCTCGTGTAATTACAGCCTCACCCCCGGTGGAACCCGGGGAGCGGGCCTTTTCCTTCCGGCTGCCGGTCCGTCGACCCATAACCGGGTAATCCGGCGTTCATATCTACGAAATCGACCGCTTTATCCCGCTTTCTCCTTATTAATCGGCAGGACGTGCGATCCCTTGACGGGAAGAGCGCTTGCCCTTTACCGGGCCCGGTGATTTTCCAGGTCCCGGCGAGCTCCATGTCCTCCACCGGCCCGAAGCCTTTTAGAACGTACTCCGCGGCGCGCAGGCCGTAATGGACCCTTCGGAAACTGGGAGAACCTTCCAGCTCGGCGCGGAACAGGGTTTCCCGGACCAGTTCCGGATTGGCGCAGCCCAGGGGTCCCATGGGGAAGAGGAAGTCTCCCCGGCGATAGACGTAAGCGGTGCCCCCGGGATGGGGAGCGGAATCCACCACCAGCACCCGAAGGCCCTCCCGGGCCAGGCGCAGGGCGGTGGTCAGGCCGCCCGGTCAGGCTCCCACCGTGATGACGCCCCAGTGCCCTTCTCTCATCCGCCCTTTTCCTCCAAGGGGGAGGAGACCCCTTTGGACGGGCCTCCGTCCCCCCCGAGCTCGAAACGATGGGCGCTGTAGACCAGCTTTCCCTCCTTGAACACGGCGACCGGCGTCAGCAGGCTTAACGGATCCTGGAGAGGGTTTACCGCCACCAGCACCACGTCGGCCAGCTTGCCCGGGTCCAGGCTCCCCAGCTCCTCCTCCATGCCCAGAATGCGGGCGTTGTTGATGGTGGCGGCGCGGAGGGCGTCCATGGGTTCCATCCCCGCTTCCTGCAGGAGATAGATCTCCAGGCCTACCAGGGCCGGGGAGGACTGAGGGATGCCCCCGTCGTTGCCGCAACCTATGAGCGCCCCGGATCGGTAAAGGAGCATGAGGTTCTCCCTCCCCTTGACCAGGGCCTCGGTGAAAATGGCGGGATCCAGGGTGTACATGAGGTGGCGTCGCTCCACGAAGGAGGGATCGCGGTAGTGCTTCTCGAAACGCAGCATGGCCCGGTAGACGCCGGTTTCGGCTATGGCGGGATACCAGGCCCTCACGAACTCCAGACGGTGGGCCAGGAAGCGCCGTACCATGGGATCGTCCAGGAAGGGGTCTCCTTTGCTGTATCCGCTGAGGGCCCACCCCACGGTCACCGTGGGGACCACGTACATACCCCGGGAGACGAAGGTCTCCACCTCCTCCTCGGTGAGGTAGTCGTCGGAGGGCAGGTGTTCCAGGCCGTCCAGCCCGATCTCCACGGCCCTCCGGAACCCGCGCCGGAAGCGGTGGTGGGCGGAGACCTTGAGGCCCGCCGCATGGGCCTGCTCCAACACCGCGGCCAACGAGGCGTCATCCAGGGTGGGGAGGGTTTTCTGTCCCACGAAGAGGGCCCGGTCGTCCATGGCCGTCTTAATGAAGCAGCACCCTAGCTCGTGATTGCGCTTCACCGCATCGGCCGCCGCACCGGGGGTCTCCACCAGGAAGACGGGATCTCCCCAGCGGCGGGCCAGGAACGGCGGCAGGGGCTTCATGTAGTCGGAAGGGTATCCTCCCGGGGCGGTGATGAAGGAACCGGCGTAGAGGACCCGGGGCCCGAGGAGTTCACCTCTCTCGATTCTCTCCTTAAAACGGAGGAGCAGCATGGGGAAGGTTCCCGCGTCCCGGATGGTGGTCACTCCGTGGGCTACACATTCCTCGAAGTTGCGCTCTGCCTGCCGTGAAATGGCGGCCAGGAAGTCGGGTCGCATGTCAAGGGCCATGGGGAGAAGGATGTGGCAGTGGGCGTTGATCAGGCCGGGCAGGGCGTAGAGCCCCGGGACGTCGACCACCCTGTCCGCCTGCCGGGAGGCGGCCTTTGCGGCGCTGAGTATCTCCTGGACGCGTCCCTCCCGGATGAGCAGCCCCCGCTGGTGCAGCACCTGTCCCCTTATCACGTCTATGATCTCCAGGCCGCGAAGGAGCACGCTTTGGCCCGGAAGCGGGGTCCACACCACGGGGTCCCGCGGCGCGCTGCGCGTGGCCCTTTCCCGCAGCAGGGACTCACCCAGCGCGGCCGCCGCCGATAAAAGGAGGTTCCGTAACACGGTGCTCGCTTTCCTCAACTTTATCACCGCCTTTAACCCTTCCACCGCCAGTGACTTTCACCCGAAGCCGCGATTTCCCGTGCTTCAATGTTAGCATCGAGACAACCGTTTCAGGGACACGGGCGGACCGGTAATTTTACTCGGCCAATGGCACGTCCCCGCCGCGGACCATCCTTCAACCTCCCTGGACCGTTCCCTTCGGCCCGTTTTCACCCGCCGCCCGGGATTGGTGACCCGCATGTGCGGCCGATCCTGGAGGAAGGAGAAAAGGGGGTGCGAAAATGAAGCTGCGGCCTCCGACGGTTCCCCGGCGCACAGGGGGGTTCGATTATGGCCATGGGGTATACTGGAAAAGGTTGGAGCGGTATGTGGTCAGCCGGTTGGCGACGTATTCGAATTAAAGGAATAAGAAATACCTCGGATGGTGAAAAGTCTTACCCCTCCGGCATCGAAGGCGGACCAGGTTCCGGCATGATAAGCCGGGCTTCGGTTCTCCCGGTGGCTTTGGGAGGTCCGAACCATGTGGTGGCGGTACATAATTTTCAGGGTGCCCTTCGCCCTGGTGGCCAGGTCGCCGAAATATAACCTGAAGGTTTCCGGCGTGGAGAACGTGCCCAAATATGGGCCCTTCATCGTGGTTTCCAACCACCAGAGCAACGTGGACATCATTGCCATCGCCCTGGCCCTCAAGCCGGCGCTGGTGCACCGACACCTCTGGCCCTGGGCCAAGAAGGAAATAGAAACGGGAACGGAGGGCTTCCTGGGAAAGATGCTCTGGAAGGTCTTCGGGGTCATCCCCATCGACCGTACCGGGGGGGACAACTCAGAGGCCATACGGCTCAGCCTCAGGTACCTGCGGCGGGGGGAGCTGGTCCTCGTCTTCCCCGAGGGAACCCGGAGCAGGCCGGGGGAAGTAAAGCCCTTCCAGTTCGGGGTGGCCAACCTGGCCCGCGCCGCTCCGGCGCCCATCCTCCCGGTGGCCGTTTACCGGCGGGAGGAGGACGGGGGGGTGCAGGTAAACATAGGGAAGTTGTTTACCCTCCCGCCCAAGCGTAGGATGTACGAGGTCCTGGAGGAACTGGGGGAGAAGGCCGAGGGCCGTTTCATCCAGCAGGTGGAGACCCTGCGCCAGTGGGCGGACACCGTTCCTCGGGACCGCAAGGGCATGAAGCTTATCGCCCGCATGATCCACATCGTCACCGATTTCGTGTCCCGCAAGGACATACCCTTCGACGTCTTCTTCCGGCTGGCGGAGGAGGAGGACAACGAGTTCATCCGCGACCGGGTGATGGAACTGCTCCCCCCGGGATGGAAAAAGGTGAGGGCCTAAGCGCGGCGGGTGGGGAGGTGGTCGCCGTCCGTTTCCGGCCCTGGTCGGCCGAGGGTTCGTCATCCGCATCGGGAAAAGGATTGCCGGAGCCCGGTGGTCATGGTCGAAGGCGGCGGAAGCGGAAGGGTCGCTCCGCGGCCGGCGATGGAGTCACACGCGTATGGAGGAAGGCGAGGGCCTGAACCCCGGCAGGGGAAAGGCCGGGGATAAAGAATTAATAAGTAAAGGTGAACCGGAGGGCGGCAATAGGGAAGGGGCGGAAATTCCGGATCTTGCGGAGGGAGGTTGTAATGGAAGGGAAGAAGTGGGCCTGTTCGCACTGCGGCCTTCCCCGGGGGATAGGGAAGGGCAACGTCTGGCATAAGAACGGGGTAATCACGGCCAGCCAGCCCCCGCACATCAGGGGGACCCTCTACGATGTGGAGGAGCTCAACAACCTCTTTCCCGCAATATCGCGGCGCATAGGCTTCGACATCACCCGGCTGGTCATCGAGGGGAAGCGCAGGGACGGGGTTCGCTACACCCGCTCCCTCATGGAAAACCTGCGCCGGGCGGGCATGGAACCTGCGGCCATGGACATCTTCCGCATGATCTCCCGTTTCTGTGCCTACTGGGGGTTGGGCATCGCCGAGATACTGGAATATCGGGAGGGTGAGGCCCTGTCCATACGGACCCCAGACTACTACAGTGATCCCATGGCCCGGGGGGACTGGGCAGGAGTCTTCGAGGCGGCGGCCGGAAGGAGGGGAGACCCGCGCTGGAGGGATGAATCCACCAGAGAGATCATCGATGTCCTGGCTGTGGAGGGGGAACCCGAGCTCGAGGAGCGCATCGAGCAGGAGGTGGAGCTGGGCATCCCCTTCGTGGAGGAAGGCGACCTGGAGTACCGTCATTGCCCCGAGTGCGGCATACCTTTGGCCGTGTCCGAGCAGTTCGAGTGGAACCCGGAGATATCCCTCATCCGGGAGCGCATCAGCGGCAGGCGCTTCATCCTCCATAACACCAACGGCATCGTGGCCGTGGTCCGCGTCCTGGAGGAGGAGCTGGGGGAGGAGATAGGGCAGATCATCGCGGAGATAAGCCGCGATTACGCCCGGCAATATTACGGGGAGATAAGGGATCGCACCTCCCTGGAGGCCGAGCTCCTGAAGTTCCCGCTGCGCAGCTGGGGAAGGGCGACTACCCTCAAGAGGGAGGGGAACGTCATTCACATAAGGATCTTCAACCCCTATTCGGGCCCCATCGTTTCCGGGAGGGTGTGGGGGCTCCTGGAGACCTTCGAAAACCGGGACCTCGTCCTCGAGGGGCGGGAGGAAGGCGAGGGCTACGTGGACATACTCCTGAAGCGGGCCTGAACCTTTCCCACCCCTACGGTTAAGTACGCCAAAGGGCCACGATGTGCCCCATCGCCCTGAGTGGCAGTGCCTTGTCCGGTTAGTATGTCCGGGAAGACGGCACCCGAAATTGCCCCTTGAAAAACGGATTGTAATATAATAGATTATCAAAACGATAGTATTTATAGTCTTAAACTTATGCGACCTCGGGAGGAAAGATGGCCAGGCTGTACGCGGACATCACCCAGACCATCGGGAACACGCCGCTGGTGAGGTTGAACCGGGTGACGGAGGGCATCGAGGCGGAGGTGTACGCCAAGCTGGAGTCCTTTAACCCCCTCTCCAGCGTCAAGGATCGCATCGGGGTGAGCATGATCGAGGACGCCGAGCGCAAGGGCCTTTTGAAAAAGGACAGCGTTATCGTGGAGCCCACCAGCGGGAACACGGGCATCGCCCTGGCCTTCGTGTGCGCCGCAAGGGGGTACCGGCTAATACTCACCATGCCCGAGACCATGAGCCTGGAGCGGAGGAAGCTCCTCGAGGTCCTGGGTGCCGAACTCGTTCTCACCCCGGGTACTGAGGGCATGAGGGGGGCGGTGGCCAAGGCTGAGGAGCTGGTGCGCTCCACGCCGGGAGCCATCATGCTCCAGCAGTTCGAGAACCCCGCCAACCCGGCCATTCACCGCTGCACCACCGCCCGGGAGATATGGGAGGACACCGATGGCCGGGTAGACATCCTGGTAAGCGGGGTGGGAACCGGAGGAACTCTCACCGGGGTGGCGGAAGTGATCAAGGAGCGTAAGCCGGAGTTCTATGTGGTGGCTGTGGAGCCGGACGCCTCCCCGGTTCTCTCCGGGGGCCAGCCGGGACCGCACAAGATACAGGGAATAGGAGCGGGATTCGTTCCCGGGGTATTGAAGGTGGAGCTCATAGACGAGATCGTGAGGGTGAAGGACGAGGATGCCGGGGTCATGGCCCGGAGGTTGGCCCGGGAGGAGGGGATCCTGGTAGGCATCTCCTCGGGGGCCGCGGCCTGGGCGGCCCTGGAAGTGGCCCGGAGGCCGGAAAATCGGGGAAAGTTCCTGGTGGTGATCCTGCCCGATACCGGGGAACGCTACCTTTCCACCTGGCTCTTCGAATCTACGGTTTCCCCTTGACCAGGACTCCCTCGAGCGGGCGGGAACGGGATAAAGCGCCCGGCTGGCAACGGCCTTAGGAAGGACCCGGCGTGTGTGAAGCGATCCTTTTCCGGCACAAGGCAAGGAGGGTATCGATGAGAAGAACCGTTTACCTGGATCACGCGGCCACCACCCCCATCCGGGAGGAGGCGCTGCAGGCCATGGCGGATACCTACCGGCACGCCTTCGGGAATTCCTCCAGCGTGCATCTTTACGGCCAGGCGGCGCGCAAGGCGCTGGAGGATGCCAGGGAGGAATTCGCCTCCTGCATTGGAGCCCGGCCGGAGGAGATCGTCTTCACCGCGGGGGGAACGGAAAGCGACAACCTGGCCATAAGGGGGGTGGCCCTGGCAGCGAGGGAGGTCGGCAATCACATCATCACCTCCGCCGTGGAACACCATGCCGTGCTGCATTGTTGCCAGGAACTGGAAAAAGAGGGATTCGAGGTTACTTACCTTCCCGTCGACGCCCGGGGCCTCATCGACTTGGATCTCCTCCGGGCATCCATCCGCGAGGAGACCATCCTCATCAGCGTCATGACCGCCAACAACGAAACGGGCACCCTGCAGCCCATCAGCGAGGTGGCGCGCCTGGCCCGGGAGAGGGGAATCCTCCTGCATACCGATGCCGTGCAGGCGGCGGGCAAAATGAGGCTGGACGTGGACGAGCTCGGCGCGGACCTGGTCTCCTTTTCCGGGCACAAGTTCTACGGGCCCAAGGGAGTGGGGGCGCTGTTCATCCGCGAGGGCACCCCCATCCGGCCCATCATGCAAGGAGGCCATCACGAGAGGGGGTTGCGCCCCGGGACGGTGAACGTGCCCGGCATCGCGGGCATGGCCAGGGCCCTCTCGGCGACGCTGGCGGAGCTGGAGGAGACCACCGCACGCCTTCGGAAGCTTACGGAGATGCTGGCCGCGGGGATAATGGAGAGAATACCGGGCGTGTACCGCAACGGGAGCGCGGAGGACTCGTTACCCAACGTGCTCAACCTGAGTTTCGAGGGCGCGGACGGTGAATCCCTGCTCCTCGGGTTGGACGTGGAAGGGGTTGCCGTGTCCACCGGTTCCGCATGTACCTCGGGGTCGGTGGAGCCCTCCCACGTGCTTCTGGCCATGGGCGTGCCACCTCATCTTGCCCAGTGTAGTTTGCGCTTTTCGCTGGGCCGGGAGAACACCGAGGAGGATGTCGCTTACGTGCTGGATGTTCTGCCGGGTATCGTGGAGAGGATAAGAAGGGTTTCCGGCCGGTACCGCCTGCTCAAGTACCGGTGAGGGAGGTATGGCCATGCGCATGCCCACCAAGGCGCGCTACGGGTTGAGGGCCATGCTCGACCTGGCCATGCACGGAGGGCACGAACACCCCGTCCTCTTGCGGGACGTGGCCTCGAGGCAGATGCTCTCGGAACGCTACCTGGGCCAGGTCTTCATCCTCCTGCGGCACGCCGGCTTGGTGCGCAGCGCTCGCGGAGCGAAAGGGGGTTTCATGCTCTCCAGGCCTCCGGAGAGCATAGACCTCCTGGAGATCGTGGAGGCCTGCATAGGGGACTTGAGCATGGTGGAGTGCGTGAGGAGCAGGGATTTCTGTGCCCGGGTGGACGATTGCGCCGCCCGGCTGGTCTGGGAGGAGGTAACCAGGTCGATGCGGGAGGTGCTTGCCGGCAAGTCCCTCGCCGACCTGGTGGGCATGCAGAGGCGGATGGAGGAGGGGTCGACGGTGATGTATTACATATGATCCGTCGCATCCCTTGAAACCGGGTACGACACGGGGATACGGGCATGGAAAAAAGCGGGATAAAACTTGAAGGAAATGGCCCAAGGAGGCGGGCCCGGGCGATGAGACTCGGACTGAAAAGGGACTGTCGGGAATGGAGATGATCCGAAGATGAAGAAGTACCACGTCGAGGAGGAATTCCTGCTCCCCGAGGAAGTCCTGGTGGAGCGGATCCTCGCCTTGAAGGAAAAGCGGAACGCGGTGATCCTGGCCCACAATTACCAGCGTCCGGAAATACAGGACCTGGGGGATTTCGTGGGCGACTCCCTGGGGTTGGCGCGTCAGGCGGCGCGCACGGATGCGGAAGTCATCATCTTCTGCGGCGTGCATTTCATGGCCGAGACGGCCTCCATCCTCTGCCCGGACAGGGTGGTGGTCCTTCCCGATCTCGACGCCGGCTGTCCCATGGCGGACATGGCCGCCGCCCGGGACCTGAAGAGGTTCCGGGAGGAGCACCCGGAAGTGGTGGTGGTTTCCTACGTGAATACCACGGCGGCGGTGAAAGCCTTGAGCGATTATTGCTGTACCTCCTCCAACGCGGTGGAGGTGGTGCGCCGCGTGGAAGGCGACGAGATACTTTTTCTTCCCGACCGCAACCTGGCCGCCTACGTGGCGGAACGGGTGCCGGAAAAGAGGATCATCCCCTGGAACGGTTACTGCCACGTGCACCAGGGCATTCGGAGGGAGCACATCCTGAGGGCCAGGGAGCTTCACCCCGGGGCGGAAATCATCGCCCACCCCGAGTGCACGAAAGAAGTGCTGGAGCTCGCGGATCACATACGCAGCACCTCGGGGATGGTGGAGGCGGCGCGGGAGTCCGAGGCCCGGGAATTCATCGTGGCCACGGAGAGCGGAATGCTTCATCCGCTACGGAAGGCCTTGCCTCACAAGCGGTTCCACCCGCCGATGGTGGAACCCCTGTGCCCGAACATGAAGTTGACCACCCTTTCCAAGGTCCTGCGTTCCCTGGAGACCCTGCGTCCGCGGGTAAGGGTCCCCGAGGCGGTGCGCGTACGGGCTTTGCGCGCGGTGGAGAGGATGCTGGTCCCTGAGACCGCGTAGAAAAGCCGTACATGCGGTACTTATCACTCCGCGCACGGACGAGGCCTGGTGTATTTTCCGTGACTGGAGGTCGGAGGAGGTGAAGAACAAGAAGGTCGTGGTGGCCATGTCGGGAGGAGTGGACTCCTCCGTGGCGGCGGCATTGCTCAAGGAACAGGGTTACCGGGTCATCGGCGTGGGACTGAAACTCTTCGACGCGGGCGCCGAAGAGGGGCGCCCCCGCACCTGTTGCGGCCTGCGGGACTTGGATGACGCCAGGAGAGTGGCGCAGGTTCTTTCCATCCCCTTCTATGTGCTTGATTTGGAGGAAATTTTCCGGGAAGCGGTCATCGATTACTTCATCGACGGTTACCTTCGGGGCGAGACGCCGAACCCTTGTCTGGCCTGTAATCGGGTGATTAAATTCGACGTTCTCCTGGAACGGTGCCTGGCCTTGGGGGCCGATTACCTGGCCACCGGACATTATGCCCGCGTCGAGTATGACCCGAAACGAGGTGAGTTCCTCCTCCTGAAGGGCATGGACGCACGCAAGGATCAATCCTATTTTCTTTACATGCTCGAACAGGAAAAACTTTCCCGCCTCCTGTTTCCCCTGGGGAAGATGACCAAGGAACTGACCCGCAGGATCGCCGCGCAACTCAGCCTGAAAGTTCACGACAAGCGTGAGAGCCAGGACGTGTGCTTCGTGGGAAAGGCCGGGTACGTCGACCTGTTGGCCAAAAGGGGAAGGGCCGAGTTCCAGCCGGGCCCCATCCTTGACCGGAGGGGCGAGGTGGTGGGTTCACATCGAGGATTGCCCTTGTACACCTTGGGCCAGAGGAGAAAGCTCGGGGTCTCGCGTCCCGGTCGCTGGTACGTAGTGGATATGGATCCCTCCCGGAACGCGATAATCGTGGACGGCGATCCCCACAGGGAGGAAAGGGTTTTCCTGCGGGAAGTCAGCTACACGGGCGCCTTTGCTCCCACCGGGGAGCTGGAAGTTATGGTGGTTACACGATACCGCGGGGAGGAGATTCCCGCCGTGCTGGTTCCCCTGGAAGGAGAATCGGCCATGGTAAAGTTTACCAGTCCACAGAAGGTTGTCGCGCCGGGCCAGGCGGTGGTCTTCTACCGGGAAGCCGAGGTGATAGGCGGGGGAATCGCGGAGCGAAGGCTGGATTAGGAAAATTTTCCCTCCGCTTGTCGGCCTTAATTATCCGTTCGGACGCGTCCTGCCCGGGGTTCGCCTTCCCCTCCTTTTTCCACGGGATATACAAGGCGGCGGTCATGGCGGAGGATGGACGGGTACTTGCACGTCGGCAGCGATGCCTATAACTTGCTTATAACGAAATTTTTCGGAAACCATCCGGAAAGGTCCAGGGAGGAGGGTGAATATCGATGGTGCCCGGAAACTCCGATCTACGGCCTTTTTTCGAGCCCCGGGGAGTGGTCATCGTGGGCGCCCGCCGATCGCCCGGTTTCGGTTTCGTCCTTCCCCTCGCCCTTCAGCGCCAGGGATGGGGAGAACGCTTATACCTCGTAAATCCCGCCGGGGGCGAGCTGCACGGAATGCCCCTTTATCCTCGCGTGGCCGACGTTCCCGGAGATCCCGACCTGGCCGTGATCATCGTGCCCGCCGAGGCCGTGCCGCGCACCCTCGAGGAACTGGGGAAACGCGGTATCAGGAACGCGGTCATCGAGAGCGCCGGTTTCGCAGAGGTGGGAGGGGAAGGCAAGGCGCGCCAGGAATTGTGCCGGGAGGTGGCTGCCCGTCACGGCATTCGAGTCATCGGGCCCAACTGCGTGGGGGTCATCAACACCGAAAACCGTTTCTCTACCGTTGAGGTGGTGGAGGAGGCGCTGGTCCCCGGTACGGTGGGGGTCATCGCCCAGAGCGGAGTCTTTGGGAACATCCTCCTGGACGGCCTGCACCAGCAGGGCGTCTTCATCTCCAAGGCGGTGACCTTGGGGAACCGCATGGACGTGGATGAATGCGAGGTGCTGGAGTACCTGCACGCCGACCCCCGGACCGGGGTGATCATGATGTACCTGGAGGGGGCGGCCGATGGTCGGAAACTGCTGGACACCCTCCGCCGGGTGACCGCGGACAAGCCGGTGCTCATCCTGAAGAGCGGACGCACGGGAAAGGGACGGGAGGCCACCGCCTCCCACACGGGGAGTATGTCCGGGGAGGACGCACTCTATGAGGCGGTCTTCCGACAGGCGGGGGCCGTTCGCGCCCGCACCCTGGAGGAGCTCGTGGACCTGGCCCGGGTCTTCTCCTCCCAGCCCCTGCCGCGGGGGAACCGGCTGGGCATTGCCACCTCCAGCGGGAGCCTGGGGGCCCTGGCCACCGACGCCGCGGTAGAGGCGGGCCTCGCGCTGCCCGCCCTTTCGGGGGATACCGAGAGCAGGATGAGGAACATAGCTCCCCGGTGGATGAACGTGCGCAACCCCCTGGACGTGGGCCCCTCCGGCGCCTACCTCCCGGCCATGAAGGCCCTCCTGGAGGACCCCGGCATCGACATGGTGCTCTCCATCATGGTCATGCCCTACGCCGTGTTCCGTGAGTTCCAGGCCCGGGGAGTCTCGGTGCAGGACTTCCTGGGCAGCGCCGCCAACTTGCGGGAGTTGGCGCCCGAAAAGCCCCTGGTTGCCTGTTCGCTGGGGGACCGGGGCTTCCTCCAGGACCTGGACCTTGCCCTGGGGCCGGGAATACCCGTCATCCCCTCGCCGGAAAGGGCGGCCCGGGCCCTGGCCGCCCTGCACCGTTACCGGTCTTTCCGGGGAAAGTTTGCCGGGGGCTCGGGAAAGTAAGGGCGCGGATCTCCATCCGCTGGGGACGGGACCTCTTGGAACCACACCCTTGGTGATTAACCTGGAAAGCCAAGACTTAACCCGATCTCTTTGCCCCATCCCTACTTTGAAGGTTATGAGCACGAGTTGAAGGGTCCGTAAGGATCTCGGGAAAGCCGGTTTATCGGAAGTCAGCTCGGGGTATATTCATAACACTGAAGGCACCAAGGATAGCGGCTTCGCCCCACCAACCCCGCAACAGACGGTGCATAGACCAAGCTCCATTCCCACCACCGTCGCCGACGACGCTTGTTGTACCGCGCTACTTTTCCGTATTGAGTCCGGGATGAACCGGGTTTCCTCGGGAGTGGATGCCCGTCGAGTATCACGGAGGTAGAGGCCATGGAGCTCAGGGTCAACGGCGTAAAGGTTGAGCTCGAGGAGGGGGACTCGCTCCTGGAGGCGGCGGTTAGAGCGGGGTTCAAGGTACCCACCTTGTGCCACCATCCCGCCGTGTCCACCCAGGGCTCATGCCGGGTCTGCGTGGTGGAGGAGGAAGGGAGCGGAAGCCTCCTCACTGCCTGCGATACCCCGGCGTGCGAGGGCATGTCCATCCTCCTGGACACGGAACGGGTGCTCGAGGCTCGCCGGGAAGCGCTGCGGCTCATTTTCACTGCCCATCCCGTGCACTGCGAAGTCTGCGAGGCGGCGAACGGCTGTCGGCTCAAGGAGCTGGCCGCCGGGCTGGGAGTGAGCGGCCGGGAGCTCCCCTTGAACCAGGATTTCCGGCCCGTGGTGGACGCCAATCCCTTCTACCACCGCGACCTGTCCAAGTGCATCTCCTGCGGACTGTGCGTGCGCGCCTGCCATGAAATCCAGGGAGTGGGGAATTACGAGATGCTCGGCCGGGGCGCTCACGCCCGGCCGGGAACGGTACTGGACACCCACCTGGAGGCCTCGGTATGCGAGTTCTGCGGGCTGTGCGCTTCCATCTGCCCCGTGGGGGCGCTTCTCCAAAAGCCCTATCTGCACCGGGGAGTGGAAGACAAGAGGGTGGTCACGGTTTGCCCCTACTGCGGAGTGGGCTGTTCTCTGGTCCTCAAGGTGAGGGAAAACCGCATCGTGGGGGTGGAGGCGGGAGCGGAGAATTCGGTCAACGGGTGGAGCCTTTGCGTGAAAGGACGTTACGGGCTGGATTTCGTGGATCACCCCGACCGCCTTCGGAAGCCGCTTATCAGGAAGGAGGAGGGCCTGGTGGAGGTGGAGTGGGAAGAGGCCCTGGACTTCGTGGCCTCCCGGCTGGCGGCCATCCGGGAGGAACACGGCCCGGATTCCATCGCCTTCCTCTCCTCGGCCAAGGCCACCAACGAGGAAAACTACCTCCTGCAGAAGTTCGCCCGCGCGGTGGTGGGGACCAATAACGTGGACCATTGCGCCCGCTTATGACACAGCCCCACCGTCGCCGGTCTGGCGGCAGTGCTGGGAAGCGGGGCCATGACCAATTCCATCTCCGACCTCCAGAGGGCGGAGGTGATGCTGCTCATCGGAAGCAACCCCACCGTCAACCACCCAGTAATCGGGGAGGTCATCAAGCGGGCTGTGCTTTCCGGGGGGACGAAGCTCATCGTCGTGGACCCGCGCGAGCTCCCCGTCGCCCGTTATGCCGTGCTGCAGCTGCGGCCCCGGCCGGGCACCGACGTGGCCTGGATAAACGGCATGGCCCGGGTGATCCTGGAGGAGGGCCTTTACGACGAGAAGTTCGTGCGCGAGCGCACGGAAGGGTTCGAGGAGCTGCGCCGGGCACTGGAGGATTACCCCCCGGAACGGGTGGAGGAAATCACCGGAATACCGGCCGGGGACCTACGGGAGGCGGCGCGCCTGTATGCGGAGGCGGAGAGGGCGGCCATCCTTTACGCCATGGGTATCACCCAGCACGTAACCGGGACGGACAATGTCATGGCCCTGGCCAACCTGGCCCTCCTCACCGCCAACCTGGGAAAGGAGGGGGCGGGCATCAACCCCCTACGAGGGCAGAACAACGTGCAGGGGGCCTGCGACATGGGCGCCCTTCCCAACTTCTTCCCGGGATACCAGCGCGTTGACGACCCGGAGATCAACGCGAGGTTCTCCCGGGCCTGGGGGAAAGAGCTGCCGGGAACACCCGGCCTTTCGGTGATGGAAATGATGGAGGCCGCCCGTAAGGGCGAGATCAAGGCCCTCTACATCATGGGTGAAAATCCCCTGGTCACCGATCCGGATATCGGGCACGTGGAGGAGGGTCTGCGACGCTTGGATCTCCTGGTGGTGCAGGACATCTTCCTGACCGAGACGGCGGAACTGGCCCACGTGGTGTTGCCAGGAGCCTGTTTCGCGGAGAAGGACGGCACCTTCACCAACACCGAGCGACGGGTACAGAGGGTGCGCAAGGCGGTGGAACCGCCCGGGGAGGCGAGGGACGATGCCTCCGTGATCGTGAGCCTGGCGAAGCGGCTCGGCTATTCCATGGACTATTCCGGGCCCGCCGGTATCATGGAGGAGATCGCCTCCCTCACCCCGTCTTACGCCGGTATCAGCTACCGGCGCCTGGAGGAGGGAGGCCTGCAGTGGCCGTGCCCCCATGAGGACCACCCCGGCACGCCGGTACTGCACGTGGAGGCCTTCCCGCGGGGAAAGGGAAGGCTCACCCCGGTGAGCTTCCGGCCGGCGGATGAACTGCCGGACGAGGAATATCCCTTCCTCCTCACCACCGGGCGGCTGCTCTACCACTATCATTCCGGCTCCCTCACCCGGAGGGTGCGCGGCCTGGCGGAGAAGGTGCAGCGGGGCTGGGTCTCCCTGAATCCCCAGGACGCCGCCCGCCTGGGCCTTTCCGAGGGAGACGGTGTGCGGGTCACCTCCCGGAGGGGTTCCCTGGTCAGCCGGGCTCATATTTCCTCCCGCCTGCAGCCGGGGGTGGTATTCGCCACCTTCCATTTCCGGGAGGAGAACGCCAACCTGCTCACCAATCCCGCCCTGGACCCGGTGAGCAAGATACCGGACCTCAAGGTGTGCGCGGTCAAGGTGGAGAAAGTGGAAGGGAGGGATGAAGGATGAACGTTCCCCCTCAGCCCGGCCTGGCGTCCGCCGTGGTCTCCGTGGTCAGGGAGAAGGGGTACCTAAGCGGTCAGGACATGGAGACCATAGCCCGCAGCCTGCGCATACCTACCAGCCGGGTCTACGGTTTCTGCAGCCAGTTCCCCGAGCTCACCCGCCCCCCGGGTCGGCCTCTTTTACAGTTATGTTCCGGCCCTGCGTGCGCGGCGGTGGAGCCAGAAGCGGAGACGGAGCGTGCCCTTGCCAAACTGGGCATGCGGGCCGAGGTGTTCCGGGTACCCGGACTGGCGCGGCCTCACCGTTCACCGGCGCTGACGGCACGCCTTCCCGGCGAGGGGGAGAGGTTGATCGAGGGTTTCCGGGTGAGTGAACTGGAAGAACTTACCATGATCCTCGATCGCCGGGACCTCTCCGCCTATCCCTTGCCGGAGGAAGAGCGGTTCCCTGGAGCGGTGGAGGTTCCGGAAGGGGAGATATCCCCCTGGCTAGCCTCGCTGTCCGGGAAGGGGTTATCCCGGCCGCCGGACACGGGATCCCTGAAGGAGGTCTCCCGGGATCCAACGTCGGTCCGCGAGTTCCTGGAGGAGGAATGCGGTTTTTCCTCTCCCCTCGCACGAGCCGGACCTCCCGCCCTGCTGGTCTGCGATGCGGTGGGTCCATCCTCGGAGGGGAGTGTCGATCTGCTGGTCTCCAGGTCCTGCCCGGAGGTCGTGGCCGCCGGGGCGGTCCTGGCCGCCGCCGCCCTGGGGGCGAGGAAGGTTATCTTTTTCCTTCCCTGGGACCTGGAGGAGCTGGAAGCCCGCCTTCGCCTGGCGGCGGCGGAGGCGGCATCCGAGGCGGGGCTGGAGTGGGAGGTGCTTCCCGGCCCGCTTTCCATCCCATGCCGGCGGGACATAGGCGTGGCCGCGTTCCTGCAGGGGATGATGCTCTGGAGGGCGGCCTCCATATGCGGCCGGGACGGCCCCCTGCGCCTCGACCCGCCCACCCTGGTGTGCGGGGCCGTGGCGCTCTGGAAACTGCCCTGGGTTCTGGAGCAAGAGGGCGGCGGAGAGAAATGGAAAGAGCGCCGGACGCTGATCGCCGTGAGTCCGGACGGGGCGTCCCGGTGGCTGGAGCCGCCGCCTTCCCTTTCCGCCTCGGATCTTGAGGGTCTTCTGAAGGGAGTTCCGGGAGAACGGCCGCCCCGGGCCTTTTACCTGGAGGGGATGGATAACCGTATCTACCCGTCCGGTGTGGAGCGGGTGGAAATTCCCGGCGGCACGAGGAGATTGCTGGTCCTGGACGAGTCCACCTGCATGGCCGGATGGGCGCAGCGCATGCTGGCTACGGCGGAGGGGGAATGTTGCGGCGGGTGCACGCCGGGAAGAACGGCCCCGACGGCCGCGGCCGCGGTGCTGGCTTCCATCGTGGAAGGCGGCACCGGGGAAGAAGGGAGGCGGGGAATGGCGGACCTGCTGGAGAGAGCGGAGCTTCTGGCCCTCTGCCCGCAGCTGCTCAGGACCTTTCCGGTGATACGGGCCTGCATGGAATTCTTCCCGGAGGATTTCGGCTTACGCTCCGGCGGTGGAGATGAAACGGAAGGTACGGTTTCCGGATCGGGGAAGGCATACGGGATGGGGGTACGAGGATGAAGAGCATCACCAGACAGAAGGGCCTGGAGGAGATAATCCGTCTGCTGGGGAAAGCGAGGAAGGTCAGCCTCGTGGGATGTGGGACCTGCCCCACCATGGCCGAGACGGGAGGACTCCGCCAGGTGGAGGAGATGGCCCGGGAACTGGAGGAGAGGGGGGTGACTGTGGCCTCGAGGACCGTGATCCCCGTGGCCTGCGAACCACTTCCCGGTGAGGCTCAAAAGGGTTTCCGGCCCCTTTTAGAGGACGCACAGGCCGTGCTGATCCTCTCCTGTTCCCTGGGGGTGAGGATGGTCTCCGACTACACCGACCTCCCGGTGCTTCCCGCGCTGGACACCCTGTTCATCGGGCGGGAGGCGGAGCCCGGGTTCTTCGTCGAGGAATGCGCCCAGTGCGGGGACTGCCTGCTGGGGGATTACGCGGGAGTATGTCCCATCGTCCACTGCGCCAAGAGCCTGTTCAACGGGCCCTGCGGGGGGTCGGTGGCCGGCAAGTGCGAGGTGGACCCCGGGCTTCCCTGCGGCTGGCAGCTCATCTACGACCGCATGAAGGCCCTGGGCAGGCTGGAGGAACTCTCCCTCATCCGGCCCTACAAGGACTGGAGCCGGTCCCTCAGCGGGGGAGCCCGCCGCATGCGCATCCCGGTTCCCCCTCCCGAGGAGAAGAGCAAGGAAAAATGAGGAAACGGCTTCTTTACGAGATCTCCAAGCCGGTCATCGCCGCCGTGGGGGTGGAGAACGTCCTAAGGGCCATCGTGGAATCCATAACCCTGGGCACGGAGGCCAAGGGATGCTCGCTGCTCCTTCTCACCCCGGAAGGGGACAGGCTCTACCACCGGGTCAGCTACGGGATAAGTCCCGAATACGTGAACAAGGGCCACATCGAGGTGGACGAGACCGTCCGGGAGGTATTATCCGGGAAGGCGGTGTTCATCCGGGATGCGGCGCATGACCCCCGCGTGCAGTACCCGGAGGCGGCCCGCAGGGAGGGCATCGCCTCCATCCTCTCCATCCCCATGCGTTCCTATGGAGGAATCAAGGGAATCATGCGCATCTATACCTCGGAGGTGCGAGATTTCACTGCCGAGGAGATAGACTTTCTGGATTCCATAGCCGAGCTCTCCGGGCTGGTCCTGGAGAAGGAGGAGGAGCACGACCGGGTGGCCCAGGAGGCGGAGAGGGCGCGTGAGGAGCTGCGCCGCCTGAGCGAGGACCGGGAGCGTTTCCTGCACTTCATCCGCATGGTGGCCCACGACCTCAAGGCCCCCCTGGCTGCGGTGCAGAGCTACATAAAGGTCATCCTGAGGGGAAGCACGGGCCCGGTGAACGACAAGCAGAGGACCTGGCTGGAGCGTAGCGTGAAGCGCATCGACGGGATGTTGCAGATGATCAGCGACATCGTGGACCTCTCCAAGCTGGAGGCGGGGCTCATCGCCCCCGAATTGGAGACGGTGTCCTGGAGCAGTGTCCTGGAGAACTGCGTGGAGGTGGCCAGGGGACTGGCCGAGCCCAGGGGGATCCGGCTGGTGGTGGATATCGACCCCAACCTTCCGGAGATCTTCGGATCGGAGATCCGCCTCTGCCAGCTGGTCAACAATTTGGTGTCCAACGCCGTCCGCTACACGCCGGAGGGCAAGCGCATCTTCATCCGCGCCTTCCAGGACCCGGATCAGGTGACGGTATACGTGGAGGACGAGGGATGCGGAATCCGGCCCGAGATCCTCCCCAAGATCTTCGACGATTTCTTCAAGGGTGACCCGGAGGCCCAGGAGGGTACGGGCCTGGGGCTTTCCATCTGCCGGCGCATCGTGGAGATGCACCACGGCAGGATCTGGGCGGAAAGCCCCGCTCCCGGGAGCGGCATCGGGACCAGGGTCACCTTCACCATACCCAAGGGTGCCGTCTGCGACCTCGCCTACCGGGAGAGACGGAAGGAGGAAGAGCCGTGAAATCGGGCAGCAACCTGGAAAAAGTGCTGGAGGCCGGGCACTTCGCGGTCACCGCGGAGATCGGACCCCCCAAGAGCGCGTCCGCCCGGGTGATAGAGGCCAAGGGCGAGCAGATCGGTCACGCTGCGGACGCCTTCAACGTCACCGACCACCAGACCGGGGTGGTGCGGTTGTGCAGCCTGGCCGCCTGCGCCATCCTGCGGCGCATGGGACTGGATGCGGTCATGCAGATGCTCTGCCGGGACGCCAACCGCATCCGACTCCAGGGGGACGTGCTGGGGGCGGTGGCCCTGGGGATAAGGAATATCCTCTGTCTTTCCGGCGACCACGTGAAGTTCGGCAACCACCCAGAGGCCAAGCGGGTCTTCGACATCGATTCCGTGCAGCTCATCAAGGCGGTCAAGGACATGCGGGACGAGCGGCGCTTCATCTGCGGCGAGGAGGTGGGGAGCGAGGTCCCGCTGTTCATCGGGGCGGTGGAGAACCCCTATGCCGACCCCTTCGAGTTCCGCTCCGCCCGCCTGGCCAAGAAGGTGGAGGCGGGGGCCGATTTCATCCAGACCCAGGCGGTGTACGACGTACCCAAGTTCCGGCGATGGATGGAGGAGGTGTGCGATGCCGGGTTGGACAAGAAAGTCCACATCCTGGCGGGAATCATCCCCGTGAAGTCGGTGGGAATGGCCCGCTACATGCAGAAGTACGTCTCGGGGGTGGAGGTGCCCGACGAGATGATAAGGAGGCTGGAGGGGGCCAAGGACGTGAGGGAGGAAGGCATCCGCATCATCCTGGAGATCATCGAGGAGGTCAAGGAGATCCCCGGCGTGCACGGGATCCACGTCCAGGCGGTGGGTTGGGAGGAAGTGGTGCCCGAGATAATGGAGAGGGCGGGGTTGCTCCCCCGGCCCGTGCTCTGAGGAGGTGCGTATCCATGGCGGCCAAGATACTGGTTATCGACGACGACCCGGACATCGTGGACGCTCTCTTTGTCCTCCTGGAAGGAGAGGGCTACGAGGTGTATTCCGCGAGCGACGGCGAGGAGGGACTGGCCAGGATAAGGGAGCTCAACCCGGACCTGATCATTTTGGACCTGCTCATGCCCCGCCTGGACGGATACGGGGTGTGCAAGACCCTCCAGGATCCCCGCTGGGCCAGGTGGAAGGAAATACCAATCATCGTCCTGACCTCGGTGCGGGAGGAGGCCAGCCAGCGCCGTTACGAGCTGGAGACCGGAGTGCGCATGGACGTGGACGATTACATCGAGAAGCCCATAGACCCGGACGTGGTACTGGACAGGGTACGCAAGGCCCTGGCCAGGAAGGGAGCCTGAGGTTTCGCACCCGCGAGCCGGGGGTATGAAGAAAATAAGGGATTCAGCCGCTTGGGGACAAAAGGAGGGGAAGATGAAGAAGGTTCTGCTCGTGGACGACGACCGGGATTTCGTGGAGGCCACGCGCACCGTGCTGGAGGAGAAGTACGAGGTGGTGGTGGCCTACGACGGGGACGAGGGGATCGCCAAAGCCCGGGAAGTGAAGCCGGACCTGATCATCCTGGACGTGATCATGCCCGTCGAGGACGGCTTCACCGCGGCGGACGAGATCGCGGCCGACGAGGAGCTGAGCAAGATCCCGCTTATGCTCTTGACCAGCTTCGGCTCCCGTATGACCAAAGAGACGGAGATCCCGCGCAGCCGGGGCATGGAGGTGCGGGCGGACGACTACATCGAGAAGCCGGTGGAACCGGACGCCCTCCTGGAGAGCGTGAAGAAGCTGATCGGGGAATGACCCGCGAGACGCGGATTCTTCCAGCTTCCCGTTTCACTCTCGGAAGTGACCGGATGAAAGAGGGAATCAACGTCCAGAATCAACGTCCAGATCCTGCACCGAGTCCCTACGACAAGGAACCGGCGATGATGGAAAGTCCTTCCTTTTCGCTGCTGGAGAGGGAAATGTTTTAACCGTTAAGCACGACGCGATATGCCTGAGTGACTCGCGGCATACCCGCCCGGAGAGGTTGTGGACGATAATAAGGCATGCCGTCTTGGGCAAAGGCTGAGTGAAAACCCCTCTTTCGACGGTGTGGGAGTGCGACCGCGAAGCTTATAATTTCGCGAGCTTAGTTTGACGGGAAGTTCTCTTGCACCGGGTTTTTCGTTTATCCCGCCGTCAACGTTCGCGCTTTACGGGAAGGAGTTCCGAACGCTGCCGTTGACTCCCCATGCCCGGGAGGGAAGAATATTACGCGAAATCGCAAGGACGGGATTTCCGGCAGGAGGCATCATGGAAAGGACCAAGGAGCCGACGCGCGATTACCTCTCCCTATCCCGCACGCCCTGGACCTTCTGGGAGACCCTCTATGCCCGGCGCTCGCACCGGAAGTACCTTCCTATGGAGAGGGAAAGCGGGTTGGAGAAACGGCTTCGTGAAGCGGTGAGCCTGGCGGTCTCCGCGCGCGGCGCGGAAGAAGGGGACCTGCTGGTGGTAACCGACACCGGAACGGTGGAGGGAATTAAGCGCCGTGCCCACCGGGGAGCACCCAACAAGATAAACCTGTGGCTTTCGAGGGCCCCGGTCTACGGTTTTCTGGTCCTGGCCGTTCCCGCCGAAGACGTGCGGAGCGAGACGCCGCGGAGGCTCACGCGGGCCGTGGTCGCGGCCCAGGATACGGTGCTCTGGCTCACGGAGCAGGGACTGGGCACCTGCTGGCTGGGAGGGATAAACCAGGAGGAGGTACGGCAGGCGCTGAGGCTGGAAGCGGGAACAGTGGTCCCGGCGCTGGTCTCCTTCGGGAAGCCCAAGCCCAGGGTACGCGCGGCGGACTTCGATCACCTGGTCTACCGCACCATATCCCGGCATCGCAAGCCGCTTCCCGCCGTAGCCCGCTGGCAGAGCTTGGAAAATCCCTTTCCGGTCGGGGAAGGGGAACCCGCGTCCCTCTCCACGTCGCCGACCCAGGACGTGGCGGGGTTGTTGCGCTGGATGGCGGAGGACCGTTCCGGCGGGGGTGATGTGCCGCTGAAACTGGGCCTGGAGGCCTGCCTGGAGGCGGCCCGACTGGCTCCCAGCGCGGGGAACGCCCAGCGGTGGCGCTTCGTGGCCGTCACCGGGGAGGGGAACCTGGTGGAGATAGCCGAGGCCTGCGGCGCGGTTGAGGATTGGAGAGCCGCCGTGGTGGGTCTGGGCCAGCCTGGAGGTTGGGAAGCCACCTTCTTCGAGAAGCCCTTCTGGATGGTGGACCTGCCCATCGCCTTTTCCCACCTCACCCTCATGGCCGCCTCCCTGGGCTGGTCGGTGGGCCTTCGCCTGGACGGGTTCGACGTCGGGCGGGCGGCTCGGGCGGTGGGCATGACCCCTGAATTCCGTTTAGCGGGGATAATGGGCATCAGGTAAGGTTCGCTGCCGGATCCGGCGTCGCTTAGCGGTTTGCTTCCAATCGCGCGAAGATAATAATATAATTTCCCCATTCTCAAGGGAGGTGCAGTTTTAGAAAAAGGAGGGGAGATGAGAAGGGGAAAGGGCATCGTCCTGCTGAGCGTTTTTCTCGTCCTGGCTTTGGTCGTGGCCCTGCTTGCAGGCTGTGGAGAAGCCGAGGAGGAGGGAAAGGAGGAAGAGGTCAAGGTAACCACCATCCAGGAGGGCAAGCTCCTCATGGGCAGCGACACCACCTACCCGCCCTTCGAGTCCATCGACGACAAGGGGGAGGCGGTGGGATTCGACGTGGACCTGGCCAGGGAGATCGCCAAGCGGCTGGGCCTGGAGCTGGAGGTGGTCTCCGTCAAGTGGGAGGGGATCATCCCTGGCCTCAAGACCGGTGATTACGACATCGTCATGTCCGCCATGACCATCACCGACGAGCGCAAGATGGAGATCGACTTCAGCGATCCTTACATCGATTCCGACCAGTCCATCGCCGTGAGGAAGGGCGACACCTCCATCAAGAGCGAGGCCGACCTGGCCGGTAAGGTGGTCGGGGTGCAGGTGGACACCACGGGGCAGTTCACCGCCGAGGAGATCCCCGGCATTAAGGAGATCCGCAAGTATGACACCATCCTCATGGCCTTCGAGGACCTGGAGCTGGGCCGCATCGACGCCATCGTCAACGATTACCCGGTCAACGCCTACATCAGCAAGACCCGGGGAAAGACCGAGGTGGTGGCCACCATCAAGACCGACGAGAAATACGGCATCGGGGTGAAGAAAGGGAACATTCAGCTTCTGGAGGCTATCAACGAGGCGCTGGCCGAGATGAAGAAGGACGGTACCTACGACACCATCTACGAGAAGTGGTTCGGAAAGGCCTAAGCGAGATACTCCTCGGATGGCGCGGAGTGATTCCGGGGGCCTGCCACGGGGCGGGCCCCTTTTATATATCCGGTGACCCGGCAACTGGGGAAGCCCAGAGTTGGGCCACCGGCACAACCCGTTCCGGAAAGGGGTGGACGGAGGGCCGGGCGGAAACCGGGAGACGGGAATTACCTGCACCGGGTTTTGTCTTTCCGCCCCGGTTTTGGTTCGGGGCTGACCGCGCCTGGAAATGGACCGGTTTCCGCGACCGGAGAGGGAACGGAGGCCGGCGGTTCGGTACATGGTTTCCGCCCGCTTAACCTGCGGAGTACGGAGGGGAGGTGCCTGCCATAGACGAGCGTTGGAGAAAGGTTATCTGGGTCCTGGGGACGGTCCTGTCCCTGGGCATATTGGCCTTCCTAGTGGTTTTCTTCCTGCGTTTCGAGGCCGGAAGGACCTTCATCAACGAGTTCTTCAACGCCAGGACTTTCCGCAAGTCCATGCCCTACGTGATAAGGGGGCTGTCCCTG
The DNA here is from genome assembly GCA_030019255.1 of Actinomycetota bacterium. Taxonomy (NCBI): domain Bacteria; kingdom Bacillati; phylum Actinomycetota; species Actinomycetota bacterium. Next base: position 111,036 of record JASEFK010000009.1, read on the forward strand.
ACCGTCAGGCTGGCCTTGGTCTCCGAGGTCTTCATCCTCGTCGTGGGCCTGGTCATCGCCCTGGCCAGGATATCGCGCAACCCCATCCTCCGCGTGCTGGCCATCATCTACATCGACGTGATCAGGGGGCTCCCCCTGCTGCTCCAGATCTTCATCGTCTATTACGGGCTGGCCTACCTGGGGTTCAAGTTGGATCCCTTCGTGGCCGGGGTGGCCGCCCTGACCATCTGCTATGCCGCTTACGAGGCGGAGATCTTCCGCGCCGGTATCGAGTCCATCCACAAGGGACAGATGGAGGCGGCTCGCTCCCTGGGCATGGGCTACCTGCAGGCCATGCGCTACGTCGTCCTTCCCCAGGCCATACGCAACGTCATACCGCCCCTCTCCAACGAGTTCATCGCCCTGCTCAAGGACACCTCCCTGCTTTCGGTGATCGCCCTGGCCGAGGTGCTGCGGAGAGGGACGGAGATGATGGGAAAATACTACAACGTGACCCCCCTGGTATGCGCGGCCATATGCTACCTCATCATCACCCTTCCCCTCATGCGCCTGGTCCAGTACGTAACCGATCGTCTCTCGGCGGGCCGCTGAGGGTCACGGGGCGTGACCTGGAGAAAGGGGAGGGGAAGCCGGGGCGCCGGGGAAGGGAGGTCGCCATCACCCGTTACGGCGCCGTGGTCCAGCCCCGCCTCACGGACCGAGCTGGCGAGGCGTTCTCGGAATAGACCGGCCCGAGGCATGAGATGCGCGGTGGTGACCTCCCCGGGGCGCGCCGGGGAGAAGTATCCCCGGGGAGGGAACTGGCCCGCGGCCCCGGAACTCTATATTATGTTCCTGCGGGCTGTTTCGGGATACCAGGTGGGAGAAGGAGAGAGGCCATGGCCCCGGGCGAGAGGTTCCCGGCCGGGCGAGGAGGTACAGGCGCATGAGCTTCATGGTGGAGGTCCAGGATCTCCACAAGAAATTCGGGCACCACGAGGTGCTCAAGGGTATCAACTTGAAGGTCAGGCCCTCCGAGGTAGTGGTCATCGTGGGCCCCAGCGGCTCGGGCAAGAGCACCCTTCTGCGCTGCATCAACGGGCTGGAGCACGCCACCAGCGGCCGGATACTCATCGAGGGCGTGGACATCACCGACAGCGGGGTGGACATCAACGCCATGCGCCAGAAGGTGGGGATTGTCTTCCAGAGCTTCAACCTCTTCCCCCACCTCACCGTGTTGCGCAACATCACCCTGGCCCCGGTCAAGGTTAGGAAGATGAAGCAGGAGGAGGCGGAGGAGAAGGCCATGCAGCTCCTTAGGAGGGTGGGCCTGGAGGACAAGGCCCACGCTTACCCTTCCCAGCTCTCCGGTGGCCAGCAGCAGAGGGTGGCCATCGCCCGCGCCCTGGCCATGGACCCGGACATCATGCTTTTCGACGAGGTCACCTCGGCGCTGGACCCGGAGCTGGTCAAGGAGGTGTTGGACGCCATGAAGGACCTCGCCCGCTCGGGGATGACCATGCTGGTGGTAACCCACGAGATGGGTTTCGCCCGGGAAGTGGGCGACCGGCTCATCTTCATGGACGAGGGGGAGATAGTGGAGGAGGGTAAGCCGGTGGAAATATTTACCAAGCCGAAGAGCCCCCGGGCCAGGGACTTCTTCTCCAAGATCCTCTCCCACCTATGAGGGGCCCGCCCTCTCCGGGCGCACCTCGGTGATGAGCATGCCGGCCAGCATGAGCCCGCAGCCCAGCCAGCCGCGCCAGGTGAGCCTCTCCCCCAGCAGGATCATCCCGAAGAGCACGGAGAAGACCGGCTCCATGATCAGGACCACCGAGGTGCGCACCGGGGAAATATGGCGCTGGGCCCAGGCCTGGATGAAAAAGGCCGCTGCGGAAGCGAAGATACCGCAGACGGCGATGGTCATCCAGGCGTAGCCCCCGCGGGGCAGCATGAAATCCTCGAACAGGAAGGCGGATGCGGCCTGCAGGAGGGCCACCACCCCCATCTGCACCAGGGTGAGCAGGAGGAGGTCGTATTCCCGGACGAAGCGGTCCATGTAGATGATGTGCAGGGAATAGGTGAAGGCGCAGGCCAGGACCAGCAGGTCCCCCGAGTTGACCCGCAGGCCGGGTTGCAGGGAGAGAAATCCCAGTCCCACCACCGCCACTGCCACCGAAATCAGTGAGAGCGGCCCGGGCCTCTTCTTAAGGATCAGGGTGGAGAGGACGGGGACGAAGACCACGAAGAGGCCGGTGATGAACCCGGCGTTTCCCGCCGAGGTGTACTTCAGGCCGAAGGTCTGGAAGGAGTAGGCGGCGTAAAGGAAGAGGCCCAGGAGGCACCCCGCGGACGCGGCGCGTCGATCCAGGGTGCGCAGGACACGGTGGCTTGCGGCCAGCATGACCAGGAAGGCCAGCAAGAAGCGGTAGGTCATGAAGATGAAGGGGGTCACCGACTCCAGGGTCCTCTTGACCAGGGAGAAGGTCAGTCCCCAGACCACGGTGACCGAAAGGAGGGCCAGCTCGGCCTGCCGGTCCCTAGATGGAAGGATTTTCCTGAAACTTGTCATCTTCCGCCTCTTACCGGACCGTCATGGTCAGGGCTCGGCGCGGCGCACCTCCTGGGACGGCCACCGCCCTCCCCGTCCCGTTCCCGCGCGAAAGGGCGACTCTCGCTCCGCCGGAAGGAGTAAAAACCACCCGATGGGGGCTACCCCCGCGGCAGTACTGGGAATCCGCACCGGGCCCCGCCTTTTCGGCGTCAGGATACCGTTTCACGGTACCGGTGGTAGTCGGCCATGGCGCTCACCGCCCGGCAGGCCGACTCCACGCTGTCGAATATCAGGGGAGGGCAGCCCTCGGAGGGGTCACCGCCGCCGTTTTCAAGGCGCAGGGAAGTGGCGATGTAGAGAGGGACCTGCAGCTGATGCATGAGCTGGTAGAGCTCACCGATGTGCTCCAGGAAGTACTGGTCCATGGTCCGCCAGACCCCGGTGAGGTCCATGCCCCGCTCTCCCTTGATGCGGGCGTTCTTCAGGCGCGGTGCGCCTATCCACAGGAACATCACCGCGTCCACCTCCCCACTGGTCATGAGGGTCTCGATGACCGGCTTGATGACTGAAAAGTCCAACCCGGCCACCAAGTCCACGGGATTTCCCGGGACCCACCAGTCGGGGAGCATCTTCTCCAGCTTTTCCAGAGTCCGGTTGGAAAGGGGAGGCACCTCCAGCCCGATCTCGGTGCAGAAGTCGGAGGCGATGACCCCCAGCCCTCCTCCGCCGGTGACGATGCCCACCCGCTTGCCGCGGGGGAGGGGCCGGTTGACGAAAGCAGCGGCGGTTACTCCGCATTCCTCTATGGAGCGGGTGACCACCACTCCCGCCTGGCGGCAGGCGGCCTCAAAGAGCTCCTCGCTTACCGCCATGGCCCCGGTGTGCGACCTGGCGGCTGAGATCCCGGAACTGGTGCGCCCTCCCTTGAGGACCACGATGGGCTTGCGGCGGGTCACCTCGCGGGCCCGGGCGACGAAGTCGCGGCCGTCCTGGAGGCCCTCGATGTAGGAGACGATGACCTCGGTGTCGGGATCTTCCCCCAGGTAGGTGTAGTAGTCCACCGTGCGCAGGTCGGCCTCGTTGCCGCTGGAGACGGCCTTGGAGACACCCAGCCCGGCGGTGGCCGCGTGGCCGATGAGCATGTTGAGGATGTTGCCGCTCTGGGAGACGTACCCTATGCGCCCCCGGGGAGGGTGGAAGAGGATGGGCATCCAGGGATAGAGGTCGTTCGCCGGGCAGCAGATGCCCTGGCAGTTGGGCCCGATGAGCACCATCCCTCCATCCCTGGCTTTTTTTACCAGGTCCCTTTCCATGGCCTCGCCGCGTTCCCCGAGCTCCTTGAACCCGGCGGTGATCACCAGCCCGGCCTTGACTCCCTTTTCCACGCAGTCCTGAAGGGCCTCCATCACCTGCCGGGAGGGGACGGTGAACACGGCCAGGTCTATCTCTGCCGGGATGTCCCGGACGCGGGGATAGGCCTTGAGGCCCAGGACGGTGTCCCTGCCGGGATTCACCGGGTAGACCTCCCCCGCGTAGCCCCCGGTGAGCAGGTTGTTGAGGATGAGAAAACCCCATTTGCGCAAGGATTCGGTGGCGCCGATGAAGGCTATGGAGCGGGGGTTGAAGGCGAAGTCGAGGTTCCTGAGCCTGGGGTCCATATTCGCTATCACTCCTTCGGGTTCCTCCACTGCTGCATGACCGGAGCCTCGTCGGTCAATCCCATATTAAACCCCCGGGGAAGCCGAGCCACAAGGGGGACGGCCCGCCTCCGCAGGCCGAACCTGAACGGAAGAAAAATTTTTATTGACTATTCGCCACGCGCCAATTATAGTAATGACATGTCAGTTCCGTAAAGTTTCGGCGGGTGACACCAGTAAACGAACGGTCGCGGGAGCTTTCGCGAAACTTTAACCGGACGGGTCGGAAAAACGTAGGGGATAAAAGGAGGTAGGACATGGACGTACCCGAGGACATCACCGTCAAGCAGTATTTCGAGGAGATCGTGCCCAAGATGGTGGAGGAGCAGCTAGCCAAGGCTCCCATCGCGGGGATGGAGGGCACGGAGTTCACCGTCGAGTTCGACATCCAGGGCGACCAGGAGTACAAGTACGGTATCACCGTGAAGGATGCCAAGGACGTTAATATCTCCGAGGGAGCATTGGATAACCCGATGATCAAGCTGGTGCTCTCCGAGGACGTGTGGCGCAAGGCGGTCACCGGCAAGATGGAGGGGGCCATGGACGCTTTCACCAACATGGGGGAGGTGGCCAGCCGCAAGAGGTACGACGCCCTGCGCAGCACCAAGGGGACCATGAACCTCGAGGTGGGGATGCCCGACGGTTCCACGGCGGAGATCAAGGTGGTCTTCAACAACGCCGATTCCCCGGCGGTAACCTTCAAGGCGGCCCTGGAGGACTGGGCCAAGGTGCAGTCCGGCGAGCTGCCCGGCCCCATGGCCTTCATGCAGGGCAAGTTGAAGATCGACGGTGACATGTCCTTCGCCATGTCCCTGGGGAATCTCCTGGCCTGATCGGGGCCGGAAGGAAGGCGTAGGGAACTCCCTGGCGCGAACCGCCGATATCCAGGGGGGCGGGATCCCGGATCCCGCCCTTACCTTTTCCGCGGGCGCTTTCTCGCGGTATCCTCGTGTAGGACCGACCGAACGGCGGACCGGCTATGATACCGGAAGGGAACGCTTGTGGATCTTTAGTCCACCCGTCCGTGACGCATTGCCAACCGGTCAGCAGTGTTCGCCGTACCTCGGGGATGCGCGGAAGAAGGGCTGGGCGGGAGATGGTAATATTTACCATACCACTGAGGTTCGTTTGCGGGTATTGACCATGAGGGTTAGACATCCCGCAGGAAAAGTTCCTCCTATTAGACGGAACGGGATGCTTCGCTAAAGGGGGCATGGAATGGTAGGGAAGGAGGGGTGAGCACTGTACCGCGGGGACGAGGATCGCTGGATAATAGCCTGTGCCACGGTGGCCGAGGAACTGATCCTCATGGGCGCCGATCCCGACCGCCTGGTGGAGCTGGAGTTCGGACTGCACGTTCACCCGGACAGGCTCCACGAGGAGCTACAGCGCCGCATCGACGAGGTTCCCGGCGAAGGGGACGTCGTACTGGGATACGGGCTTTGTTCCCACGCCGTGGCGGGGCTGCGCTCCCGCCGTCATCGCCTCATCGTGCCCCGCGTCGATGATTGTATAGCCCTTTTCCTGGGTTCCCGGGAGGAGCACCTCCGGCGCATGCGCGAGGAACCGGGAACCTACTACCTGACCAAGGGATGGATAAGGGCGGCGGAATATCCACTTAGCGATTACGCCAGGCTCGTGGAGCGCTACGGACTGGAGAAGGCCATGCGGGTGGCGAGGGCCATGATGGCCAATTACCGCCGGGTGGTCCTCATAAACACCGGGAATTACGCTCTGGAGGAATGCCGTGAGGCGGCCCGCTCTATGGCCAAGTCCCTCGGGTTGCGGTACCAAGAGATCCCGGGATCCAACCGCATGCTGCGGATGATGCTGGACGGGGACTGGAACCGGGAATTCCTCGTGGTCGAGAGGGGAACGGAGCTTACACCGGACATGTTCCTTCGCGCGGATGCTGTTGATAAGACCGGTTGCGTGTAGTAATATTTCTTACGCCGGGTCTTTTGGATGCCCGGCTTCGGCGAGCCCGCTTAGCTCAGTTGGTAGAGCACATCCATGGTAAGGATGGGGTCAGCAGTTCGAGTCTGCTAGCGGGCTCCATTGCTTGATACCTCTTACGGTTTATCTATAATGGTTTTTGGAGTAAAGGCAGTGGCGGTGTAGCTCAGCTGGTTAGAGCACACGGTTCATACCCGTGGGGTCAGAGGTTCGAGTCCTCTCACCGCTACCAGGAAACGAGGGATGTTCCCTGGACATATAGAGGATGGCACTGACGGCGTGAAGGGAGCCCGCCGCGGGTTTCCCGTAAATTTATTTGCGGGATTTTAAACGGGGCGACGGGTTTCGAGGGGCTCCGGTGGAGGACCGGAGCCGGGCGGGAAACAGCGAAAGATCGTCTCGGGAGGGTCAAAATGGCCAAGAAGAAGTTCGAGCGGACCAAGCCGCACGTCAACGTGGGCACCATCGGGCACGTGGACCACGGGAAGACCACCCTGACCTCGGCCATCACCCGGTGCCTGCACAACCAGGGGCTGGACGTGGAGGAGAGGTCCTTCGATTCCATAGACAACGCCCCCGAGGAGAGGGAGAGGGGCATCACCATAGCCATCGCCCACGTGGAGTACCAGACGGAGAAGCGCCACTACGCCCACGTGGA
>JASEFK010000010.1 GCA_030019255.1 Actinomycetota bacterium
TAAGGAATCCGTTACTTGATCCCTTATCTTGGAGAGCGGTGGCCTTCTTTGTCCAAGAACTATTGCCTAGAAGTTTTTACATAAGTTTATGGGCACAACCTCTGATGGGTGAGAAACATATATTCTTGGTCAAAGTGCCGTCCGGGTTGACAAGGGTTTCGGTAAAGGGGTCCTGCGGGCGGGTTAGCTCCTCGACGTCGGCCTCTTTTACTTCCGGAAACATATCCTCTGCTATGGTTCGGGAATCTATGGGTTCACCCTGAGGAGAAGAGTTCTCGCCATTCGCGGGTTGGGAACCGGCTTGCTCCTCACCCCATTCGAGAGAGAGAAGTACATAAGAACATCAGGATGAGGAACAATGAAATCGAAAGCCTGCAAGCCCTTTTCGTCATGCCCATCGCACACCCCCCGAAACGAAACAAGGCCCTTAATCCGTCTCGTTCTTGCAGCCCCTTTTTGTCTCTCCAACGCCCCTATACCCGCAGGCTTTTAACCGCGGTAAATTGTGTTTTAGGCAGCACAAGCTAGGCAAAGATGTCAAGGGTTATCTTGGTTCGCTACTTAGTTAATGCGTTAACCTCTTCAAGGGTTGCCTCCATCCAAGCGTTCATGGACTCCACGGAAAGAGCCCTTCGCGTTGCGGAGTAAACTTGAGTGTTTCGTACCTCCATCCGCAAAGTGGCCGTCAACCTTACCTCCATATTCCGCCAGCGAAACCCCCGGGAAGCAAACTAGGGCCGGCGGCATGTTGTTCACTCTCTCCCGGGAAGGATAAACTCTTCGTTGTGGATGGGAGGTTGGTGGAGGTGGGATATGGACAGGTCTCGAAGCGCGACCGAAAAAGGGAATTATTCCTTCGGAGATCTGGCGGGAAAGGTGACTGAGGCCGTTCGACAGCTGCTGAACTCGCTGAGCCGGGAGGGGGAACCGGAAGGGCTCCTCGGCGATGTGAGGGCCCTCTTCAGCGAGGGGGGGACGTTGCAGGGAGCCGCCGACTTGCGGCAGGCCCTACGGGTCCTCCTGGTAAAACCCGGGGTACAGGCCCTGCTCTTCTATAGGTTCTACCGCTGGCTGTATCTGCACGGCCTGAGACTTATACCGGAAATACTGGCCCGCATCAACTATCTTCTAACCGGAGCGGAGATCGACCCGGGGGCGGAAATCGGTCCCGGGTGCCGTATCTGGCACACGGCAGGAGTGACCATCGGCCGGGGGGTGAAGATAGGCCGGGACGTGTGGATACTGCACAACGTGACCCTGGGAGGCCGGGGAGCCTCCCCCTTCGACCCGGGAGAGGAGGGTTACCCCCGCATCGGTGACGGGGCCATCCTCTACACCGGGGTGACGGTGCTGGGGAACGTGGAGATCGGGCCGGGCGCGGTCATCGGGGCCCATTCCCTGGTACTGGACGACGTGCCCGCCGGGTCCCTGGCCTACGGCATCCCGGCCCGGGTGGTGAAGCGCCCTGGCAGGCATTGATACCTATACTTTTCTCCGCCCGCCCTTGCCCGTCGTTTCAACTCCGCGGTCACCTGGTGAGCCCGGCGCTGCGGTTCCGGCAGCCTGGTGCCCCGCAGGCAGGAGAGGACCATAGCGATCGCGCTGGAAAGATCTACCAGATGGCCCACCGAGACGTACAGGGGCTTCACCCCGGCCCGCGTGCGCAGGACCGCTCCCACCGTCCTCCCCCCGTGGACCAGGGGGGTCCAGTCGCCGACCTCGTTCCCGGGCTCCCTGGCATCCCCTAGGAGCCTGGACTTGGCACAGCCTATGGTGGGAAGCCCGGTGATCACTCCCAGGTGGGAGGCCAGCCCGCATCCCCTGGGGTGAGCTATACCCTGGCCGTCGACGAAGACCAGGTCCGGTCGAGATCCAAGTTTTTCCAGGGCCGGAAGGAGGGCGGGCAGCTCGCGGAAGGAGAGCAATCCGGGCACGTAGGGAAAATCCACCTCCACGCAGGAGGTCCCCACCTCCAGGAGCTCCAGGTCCGGGTAGGTCATGAGCACCGCCGCCCCCAGGGCCAGCCTCTTCTCGCGCAGGTAGGAGATGTCCGTCCCGGCGACCAGGCGTACCTTCCCAGGGTCCAGGTGAACGTCGCAGCGAACTTCCCCCCGCAACCGTTCCTGCCACTCGCGGGCTTCCGCAACGCTTACCCTCAGGGGATGGCGCGGAGGAACGGACCCTGGCTTTTTATCCATCGAAGCTATCACCCGGCCTTTCCGGCGATCGTGGGACGGGGGTGGATATCCTTTCGGCGTTAACCGTAACTTAACTCGAACCTCGAGGGGGTTTCCCGCGGGTTCCCTCCATTCCGGCATTTCATGCCCGCAGCCACCCGTGAACCGGACATTCTCCTATCCTCCAGGGTGTACCAACGCCCTTCCGGAAAAGGACCACCGGCCACGCCCTGGCTGGCCTCAACCCTCCCCGTGGCGGGGGTTTTTCCGGACCACCTTCATGGCGTTGGTTACCGCCACGGTCACGTCCGCCTTGAATTGGCTCTCCAGCTCGTTGACCTTGGTGTAGACGTAACCCCTGTCGGTGACCACGTACTTGGCCGGAAGGTGGTTGAGGGCCAGCGCCTTGATGTCCATCCGGCAGCGCTCGCACTTGCAGACGTCGTCGCGGTGGGCGAGTATCTCCTCCAGGGTGGAATCCACGACCTCTTCCATGTAGTTCTTGAAAAGCACCTCCGCACCTCCTCCACGGAATCGCCTTCTTTGGATAGTATAACGTCTTACCGGGCTGAACCTCGAGCTTTCCTGGACGTTGGCGGGCAGGCATTCATGCCGACCTACAGATGGGAGGCCGACGGGCAGAACCTCGAGCCCTCTCCACCGTTTACGGGGCTGGGAGACGAACCCATTCCCGAGGCCATTCCCCGTAGGAAGCGGGGGAGATATGCGAGCCGCGTGGCGGTAAAAGATATCCGGTTCCTACTCCCTTCAACTCCCCAAAACCGAGGATGTCGCCCGGAGTTATCCGTTCAACTCCGGGGCGCCCACCTCTCCCCGTTCTTGAGCCATGTCCGAGGCGGTGGAAAAGACGCCCGCAAGGAGGGCGGTCGCCGACCGCCTGGCGCGAGTCCCACCGGTATCAACCCGGACGGCCGGGTTTGAGCGCCTCGACATCCAGGCGGTAACTGGGGACGTACACCAGACCCTCCGCATCCGGAGGGCATTCCTCGAGATAGCGGTCCACCATCTGGTAGATGAACTCCTCCCTCTCCTCCTCCGGGATGCGGAGGGTGAAGGGGAGCCATGTAGTGCGTATATGCCCGGCCAGTCCTTCCCGGCCACGGAAGGCGACGGACCTCTTCACCACCTCCACCCGCAGGGGCCGCAGGCCGGCTTCCTGGAGCCACACCCGGTATTCCCCGGGGTCATGGAAACCGAACCCTCCCGACCAGCGGGAGTAATAACCCCGCCATTTTTCGCTCACGATAAGCTCCATGAGGATCATTTCCAGCCGTCCCAGCTCCCCCTTTCCTCTCATCCTGAGGTAGACCCTTCCGCCCGGCCGCAGGCTGCGCTGGATGCCGGATAGAACCGGCCGGTGGTCGGCTATCCAGTGCAGGCAGGCGTTGGAAAACACGAGGTCGAATTCCTCATGGTAGGGAAGCCGGGAGGCGTCCACCACCTCCCAGGATAGGTTGGGATACCTCTCCCTCGGGTACCTGCGGCGCGCGAAATCTATCATCTCCTCGGAGGCATCGATCCCCAGGACCCTCCCCTCTGGGAGCAGGGAAGAGATAAGGACGGTGATCTTCCCATCCCCACACCCTATATCCAGAAGATGTTCGTCTCCCCTTATCTCCATGCGTTCGATGAGCTCCAGCGCGCTCCTCAACTGGGGAAGGGAATGGCGACGATAGTCCTCGGGGTCCCACTTCAACCCGGAGGGCGCCTTCTCCGCCTGGGACACGCAACCACCGTTTCTCGAACCCTGCACTTCCATCCTCCGTTCATCCCATCGCCTTCATGCGAGAAAGGCTGTCCTCCATCAATTCCCAAATTTTTTACACTAATGACACGGGCGACCGGACATGTCAACCATCCCCATAGGATGGTCTCCCAGCCTTTTCCACCCTGAAAGCGTTTACTGAAACCACGGCATCCCTCCCCGGGGCTCTCCGGTCGTCGATTTCCATGGTCCGGGCAAGGCCGGCTCGAAATCCTGGATGTTCACGGCATCCGCTTACTTCATTAACCCCCCGGTCCCCGGGAAACATCCCCAGCCTCGTCCTCGGGCCGCGGCACTGCCCCACCGAATGCGCAAGTACCCGCCTAATGCGCAAGTGTTTTTCATGAGCACCTTTCCCTTTCCGCGTTTACGGGATTTTGCCCCCGTTTATCATCCCGGGCTTTGCCCCCCCTTATCCCCGGGGCCTTGCCTCTCCCCGTCACCGGGCTTTGCTTTCACCGGCACCATTCCTGAGTGCAAGGACCCGTGATCGCGGCAACCGCGGACCCAGGTGGTAACCGGGCGGAAACACACCTGTATTGTCGCCATGGGGAATGCTATAATACATCCTTGCGCGCGACAGCCGTTCCTGCTCCCGGAGGGACCGGGAGCCGCTTAGACCGGAGGAGGTGATCATGCGCGAGTACGAACTCATGTACATTGGCCGCCCCAACCTGGAAACCACCCAGTACGAGGCTCTCCAGGAACGGGTAACAGGCCTCATCGCCCAGGACGGGGGGGAGCTGTCCGGACTCGAGGTCTGGGGCAAGAGGAAGCTGGCCTACCCCATCAAGCACGAGACGGACGGCTTCTACGTCGTCCTCACCTTCAAGGGTGGGGAGGCACTGGTGCAGGAGCTGAACCGGGTCCTGTACATCACCGACGAGATCCTCAGGCACAAGATCTTCCGCCTGGACTCGCGCAAGTGAGTCCCCGGCGCGAACTTGTCACTGCCTCGTCCTACAATCACCTTGTCCGTCGGGAAAGTACGGCAAGGAGGAGATCATGGCCGGACTGAACAGCGTGGTGTTGATAGGGAACCTGACCCGCGACCCCGAACTGAGGTACACCCCCAGCGGGATCCCGGTGTGCACCCTGCGCCTGGCCGTGAGCCGCAACTTCCCCAACCAGCAGGGCGAGGTGGAGGCCGACTTCTTCAACGTCATCGTCTGGCGCAACCAGGCGGAGAAGTGCGCCGAGTACCTCACCAAGGGGCGCCAGGTGGCGGTCACCGGCAGGCTGCAGAGCCGCAGCTGGGAAGGCGCGGACGGCCAGAAGAGGTCGACCATCGAGATTGTGGCCGACCGGGTGGTCTTCCTGGGGCGCAGGGACCGCACCGAGGACGTGGTCGACGACCTCACCGAGGTGAGTCTCTCCGACGACAGCGACCTGGACGCCGACCTGGAGCCCAGGGTGGAGGACGAGGTGGTCTTCTGATCTGGCGAGGATCTCCCGTGGCGCTGAAAACACGTAGCAGATGGAGTAGAATTACACAGATAAACTTACACCGGGAGGAGTGGAATGAGTTCCAACCAGAGCAAGAAATCGTCCTCCAAGGACAAGAAGGCCAAAGAAGGGTACGGTCGAAAGCAGCGTAAGAAGGTCTGCTACTTTTGCTCGGAGAAGATGGATTACATCGATTACAAGGACGTGAGTCTCCTCAAGAAGTTCCTCTCCGAGAAAGGCAAGATACGCCCCCGGCGGGTGACGGGCAATTGCGCCCAGCATCAGAAACGCCTGGCCCTGGCCATCAAGAACGCCAGGGAAATGGCCCTCATACCCTACACTTCCCGCCAGGGGGAGATAAAATAGTAGCCGCTGAAGGGTGGCGGGGACCTGCCGCCCCTCGAGGGGTACGGTCGCAGGGACCGCCGGGAACGGAGGCCGTGAAGCAGAGGAAGTCGAGGGGTTGCCTTGAAAGTCATACTTATCGCCGACGTCGAAGGTCTGGGTAGCCGTGGCCAGACCGTGGAGGTCAAGGACGGCTACGCCAACAACTACCTCATTCCCAAGGGCCTCGCCGTCCGCCGCACCAAGGGCAGGGCCAAGGAGGCCGAGCAGCTGGCCAGGGAGAAGATGGCCAAGGCCGACCGGGAGCTGCGCCGGGCGGAGGAGGCCGCCCAGCTGATCTCGGGGCGGACCTTCGAGGTCACGGCCAAGGCCGGGGAGGAGGGGAAGCTTTTCGGGACCATCACCCCCAAGGACATCGCGGAGCTCATCAAGAAGGAGCTCGACCTGGAGATCGACCGCAAGAAGATTCACCTGGACGAACATATAAAGAGCCTGGGTTTCCACGAAGCCCGCGTCAAGCTTCATCCCCAGGTGGAAGCCATAATACACCTCAAGGTCGTGCCGGAGTGAACCGCTTTCCGGACCTCCCTCCGGGAGGTAGCCACTGGGGAGAGGGGTTGTTATGAGCACGGTTGTGCAGGCCTTCGACCGACACGATCACCTTCCCCCGCACAGCCTGGAGGCCGAGCAATCGGTGCTCGGGTCCATGCTCCTTTCGGCGGACGCCGTCATGGAGGTCTCCGAGATACTGGACCCGGAGGACTTCTACAAGGAAGCCCACGCCATCATCTATCGCGCCGCGCTCCAGCTCTTCGCCTCCGGGGAACCGGTGGACCCCGTTACCCTCTCCGAGGCCCTGCGCGCTCAGGGGAACCTGGAGCGGGTGGGCGACCGGCCCTACATCATGAACCTCATGTCCACCGTGCCCACCCCGGCCAACGCCAGGTACTACGCGGAGGTGGTCTCCAAGCTGGCCGTCTACCGTCGCCTCATCGAGGCGGCGGGCAGGGTCGCCGCCGTGGGATACCGCGCCCCTGAAGACTTGGTGGAGGCCCTGGACGAAGCCGAGGATATCATCTTCAACGTGGCCCAGCGCCGCCGGCGGGAGAACATCAAGCCCATGAAGGAGCTCATGGAAGCCACCTTCGAGGACCTGGAGCAGATCGCCGAAGGCCGCAAGCAGACCGGTATCCCCACAGGCTTCACCGACCTGGATGAGCTCACCCAGGGACTGCAGCCCTCCGACCTTATCGTCATTGCCGCCCGCCCTTCCATGGGCAAGACCTCCCTGGCCCTGAACATCGCCGACCACGTGGCGGTGGAGGAGGGTATCCCGGTGGCCATCTTCAGCCTGGAGATGAGTGCCCAGGAGGTGGCCAGGCGCATGCTCTGCTCCCGCGCCCGCGTCAACAGCCAGAAGCTGAAGTCCAGCTTCCAGGATGACGAGATCTGGGAGCGCCTCTCGGAGGCCGCCGGGGACCTGGCCTCAGCCTCCATCTTCATAGACGACAGCGCGGACATCGGAATCATGGAGCTGCGCTCCAAGCTGCGCCGCTTGAAGGCCCAGCACGACATCGGCCTGGTGATCATCGACTACATCCAGCTCATGAGCTCGGACCGCCGGCTGGAGAACCGGGTGCAGGAGATCGCCGCCATATCCAGGGGCCTGAAGGTCATCGGAAGGGACTTCAACATCCCGGTCATCGCCGTCTCGCAGCTCTCCCGCGAACCCGAGAAGCATAACCGGGAGCCCATCCTCTCCGACCTGCGGGAATCGGGGGCCATCGAGCAGGACGCCGACCTGATCATCTTCATCCACCGCAAGGAGGTCTACGACCCGGACAACGACGAGTACAAGGGGAGGGCGGACGTGAAGGTGGCCAAGCACCGCAACGGCCCCATCGGGCCGGTCAGGCTTACCTTCCAGGCCCAGTACGCGCGCTTCCTCAATTACAGCCCCCGTCGTGGGGAGTGAGCTCCCCTTCCCGCAAGGTCCGTACGGATTCTGCCGCGAGCCCTTGTCACTTTCCCCCCAGCATCTGCTGAGCGAGGTCGATGTCCAGGGGAAGGAGACCGCCCTCCTCGAGGTATAGGGATAGGGCTCCCTCCGGGCAGTTCTCCACGCAAAGTTCGCAACCGTAGCAGCTCTCCGCGTGATAGACGCGCTCCCCCTCCCGGAACTCCACCGCGCCGAAGTTGCAGACCTCCGCGCACTTGCCGCAAAGACGGCACCTTTCGGCCTCGTGCCTCACCTTGTATCCGGAGGGGGCGTACTGGGAGATGTCCTCCGCTCCCTTTATCCTCCGGGTAAGCGCCGTGGCCCGCATGCTCACGCAGCAGCGCGGGCAGCAGTTGCAGATGACACCGATGCTCCCGCCGGTGGCCACCTTGAAGAAGGCCTGGTTGATATGCCCCTTGCGGCGGTGCTCATCGATGATGGCCAGGGCTTCCTCCCGGGTTATGCGGCGGACGTGATACTTTGAGCAGTGCTCCAACCAGAAATCCACCAGGGGGCGGCCCACGGCGATGCAGGAGGCCACCGGTTGGCAGGGGTCATCCAGCTCCAGCTTGCAGGGGCAATCCATCACCGCCAGGTGGGTGGGCTCCCGCAGGATTATCTTGTTGGCGTACTTGAAGGGGATGATGCGCTTGGTGGTGTCCGAGCCCAGCATCACCGTCTCCTCCAGGTTGAGTATCTTGTTCAGGTCTCCCCGGGAGAGCACCTTGGCGTGATAGCGGTCGAATATGAACCTGGGTATATACTTGGTGGCCTCCAAGCGGGAGAAAAGGGCCACCACCGCCTTGGTGAGGTAGAGCGCCCCCTTCACGTAGAGGTCATAGAAGACGAAGTAGAGGTAGTTGTGTATGGCGCGGTCCACCCGCCACCCGTGCAACCGGAATATCTTCCTGGTCGATTCCTTCATTATCCTCCCTCCCCTCTTCCTTTACGGCGGTTTAAAATAGCTCCTTATTCCCCGCAGGGCCGCGGGGGAACGCACAGTCTCATGAATGGCTCCGGAACCGACTTTCCGGTCACGCCGACTTGCCGTCCATGTCGCGAATTATAACCCCCATGTTCACAAGAGTTAATATACAATGTTGGGGTCAGGCGGGATATGGATGAATTTTCCTTCAGACGGGAAGGTTTATGGCGGAAACATCCAGGAGGGAATCCAAGAAGCTGAAGCACCGCCAGGCCATCCTGAGGGCGGCGGAGGAACTATTCTCCAGCAAGGGCTACCGGGAAACCACCGTGCAGGAGATCGCCGAGAGGGCGGGCCTTGCCAAAGGGACCCTTTATCTCTACTTCCGCAGCAAGGAAGAGCTTTACCTCACGGTGTGCGTGCAAGGTGTCTCCGGTTTCGGAGAAAACCTGGAAAAGGTCCGCGCAGCGGCCCGGGGGGTGGAGGAGAAGATCAGGGCCGTGTACCTGGCCTATATAAGGCACTCCCTGGAGCAGCCGGCAGTGTTCCGGGTGCTGCGGGACACCTTCCTGGAGCAGGTACGTCGGAACCTATCCCCCGCCACGGTACAGCAGGTGTCCAACATCATCAGGGACTGGCTCCGGAACGAGAGCGAGCTGGTCCGCGAGGGCATAGAGGAGGGGATCTTCCGCCCCGACCTCGATCCCTACCGCTTCAGCGTCCTGGCCTGGAGGGCGGCCACCGGCCTGGTGGAGCTGGCCCTCCTGCAGGAACCCCTGGTCATCGAGAAGTCGGAACTGGAGGACCTCTTCCGAGAATCCATAGACCTCCTCCTGCGGGGGGCGAGGCGGCAATAGGGAGCCTTCCCGTCAAGCGGCGATGGAAATCCACCTCCATGCGCGGTCCACGGGGAGCGCAGTCGCATCTCAAGGACTTTCATGTGCTCTGGCGGTTTAGACTCAGGGGCGGTGGATAAATAAATATACGTCGTACACGTCGGTCGCCGGGTGTCTTTCACCCGGATATTGACAAAAAATGACCGCGGTCATAATATACAAACACCAGGAAAAAGTCCGGCTGCATTCATGGGGAGGGGGATAATACAAATACCTCAAACGACCGCCATGGAGAAAATCCTTTCCCGGACGGGTTCCCTTTGGGCGGGTGGGCGGAAGGAAACCATTTCCATGCATTAGGTGCGGCAAGATCCGGACAGGCGGGAAGCTATGCATCGGGGGTTGGCAAGATACGTGCACCGGGGATACGGATACGTGCCTCGGGGACACGGCATGATCCATGCATCCGGGGTGCGGCAGACGAGGGTGAAGGCAGGGCGATCGGAAGGCAGGGTTGAAGCACAAGGGCCGCCGGGCGGCTCTTTCAAGGCAAGGGAGGGAACAGAAGGAGGCATGGATGAGGACCATCGACGATTTCACGCGGCCGCTGGAATACGTATCCCCCATGGATGGACTCCTGGGCTCCATCTTCCGCGACTGGGTGGAACGAGAGGTGATGCCCTACCGGAGGCAGTTCGACGAGGACTACCGCGACCATCGGCTCATCCACCCGCCCTTCAAGAAACTGCTTGGTGAGTATGGCCTGCAGCGCATGATCTTCCCCGAGGACCTGGGGGGCTGGGGCATGGGACGCTCCAATTACATGTGCACGGCCGCCTTTCGCATGTTCGAGGAGATCGCCCGCGCCGACACGGGGATGGCCCTGGCTTTCGGGGCCCTCTTCTGGCCCTTCCTGTTCATCGCCCTGGAACCCCACGAGAACCGGCGCCTCCTCGAGGAGTTCGCCCCCATGTTCTGTGAGACCACCGAGCCGGTCTTCGCCGCCTTGTGCATGACCGAGCCCCAGGGAGGGTCGGACATCGAGAACATCGAGATCGTTCGGGGAAGCACCATCCGCACCACTGCCGTGCTGGACGGCGACGAGTGGGTTATCAACGGGCACAAGCTGTGGCCCTCCAACACGGGAGGCCTGGCCAGGCTCATGGCCGTGGTGTGCACCACCAACCCGGGATCCGACGACCCCCGGGACATCGCCGTCATCTACGTCACCTCGGACACGCCGGGAGTGACCCAGGGACCGCCCTACGAGAAGGCGGGGATGGCCGCGGACATGAACTCCGACGTGTGGTTCGAGAACGTCCGCGTCCCTTCCTGGTACCGGGCCTGCGGCCCCGGGGACGACGCCAAGTACTTCGGGGAAATCATGTCCACGGGGAACATGGGCATCATCGCCTGGATATCCGGGGCCATGATGAACATCTACGAGCGGCTGGTGGAGTTCGTCAACCGCAAGAGGTACCGCGGCCTCCCCCTCAAGGAGAACGACGCCGTGGCCGGCATCCTGGCCGACTTCGCCGCAAACATCGAGGCCATCCGCATCGTGGGTTACCAGTGCGCGCGCATGTGCGACCGCCACGACCTCTATGGTCCCCTGTGGGACCCCGGCCTGGTGGCCAAAATGCGCGCCCAGCGTTACCTGGCCATGGACCGCTTCATCGAGGTCACCGGCCGGGTGATGAACCTCATGGAGTGTTTCGGGACCGACCGGGACTGGGACGTGGAGAAGCACTGGCGGGACCTCAAGATCCTCCAGCTGGTGGAGGGCTCCAAGCAGCTCTGCCAGATAGAGACGGCCCGCTGGTTCTACGAATGCCAGACGCTTTAGGTGCGCCGGGAGAGCGGTGGGAATGGGATGCGGGGGAAATTGTGCATATGTTGATTTATTCCCATAGAGCACGCGTCGCCATGAATTTCATTTTCACTTCGAGGCAGCTCACCGAAGAACCCTGTCCAGGATGATCAAGGAGGTGCCCATGAACGACCTGGAATTATTTCCCTATCCGAAGAACCGCCTGCAGAAGGCTGACCTGGACCTGGCCGCCAGCCTGCAGGACCTGGTGCAGAGGGAGATCGTGGACAAGCGCCTGGAGCTCAAGGAGGACTACGCCTCACTCCTTCAGCCCAACCTGGAAAGGCTCCTGGTGGAGGTGGGACTTCAGCGCATGTTCTGGCCGGAGAAGCTGGGCGGCGAGGAGCACAACGGTCCCGAGGCCGCCTACACCGTGGTGGCTGCCCTGGAGCAGGTGGGCCGGGCGGACACCGGGCTGGCCTACCTGGCGGCGCACAACCTGGCCCTGCAGGCGGCGCTGGCCATGCGGGAGAACCTCCAGGAGGGTGCCTGTGCCCGCTTCGCTCCCCTCTTCTGCGACGGCCGGGGACCGGTCATCGTCTCTTTCATTCTACCCGTCTTCGGGGAGGAGGAGGGGGCTCCCACCTGGCGGGGCAAGAGCTTTCAGGTAAAGGCTAGGGCCGCCTCCGGCTCGTGGATACTGGAGGGGAAGGGGGTGCGCCCCACCTGCTCCGGCGCCGACGCCGACCTCTTCGGGGCCTGGTGCGCCGTGGAGGGCGAGGAGCAACCAGCCTTCATCCTGGTCCCCGGGGACGCGCCCGGCCTCTCCCGCGGAACGGAGTTCAAGAAGACGGGGCTGGCGGCCAGCCGCAACGCCGACCTGGACCTCTCCGGGGTGAAGGTCCCGGCGGAGAACTGCCTCTTCCGCAGCGAGCTGGAGTACCGGCGCCTGCTCTCCTGGTTCTACCTGGGAGTGTCGGCCGGCGCCGTGGGTGGGCTCCTGGCCGCCTACCAGATCCTCAAGGAATGGGGGGATAACCGGGTCATCAAGGGGACCGGCAACGTATTCAAGGAAAATCCCCTTACCGGCGCTCTCATGGGGGAGATCGCCCAGGACATCTCCATGTCCCGCCTCCTGGCCTACGAACTGGCCGGGTTGCTGGCCGACCCCGCCTCCTTCGGGGACGCCGGCTCGGAGGGGGTGTACACCGCCGCCCTGATGATCGTGCACCAGGTGTTGGCCACCGCGGAGCGCGCCCTGCACCGCACCATGGAGCTCATGGCCTCCGCGGGATATGCCAAGGAATGGCAGCTGGAGCGCTACTGGCGGGACCTCAAGACCGTGCAATGCTACGTGGGCTCCCACGAGCTGGCCAAGCACGACTTCGCCCGCTGGTTCTACGGCGCCCGCACCCTGTGAGGAGGTGACGGCCTTGCGCTCGATTTCACGGAATCCTGCGGGGAGGTGATCTCCATGCGGAGCATCGACGTCTTCAGCCGCCCCCTGGAGTACCTCACCCCCCTGGGGGAGCAGGTGGGGGAGATCATCCGGGAATGGGTGGAGAAGGAGGTCATGCCCTACCGGAGGCAGTTCGACGAGGACTACCTGGAACACCGCCTCATCCACCCGCCCTTCAAGAAGCTCCTGGGAGAATATGGCATCCAGCGCATCCTCTTCCCAGAGGACCTAGGGGGCTGGGGCCTGGGGCACTCCGAGTACCTCTGCGTAGCCGCCTTCCGCATGTTCGAGGAGATAGCCCGTGCCGACTCGGGGATGGCCGTGGCCTTCGGGGTGGTCTTCTGGCCCCTGGTGCTCATCTGCTGCGAGCCCCACGTCAACCGGCGCCTGTGCGAGGAGTTCGCCCCCATGTTCACCGGGACCAAGGAGCCCGTCTTCTCCTGCCTGGCCATGACCGAGCCCCAGGGAGGCTCGGACATCGAGAACGTGGAGGTCCTCAAGGGAAGCACCATCCGCACCACCGCGGTACGCGACGGGGACGAGTGGGTGATCAATGGCCACAAGCTCTGGCCCACCAACACCGGCGGGGTGGCCGACCTCATGGCCGTGGTATGCACAACCAACCCGGGGTCCCGCAACCCCGACGACATCGCCATCATCTTCGTGCCCACCGATCGCCCCGGTGTGACCCAGGGGCCGCCCTACGAGAAGGCGGGGATGGCCGCGGACAAGAACGGGGATATCTGGTTCGAGAACGTCCGCGTTCCCCTGTGGTACCGCGCCTGCGGGCCGGGGGACGACGCCAGGTACTACGGGGAGGTGGTCTCCCTGGGCAACATGGGGAGCATCGCCTTCGCCGTGGGGGTGATGCTCAACATCTACGAGAAGCTGCAGGAGTACGTGAACCGCAAGACCTACCGCGGCCTCCCCCTCAAGGAAAACGACGCCGTGGCCGGGGTGCTGGCCGACTTCGCCGCCACCATCGAGGCGGTGCGCATCATCGGCTACCAGTGCGCCCGCATGTGCGACCGCCAGGACCTCTACGGGCCGCGCTGGAGCCCGGAGATCGTGGCCCGGGCGCGCGCCCACCGCTACTTCGCCGCCGACCGCGCCCTGGAGGCCATCGGCAGGGTGATGAACCTCATGGAATGCTTCGGCCCGGACCGGGACTGGGACGTGGAGAAGCACTGGCGGGACATCAAGATGGTCCAGCTGTGGCTGGGCGGGAAACAGCTCAGCCAGATGGAGGTGGCCCGCTGGTTCTTCGAGTGCGAGACGCTTTGAGGTGATGAAAATGGCCGTGGAGACGGGAACCCCGACGGAAGTGGAGACGCGGGGGCTGGTGGACGCCCTGGATCGCATCCTGCGCCAGCTCATCAGCACCCCCAAGTTCAAGGAGACGGTGATCACCCTGCTCAACGCGATGGACCCCCCGGCGGCCCGCCGCCTGGTCCGCACCATATTCTGGCAGGATCCCGGCCTGCTCATGTCCGTGCTGGGAACTCTGCCCGCCTTCCTGAACACCGCCTTCCAGGCCCTGGCCGAGGTGGCCGCCCAGATGAACTCCATGCCCTCTCCCCTCCTCCAGGACCTTCTGCATCGCATCGTGGAGGACCTGGACGGAGCGGCGCTGGGGGAGGCGATGGGAGGGCTGGTGAAGATGGGGCTTTCCCTGGGGCTCTCCGAGGAGGAGAGCGGCCTGCGCCGCAGCCTCTCCTCCTTGCGCGGGGATTTTTCGGCCTCTTTCGCCACCGCCCTGGGGGAGGTCTCCCTGGAGGATAGGGTGAGTGCCTGGATGGCCAAGGCGGCGGAGAGGGCCCGGGACAAGGACTCCGCCACACACGCCTTCATTCAGGCTTTCAGGGGGGCCCTCAAGGAGAACCCGGACTTCGTGAAGCACGTTATAAAGCCGCTTTTGGAAATGCCTGCCAAACCGGCGGCGAAGAAGGCGGCTTCCAAGTCCGGGGGGACGAAGAGTGCCGCAAAAAAGACCGACACCGGGACCAAGACCGCCGGCGGGAAGACCGGCGGCGCCCGGGAATCCTAGGGGGTGGGAGCATGGAACGTTCTCCACTTTCTGCCCTGCCGGCACGTGAACCCAAGGTAATATCCGGAGAAGCAAGAAAGGAAGACGGCCTGGAAAGCATCTCCCTTCCCGTTCGCCGGAGCACCGTATTCCCGGGTAAGAACCGGGCAAGGAACAGGGGGTGAAGGCATGGAACGCCAGGAAGCAAACGCCGGACTGGGGGAGAGGATCCTCAAGGAGATCATCGCCACCCCCGCCCTCAAGGAGGTCTTCCTCCTGCAGATAAAGGACATCCGGCCGGAGAGCGCATCCGGCCTGGTCAAGACCCTCCTCTGGGGGGACCCCGGCATCTCCATGAGTCTCTTCGGGGCCCTGCCTGACGCCGCCAACTGGCTCCTGGAGTTCCTGCTCGAGCTGGGACGCCAGCTCAATGGCCTCCCCGAGCCCCTGCTCCGGGACATCCTGGGACGCATCGGCTCCGGAATCGACCGGGAGCGCCTGGGAGAACTTCCCCAGGTGTACGGGAAGCTCATCCGCCGGCTGGTGGTAGGGGAGGGGAGGCCGCCCGAGGAGGTGCGCGACGCGGTAGTCTCCGCCCTCAACCGGGTTCTCCAGGCGCTGGACCGCAACACCGCCCGTCTGGAGGCCAACCGGGAGGAGATAGCCCGCACCCTGCGCCGGGCCTGGAAGGAAATGGATACCACATCCCTGGTCCGCACAGCGCGCCGCCTGGTCTCCCTGCTTGCCGCCGCGGCCCGTCCGGAAAGGGGAAAGGAAGCGGAAGAAGGCACCGGAAAGGCCTTGAAACTGGCTTGCGGGGCGCTAGCCGTGCTGTTCGCCCTGCGCTTCCTTAAAAGGGGCCTGAAGAGGATGAGGAAGAAATGAATGGAGTTCTGGTCGGCGCGTCGCGCCGTGTATTGATCGGACCTCGAGGGAGGGATGAACGGTGTCGGTGGAGAGCGGCTCCAGAGAAAGGTTAAAGAGGTGGCGCAGGTTCATGTACGCCTACAACACGGCAATGTGCTTCAGCCTGGGTCCTCCCATGGTCGTCTACCAGAGACTGCCCCGGGCCATCCTCAAGTGGCCCTACGAGGACCCGGTGATGATGGGCATCTACGGGACCATCGTCACCTCGGTGGGAGCCTGCTCCGCAGCCGCCCTGCGCAGCGAGGAGGCGCAGGAGAGGTTCCTGCCCCTCTTCCTGGTCCAGATCCTCTACAAGACCATGACCTGCGTCCTGCTGGCCAAGGAGATAAGAAAGAAGGAGGTGAACACCTGGGGCCTGCACCTCATCCTCTGGTTCTTCGTGGCCTACGTGGCCATGCTCTGCGGGGCCCAGCCCTGGAAGAAGGGAGGCGAGTGAGAATTCAGCCACGGCGGAGCGTCCATGGCCAAGGCGCGCCCGGAAACTGAAGGGGGGCCCGCGGAGCACGCAAAGGAGGCGCGAATTCCCGCCGGAAAGAGGCAGGAAACCGTAACTTCCGCGTCGGCGCAAGACCTCGCGGCACACCCGCACCATAAGCAAGACCTCGCGGCACACCCGCACCATGAAAGACTCAATGAATCGCAGTCCCCGCCCCTTCGCCCCTCCTCGAGTGGGGTCACCCTGCCGGCCCGGGCGGGGGCGCGCAGCGTTCCGGGGGACATGGGACCGGGCGGTCCATGGGTTCCCAGGCCCGCAGGGAAGGACGGGGCGCCACGTGGCCGGCGGGAAACGGAAGACCCCAGCGGAGGGAAACGATGAGGGCATCCGGGTCGATGCCGGGGAGACTTCGAGCGGCGAGGTGGTTTACATGAGTGACGTCAACGGGGGACGGAAGGTGAAGGTGGAGGACCTGCGGGAGGTTCTCGCGGGCATCCTGGAAACTATTGGCAGTAAGGACCCGCGGGAACTGAGTCGCGAACTCCTGGACGGGGAAGGCCGCCTTTCCGAGACCCTCCTGGAGTCCCTGCCCTTGCTGACCCAGACCTTCCTGGAGGCGGCCAGGATAGTGCTGGAGAGGATGGAGAGCCTCCCTCCCGAGAAGACGGCGCGCATCCTGGCCCGGGCCTTCCCGGGGGCGGAGGGCGACCTGGCGGGCGAGCTCCTGAATTCGCTTTCCCGCCTCCTCATCCGCCTCCACGAGGAGCGACCCGAGCTTTTGGTGGAGGAGCAGGTGGACTTCTTCTCCCGGACCACGCGGGCGGTGGACTTCGGGAAGCTGCGCAAGGCCCTCGCCTACCGGGCATCGGACCGCCTGGAGGGGCTGCGGCGGGAGATCGAGGTCCTGGGGGACAACCCGGTAGCCCTGGTCAACCTCTTCAGCGTGGTGGCCCCGGCCGCCAACCAGGCCCTGCAGGTGCTCAAGACCCTCTTCCGTGTGCTGGACCTTCCCGCGGAGGCCATGAGCTACGCCCTCTTCAACATCCTGGAGGACGTGGACTGGAGGGAGGCCGCCGAGGTGATAAACGGCGGCGCCGCCTTCGTGGTCAACCTGCACCGCGGCAGCTACATCCTGGGGGACGGGAGCCTCTACTCCACGGCCCCCTTCTCCCGTATCGCCTCCGACCTTGCCTCGGGGATAGACAAGCCCCTCCTGGCCGAGGCCCTGGCCGCCCTGGGTGAGGAGGGGGAGGCCCTGGTATCCTCCCTGGCCGAGCGGGCGCTGGGAGACGTCGAGCTGGCCTCCTCCCTGCTGGAGGCCGCCGCCTCCCTAGCCAATTCCTTCCTCCGCGTCCTCTCCAACCTCCTGGAAAACATCGCCTCCTTGCCGCCGGAGTCGCGTTCCCGGCTGCGGGAGGCCCTGGTGAGCAACCTGGACGCGGAGGAGCTCACCCGCCTCTCCCGTGCCCTAGCCGAACTCCTGCGCGGACCGCTCCTCTCGGAAAGGGCGGGGCGGACCGCGTCCGAGGGGGCACCCTCTCTCCCCTGGAAGGAGATCTCCGGGCCCCTGCGCGCTGGGCTGCGGGAGAGGTTGGAGGCGCAGGTCCTGGCCCGGAGGCTCAACGAGGCCCTGCGCGCCCTCAACCGCCGCCTCCGGGAACAACCCACCGCCGGCGAGGGGTACGCGGGAGTCGTCCTGGATGCGCTCGACCGCTCCGAGCTGGAGGAGCTCCTGCGGACGGCGGGCTCGCGCCTGCGCAAGACCCTGGCCGCCAGGCCGGAGCTGGCGCGCACCCTAGTCCGGGGAATAACCACCATAATCTACCAGGGTTTCCGGGGCTACCTGTCCGGCCTGCGCCCGGCGCGTAAGTCCCGCAGGAGGTGGGCGGAATGAGATCATATTTCATCTTTCCAGTGCGACATATCAGGCGCGACCGGCACCCAAGGGAGGCACAACGACTCCAACTTCGTCACCCGGTGAAGGGTGGCCGGCGAAACGCGCAGGCAAAACCCTTCGTACCGGTGGTAAGCTCTCACGGGGCACTCTTCGCCGTAGACCTCGCATCGAGGCCCGCATGGATGCACTCCGGTCATCCGACCGATACGGGTGAACCGAACAGCCTTAAGGGGAGGTGATAAGGATGGCCGTTTCCGGAACCGCCCTGGAGACGAGGGAGATCTACGACCCCTACGTCCGGGAGTGGAAGGAGAGAGGTGGCCGGGTAGTGGGCTACTCCTGCCTAGCTACCCCGGTTGAGCTCATCGAAGCCGCCGGGCTGTTGCCCTTTCGCATCAAGGCCCTGGGCAACCCCCGGACCGACCTGGCCGACGGGGAGATGTCCCTCTTCAACTGCTCCTTCTGCCGCTCTTGCCTGCAGCTGGCCCTGGACGGCACCTACAACTTTTTAGACGGCCTAATTGAGACCAACGGGTGCGACCACCTGCGGGCCATGTTCGAGAACTGGCAGCACAACAAGAACCTCCCCTTCTTCCACTACCTCAAGGTGCCCCACTTCTTCCGCGACGATTCCCTGGACTACTTCCGGGGGGAGCTGGAGCTGCTCCGCGAGCACCTGGCCTCTCACTTTTCCGCCCAGGTAGATGACGAAGCGCTGAGGAAAGCCATAGAGGACTGGAACCTGGTGCGGGAGAGGTGGCGGGAGCTATGCGCGCTGCGGGAGCTACCGGAGCCCAAGGTCACCGGGAGCGAGGCCCTCTCCCTGGAGCTGGCCGGCTCCCGCATGACGGGGAGGGATTTCGCTTCCCTCCTCTCCTCCTTCATCGAGGAGAGGAAGCGCGACCCCGGGAGAAAAGCCAAGGCCCGCCTCATGCTCTGCGGCCCGGCCACCGACGAGGTGGCCTGGATCCAGGAGATCGAGGAGATGGGGGCAGTGGTGGTGGCCGACGCCCTATGCTTCGGCTCTCGGGCCTTCCTGCACCGGCCGGGAACCGCCGGCAACCCCTTGGACGAGTTGGCGGAGGGCTATCTCACCAGCATCTTCTGCCCCCGCATGTACAAGGAATACGACAAACGCCGGAGCCACGTCCTGGAGACGGCGGAGAGGGCCGGGGTGGACGGAGCCATCTACCTCTACAACAAGTTCTGCGACCTGCACGGCACGGACTCTGTACTGGTGCGGCGTGACCTGGAAAAATCCGGCATCCCGGTGCTGGTCCTGGAGAAGGAGTACAGCGCCGCCGCCGACCTGGGGCGGATAAAGACGCGCGTGCAGGCCTTCCTGGAGAGGATAGGAAGAAGTGTGTGATGTCTGGCGTGGCGGCTCAAGACCGGATATACGGCGGAGGAGAGCATGGGAAAAGGGGCTGCCTTCTCCTCTCCCATGCCGGCGAGGAGGGAGTCCCTTGGATTTGAGGAATCCGGGCGGGGAACCGAGCGGAGGCGAGGGGCGAGGGAAGGGGACCGCCATCTCGCTCCCGCTGGGCATGGGGGAGGGAGCCCGAGGAAGAAAGGCTTGGGGAGGAAAGCCGGGCGGAGGCGAGCGGTGATCGGGAGGCACCGCCCTCCCGCTAAGCATAAGCGATGGGAACCGGTGGGCGCAGAGATCTACGGAAGGACGCCAAGCGGAGGTGAGCGGTGATGGAGAAGGGCTTCGTCATGCGACCGGGGGAGAACGGCTTCGAGCGTGCCGTGGGCATCCTGGAGATGATCTACAAAGTGGGCGAGGACGTGAGCGACGAGGCCGTGGAGGGACTAGCCAATTTCGTCTTCCCGGAGCTCAGAAACACCGCCCTGGGGCTCCTGGAGCTCCCCGCCAACCGGGGGCTGGAGATCTTCTTCTTCAAGAAGGTGCTGGAGATCCTGTGGGAGGCGCAGCGGGCGCAGGCGGAGGGGAAAAAACTCATCTTCATCCCCTTCACCTTCCCCCCGGAGCTCTTCTGGGCCTTCGACTCCCTCTTCCCCCTGTGCACGGAGATCGTCTCCGGGCTCATCGTCAACATCTGCTACGGCCAGGGGGAGCGCTTCTGGGACTACGCCATGAGCCTGGGGCTCCCCGACTCCATGTGCTCCGGGAACACCATCGGCATCGCCTCCCTCCTGGCCGGGCCGGGGCTCAAGCCCGACGCCATCGTCTACAACACGCCCGGCAGCTGCAACCCCAACGCCAAGATACATGCCTTCGCCGCCGATTACTTGGGCATCCCCCAGTTCATCCTTGAAAAGCCGGTGGACGAGTCACCCCGAGGTCGCGAGCAGTATTTCCGGTACCTTTTACGCTTCGTGCGTGAGCTCGAGGAGTGGACGGGGGAGGAACTCCGGGAGGACCGGCTGCGCGAGGTCATGCAGCGGGCCTACCGCGCCGTAGAGCTCTACAACGAATACTGGGAGCTGAAGAAGGCCCGCCCCTGCCCGGTGCCCAACATCTTCAGCATGACCCTGCTGGTCCTGCGCAGCCAGATGTGGGGCCGGGAGGAGGCCGTGGAGGTGCTGCAGCGCATGGTGGATATCTCCAAGGAGAGGCTGCGGAAAGGGGAGTACACGGCTCCCGAGGAGGTGGCCCGCATCTACATAAGCTATATCTATTGGCTCTTCGACTTCTACAATTACTTCACCTGGATGGAGAAGCGGGGCATCTCCATCCTGGGGGACATCCTGGCTATCCACTACTTCCCGCCCATCGACTACTCCTCCAAGGAGAGCATGTTGCGGGCCTACGCGGACATCGCCTTCGACTATCCCATGACCCGCCAGATGGGCGGGGAATCCATCTCCCTGCGCTGGGTGGACGACATCTGCTACGCCGTGCAGGACCTGGGGGCGGACGCCTGCGTCTTCGGGGGGGTGCACGCTTGCAAGCACACCCTGGGTACCATCTCCTTCTTCCGGCGCGAGCTCCTGAAGCGGCTGGGCATCCCCACCCTGGTCCTCGTGGGCGACGTATTCGACAAGCGGCAGACGCCCATGGAGATCTTCCAGCGGGAGGTGGAGACCTTCGTGGACCAGGTGGTGGCGCGCAAGAAGGCGGGCCGGCGGAGGAAGAGCGCCCAAACCTGAGTATGGAGTGCACTTCCCGGAATCCGATTTTGGAAGCAGGCACCTCCCGTTTCCATGACCTCCGAGAGGGGAGTTCGCGATGGCGAAAAAATTGATTCCCAGGAACTGGAAAACGTTCCTCAAGGTGGCGGCGGTCTGGCAGCCGGTCACCGACTTCTGGGCTCGTACCACCGCTTGGCCGGTGGTGGGGAGGCTGACGGGGTGGATAGTAAACCGCAACCACTATGACGTCACCTTCGTCCCCGTCAACCAGGAGCTGGAGGAGGGCTCCACGGTGGTTCCCCGCCAGGCGGTGGAGGAGATCATCCGCCGCTCCTGCCACCGGGTGATACTTCCCTTGTGCCTCTGCCGCGTGGGCTGCCGGTGCCAGGACTATCCCATGGAGATAGGCTGCATCTTTATGGGGGAGGGAGCCAGGCAGATAGACGAGAGCATCGGAAGGGCGGTCTCCGTGGAGGAGGCCCTGGCCCACGTGGAGAGGGCGGTGTCGGCGGGACTGGTCCTCCAGATCGGACGCGTGGACCCCGACCCCTTCATGCTGGGGGTGAGGATGAAGGACTGGGGGCGTTTTCTTACCCTCTGCTTCTGCTGCCCCTGTTGCTGCATCGCCATGCGCAACATCCACAGCTGGGACCCGGATATGAGAAGCAGGATGCACCGCCTGGAGGGACTGCGCATCGAGGTCACCGAGGAGTGCAACGGCTGCGGTAAGTGCATGAAGGCCTGCTTCACCGGGGCCATCCGCCTGGAGGACAAGCGCGCCATCATCGGGGAGGAGTGTAAGGGCTGCGGCATATGCGTCTCGGTGTGCCCCAGGAAGGCGGTGAGGATAGAGGTGACCGACGGCGACCTGATGCTTAACGAGTTCCTCCGCCGCGTGGTAAGCTACGCAGACGTAAGCTGAACGGGGTCATATCTTCAATCTTCGGTTCATCAATGATAATTTTTCCCAACTAAGCGTTACGACCGAAGATGTGACCCTAACTCGGGAGCGCTTAGAAACCAGCGAAGCCCTTCTCCACGTGCCCCCCGTTCATCCCAGGCCGGAACTGGAAATAAATCGGGCGCTCCGCCATCACCGGGAGGTTCGCCCGTAGCGAGATGCTCAGATCGCCCTTGTAGGGACAATTCTCGTTGACCCATATGGTGTAGCGGGAGGCGGGGTCGATCTCGTGCCTCACTACTACCGGATCCCCCTTGCCGGGGATGTAGGTAATATCGACCTGGACACGTTCCCCATGGGGGTTCTGGATTACCAACCATTCCTCGAATTGACTCCCGGTGTGGCCCTCGGCGAAATACCATTCACGGGAGGGGAAGGGCGCCCCCGAGGTCACATCTCCTCCTTCCCACTTATCCTTGTAGGAAAAATACATGGGCCTTTCCGCGAAGAAGAGGTCCGTGGAGGAAAGGAATACCGATACATCCTTTTCCGTGCCCACCTCGTAGGGCACGAAGACGGTGAACCTCCTTCCTCCTTCCACGCGATACGCTTTGGTCACGTTGTCTCCCTGTCCCTTGCCCAACTGGTACACGGCGTTGATGGTGATGGGATGAGAATTGGGATTCTGCAGGGTCAGCCATTCCTCGAAACCTCTCCGGGTGGTTCCCTCCGCCAGATAGTAAGAGGAGTAGAGCATGGTTTCCCCCATCAAGCAGTGGCCTCCCCTCCAATCCCGATAAGAGAGGCCGGAATAACGGAAATACATGGGACGCTCCGCCACCACCGGCTGATCGGATTCCAATTTCAGGGAACACTGGTAATTGGGACCGAGCAGATCGTTTATTAAGTAGGAACCGCGCGTGTGAGGCGGCAGGGGATCGGTGGTCCTCACGATTTCTCCTTTCTCCTGGGTCTGGAAACGGAAGGTCAGGTTGCAGGGACTATCACCGGGGTTGAGCACGCATATCCACTCTTCGAAACCCGGTCCCGTGTAGCCTTCCGCGAAATACCATGTCCGACTCGGGGCGCTGGCGCCCAAAACGTCATGGCCTCCGCCCCATCTACCGCCATAAAGGAAGTACATGGGCCTTTCGCATACCACCGCGGGGCTGGATGAAGAAACCACGGCGGAAACTTCCTTCCCGCCCCCCACCTCCTCGTTAACGTTCACAGTCGACCTGCTCTTCGCGGGTAATAGATAGGTCTTGACCAACGATGGTCCTTGGGAAAAGTGATAATCTATCTCCACCTCCAGGTCAGCGTCCCCGGTGTTTCCCAAGCAGATGTACTCCTGGAATCCCTCGCCGGTGTACCCCTCTGCAAAGTACCACTTGTAGATTTTTTCCTCTCCCTCTCCGGCGACGTACATGATGGAGTCGCTGACCATCTCCGACTCGTGCCCCGGAACGGTGAAGTCGCGAAACTTCACGAAGACCCGTCGCGGCCCGTCTGGGCCTTCCAGGAGCTTCCATTCCCTTTTTGTCCTGAAAGGCTCCCACACCCCATCCCGGAAATCAGGATAGTTGGAGATCATCATGTCTCTCACCCCCGATTCCGGGTCATCGGCGCCGAGGGTCAGGGAAACCTCCAGGGACGAGGTGCGCTCGGCCCCCTCCTCTATCCGGACCCACCCACTGGGCGGAGTTGTATCCGCCGCCGGTTCAAGGGTGATCCGTGCGGTGGTGGAGGGAAGCGCCTGAAAACGGACGTAGTAGTTCACCCATGAGGCATTTTCGGGGGGTTGGGACATGTACCAGCTGTCGGCACCGCTCACGCGATAGTAAGAGTTCTCGCCCGGGACGGGCATGTGAAATTCGACGTACGCACTGGTAAAGGCCTTCTGCAGGTGATTGGAGACCATGCACTGCACGGTAGTCTCCTTTTTCCCCCAATCCTCGCCGTTGGAAAAGACACAACTGATGGCGGGATCATAGAGGTTGTCCAAGTTGGTGGTTCCTCCTACGTTGACCCCATCGTAATAGGGGTAGGACCACTTCGGCAACAGGTAATTATAGGAGACAATGGCGTTGTTCTGGATCTCCACCAGCCGGTAACCTGGATAGTCCTCGCTTTCCCCGCTGATAGGTTGAAGGCAGGTGGTATTGGCATAAATGGTCGCCCCACCGCCCTCGCTCCAATCCATGGTGACGACGCGATCGTGGTGCTCGTGACCCGAGAGATACATATGCACCCGGTAATCCGCGGCCAGCTGGAGCAAGGCCCTCCTCCCCTCTCCCCTACCGCCCGTCTCGTAAATGAACAAGTTCTCGTCCTTCCAGGCCTCGATGGTAGCCGGGTCGTGATGGCTGCACATAAAGCGGAGGCGTGCATTCTGATGGGCGGCCAAGTCATCCCTTATCCATCCCAATTGATTCCCATAATTTGCCGGAGGAGGAGCGGAGCTGTCGTCAAATTTGTCCCCTCCGGAAAGCGCTTGACCCTGCCACTTTCCGGGTTCCAACACGGGTACGATGGAGTACCACCATTGTTTGTACAAGGTACGATCCGCCTGGGCCCAGTCCATGGTGTTGATCATGGTGAAATGGGAGTCGCCGTAGTCGAAGGAGTAAAAGAGGGGCCCGTAATTGCGCACCCACCAATTATAACCGTCGTCAACCGTGTCATAATAGCCGTCGTGGTTTCCGATGATCATGAAGGTTGGAACTTCCAGGCGGAGAAATTCCTCGTATGCCCAGTTGTATTCGTACTCGTATTCCGTATCCCCGCTTCGCTCCGGCGGGGGAGGAGGAGGCCAATCCTCGGGCATGTACCTCTGTCCATACACGGTGTCTCCCGTGATGACAACGAAATCGGGATGGATGAGGTTTATTTGGTCTATGGCCTTCTTGAGATACACAGCGTTTCTTATCTCGCGATCGTGGGAGGAGGAGGTGGGATATTCGATATCGAAGACGTGCACGTCCGTAATCTGGATGAAGGAATAACTATCCTTAAGCTCCTCCACCACGCTCACCGCATGGGGCTGGAAATCAGTGATGGTCTGCTGATCAGCCCGCACGGAAACATGGAGGTCATAAAGGTCCGAGGGGACGGAGCAGGGAACCTCGACCGTCACCTTGTAAACCTCGTACACCCTTCGCCCGGAACCTTGTGGCCAGCGATCGCTGGTTCCGTAGGTTACCCCCAGGACGGGGAGATCCGCGGTGAATGGAGTGAAATCGTTACAGGCTCTCAGGGTAGCTTTCCAGTCTCCGATGCTCGCCGGCAAAGATTTCGTGGGGTCGTCCATGCGAAAATCGAACTCCAAGGTAAAGGTGCCACCTCGGGGCACGATCTGCGGAAATCCCAGGGTGGGGTAAACAAGGCGCGTGATATGAGAGGTGACTTCCGCCTTCGCCTCCTCCATGTGAAATGGAAGGAGCGGGGAGGGGAACCCGGCGAAAAACAAGATGAAGACGAGGAGCAACGTGGTCATGAGAAAAGTTTTCTTCGCCGTGAGGAAAAGGTGGATGCGGGGAGTTTTTGCCTCCATGGTTGTGACCTCCCTACCGTCCTCTGCAGCACTTTGTCCAGCGATTTTCGCCTCCACAATAAATTTTATGGACGGGCTACAACTCTTGTAAAGGAGGCCAAGCTAAAGTATATCAGCGCATGCCCGGAACCAGCATACTGGGCTTCCGAGGGTTCGATACATGTAAAGGGAGACAAGCTGAGGTATAAGTTTGCCTCACCTCCAACTCGCCTTGTTAGTAGGTGTGACTCATGTAAAGGGATTTACGATACAGCCCCTATACTGCTAAGATTTAAGCTCTTAACGTCTCCTATGACGGCCTTTGAAAATTGTACATATTGTACATATCCGGGAAGGGAAAACCATTTCAGATACGCAACCAGGAGATGCAATCCACAGTCCGGACCATCCAAGAGGCCTTTCGGCCATCGCATTAAGGTAAACGGGCGTTGATCCGCAAAGGTTGGGCTTTGCTGGTCGGCGGTTCCGGATGGGACTTTTTGTTTCCGCCGACCGGCGCAAAACCCAAAGCCCTTTTTCACTCAACTCCGGCCAACCCTGCGAATTACCATTCGTTCCCTATAACCTCCGGCAAACCCCTTTTCTTTGCACGGCAGCAGGCTCCACACCCTATGCATCAGCATTATCTTGCAGGGCACGGGCCACGCTCCTTTGCAGATGAAGGAATTAAATTCCCTCACCATGGCTGGGATGGTAAGATGTCGGCGAGCCACATGAACCCGTTCTACCCCCGCACACCCCATGCCCGTGGATTGGCAGCGATTACCATTATGAAAGGGCGACTGCCATTCCAATTTTTTCGGCTCTTCGTTAAATGCTTTGGGTAACTCCAACTTAACAAAGGATAACCCTTCTGATAGCGTCAAGGAATTTTTCCTGACTCCATTAATGCAATCATTCTGGACTTCGCGATATCGACGATGGTTTCCAGCTTCAATGCTTGTTTTCCTGGCTCTATCGATGCAACCTTTTAAGATCCCATCCCTGTTGTAAAATTCCTATGCGGCTTCAATGCTTGTTTTCCTGGCTCTATCGATGCAACAAACAATATTTTCATGTCTTAAAGACTAATTTTCCGCAGCTTCAATGCTTGTTTTCCTGGCTCTATCGATGCAACCGGGGATGCAAGCTAGTCCTGCATCCGCGCGGATGGCTAGCTTCAATGCTTGTTTTCCTGGCTCTATCGATGCAACCTATCGAATATCCGATCATGGACGTGGCCCATTAGATGCTTCAATGCTTGTTTTCCTGGCTCTATCGATGCAACTCGGCGCCGGGCTCGTTATCGGCAACCAGGAGATAGCTTCAATGCTTGTTTTCCTGGCTCTATCGATGCAACTGTGTTCGTCCAGCTTCAAGAATCAGGGGCTATAGAAGCTTCAATGCTTGTTTTCCTGGCTCTATCGATGCAACACGGTTGATTGGCTTGTATTGCCAAAATATGGAGGGCTTCAATGCTTGTTTTCCTGGCTCTATCGATGCAACACCTTGCGCGGTCGCTCGGTAATTAGTTATGCGCGAGGCTTCAATGCTTGTTTTCCTGGCTCTATCGATGCAACAAGCGCGATCAGGCCAAGCTAGTCTTCGATGCGGCGCTTCAATGCTTGTTTTCCTGGCTCTATCGATGCAACATGATCCCTGGTCAGCGCACCAAATGGCACAAGAATTAGCTTCAATGCTTGTTTTCCTGGCTCTATCGATGCAACATCTGTATTTGTGTGTCTTCAAAATGTTTTAGGTGATGCTTCAATGCTTGTTTTCCTGGCTCTATCGATGCAACCATTTGCACTTGCGTAGTTCCAAGCCCCCTAATAGGCTTCAATGCTTGTTTTCCTGGCTCTATCGATGCAACCTGGAAAATCATGACATCGTGTGTTGCCGAGACCATGCTTCAATGCTTGTTTTCCTGGCTCTATCGATGCAACCTTGGGAGAAAGCCAATCCAAATTATGGCATATCCATGCTTCAATGCTTGTTTTCCTGGCTCTATCGATGCAACCAACAATGGAAAAAAAGGAATTTTATGAAGAGGCCAAGCTTCAATGCTTGTTTTCCTGGCTCTATCGATGCAACCTGATCAAGGAGATGCGCGAGGTTCTGGACGCTGCGGAGCTTCAATGCTTGTTTTCCTGGCTCTATCGATGCAACCAGCTTCCGCCGCAGCCAGCCGGGGATCTCGACATAGCTTCAATGCTTGTTTTCCTGGCTCTATCGATGCAACTTATGTGCCATTGCCGCCATAATATACTCGGATAGCGGCTTCAATGCTTGTTTTCCTGGCTCTATCGATGCAACTTTCCCTAGCGACAAGTATGAGTTGTCGGAAAACTGCTTCAATGCTTGTTTTCCTGGCTCTATCGATGCAACCCCAAAATTTGGCTTTTGTAGACCCTTTCCCAGTACCAGCTTCAATGCTTGTTTTCCTGGCTCTATCGATGCAACATTTCGGATCACCTCCAAGCATCTCAAGGAATTAAGGCTTCAATGCTTGTTTTCCTGGCTCTATCGATGCAACACGCAACGTGGATCCTCGTGGCACCGAGGAATATCGGCTTCAATGCTTGTTTTCCTGGCTCTATCGATGCAACACGAGATAAGGAAAGGGGAGCATAAATGGCAATTTGGATGCTTCAATGCTTGTTTTCCTGGCTCTATCGATGCAACTGGTGCTACCTTCACACAAAAGACTGTTCGCGCCCATGCTTCAATGCTTGTTTTCCTGGCTCTATCGATGCAACCGGCCTCAAGTTCATTAACTTACATATTCCCACTAAAGCTTCAATGCTTGTTTTCCTGGCTCTATCGATGCAACACGGGTGTGAGTGCATGATAGCGCCCGGTTAAAGAAGCTTCAATGCTTGTTTTCCTGGCTCTATCGATGCAACGTCCCAGCTCGAGTTCCGGGACCTGGCGTACTCGATGCTTCAATGCTTGTTTTCCTGGCTCTATCGATGCAACTCACGGGGCACGAGGTGAAGGAACCTATCCCCCTCATGCTTCAATGCTTGTTTTCCTGGCTCTATCGATGCAACTTTCTTCCTGGGTTCCCCGCAGACGCAGTAGCTGGGCTTCAATGCTTGTTTTCCTGGCTCTATCGATGCAACGCCCCGACTGGTCAGCGGACATGCCAAAGGCACCGAGCTTCAATGCTTGTTTTCCTGGCTCTATCGATGCAACCGGAATATGAATGCACGGTCTATGAGGGCTCTAATATGCTTCAATGCTTGTTTTCCTGGCTCTATCGATGCAACAGCTAAAGAATAGATGAAAAATAAAAGGTTTTTATGGGTTGAATATTGTGAAAAATATGGTGTTTCGCATTTTGGAGAAAATTTAGGAAGATCCACCATAACCTGCACATATCTTACGATAACAGCAATCCGTGCAACAGCGCCATGACATGGGCTTTCCCAACACTATTTCTTTTTCAAGGACCAAGTTCATCTCATTAATAATGGATTCCACGTAATTTTTATTTTCAATGCTAACTATGACCCTCTGTGTCAAACCGTCTTTAAGATAATGAATGTATCCCATATTCACATCACAACCTATCTCGTCACTTAACATGATCGTATAGCAGGTTAATTGAATCAAGTGGTTTTTTCTTGGCTTACCCCTGGGGGTCCATGCGTCTTTCAACTCGAGTGGAGCCGGTCGCATCCCCGGAAAAATCAAATAATCACACTTTCCCGCCAACATGAGCCTGTTTGACCTGACCAATCTTTGCCTAATGGATATTGCTCCTTTTATCCCTCCTATGCCCCTTTCTGGATGTTTCCTGACTTTTTTCTCAAAGACTTCTTGTTTTCTGATTCCTTCCTCAGTTTTTATGGTCTTAGCCTGTGGTATTCGGAGTACATACCAATTGAACGTAATCCAAGGACAATAGATATGGTTCAGAACATCCGACACATACCAGTAACCCTCCCTATTCATGCCAACCTGTACCTCTCCTTACTTTTATCGGGGAACCTTCTTTTATGGCCCAGCAACATTTTCCTTATAAAACATGTCTCGCACATGGGAAGTATGTAAATTGCATCATATTCATTTACGTCATAGGTTTCTTTATCTTGAAGAAGGTTGGTCATCTCAATCTCCAACATTTCTATACGATTCTGACTAAGGTCGCCCGCGAAACAGCTCTTTTGGACTCTTCTTAAGCCTAAATCCTTTAACTTACGGGCTACCCGGCTACGAAAACGATTATCACTTATGTCGTAGATGGTTAAGACCTTCATTCAATTCCACCTGTAAACAAATCCGCCTATCTTTTGAGTTTCTCCAAGCAAGAAGTTGGCAACTTCCCTAATACTTAAAAGGATAATATCCTGCATTTTCACCTTTCTTCCCTTGTAACTGATCTTGGTGTCTAATCTTTCGTATAGTTTCTCAAGCAACTTCTTTCGTCCTTTGTCGCCTAGATATACGCCTCCCCCATCCTCCAGCCTTAAGAAATCATCATCGTTGAAAGACCTCCTGGTAAAGAGGGTGGTTACGACTCGGTCTACAATTGGCTGGCGAAAGGGCTCCATCATATCCAGCACTAGAGAAGGTTTGCCAAACCTGTCGGTGTGTAAGAAACCGAGAAAAGGATCCAGGCCCGCCAATATGCATGCCCTCTCCACTTTCCCGTAAAGAACCCCATATCCATATGAAAGCGCGGCATTCACTGGGTCTCTAGGCGGCCTCTTCTCACGACCGAAAAAGCCGTATTCCGGAGGGATAATCATGGTTAAAGCCTGGATATATAAACGGGAACAACCACCTTCCAGGGCAAAGATGTCATTTCTAACGGCATCGATGGAATCAGCTTTCCAATAAGCCGATTTGGCTTTCTTCAATATCTCGTCGCTGATTGCTTGCACTTCCCCGATAGATCGTTCCTTGTTCAAGGCCTTAAGAAAATACGCCTGGTTCAAACACTTTGCCCTGACCATGGCTCCGGCAACCAATACTCCTCTGCGATCGTAGAGTGCTTCCATCTGCCTCCTACGAGTCAAGGCCGTACCGCCGAATTTGCAGGGCCATATCCTGGAGATGGGATCCCCGAACCTCGAAACACATACAATATCCACGTTCTTTTCTGCTGCGAGCGCGATGGCATCCGTGGAAATGTGCGTTCCCACGCTCATGATCACCTGAACCACATCGTCGGCACATATTTCCTCAACCTCTGATCCACGCTTGACCAGAAAGCAATTTCCTCGTTTACGCACTGTCGTGCCAAAGGTGTCAATTATGAGGTCCAATTTCCGGTCTCCTTTGCCACCGTGCCAAAGCCGAGGGAAACATGCCTCCCAAGGCCAATGAGAGGCGGCAACTCCAGGTTTGCCTCAAAGACACCGTCGAAGCCACGGGCGACGAGATGGTGACCTGGAATTTCGACTTTGAGGATATCCAGCATCGTTCTTATCCTCACCTGGAAATCAATCATTATTCCCAGTGACTTCGCCATGGATAAAATGTTGCCTATCAATATGCCTCTAAGGAGCTCCTTCTTTTTAGACCAGCTTTTTTCTTCCCAGTACTTATTTAGATTTTCTTTGTTCAGGGCCAGCCAAGGGGTGAGAAAATAGTACTGTTGTGGCTCTGACTCACCCAATGAGGAACTGCCCTCCTTAATGGTTATTCTCTGGATTACAGCCGGGCCTAGCCTGACCCCCCCTTCACTCGTATGAATATAGATTTCTCGAACTTCCTCAACCCCATCTTCTATGCCGAAAATCAGGGGAAGCCCCTCAATGATCTTGTACTGAATCAGGGGATATTGAAAAACCGGTTTGCCCTGCACGGGATCGTGCTGATGAAGAAGGGGATTGTCGGGAAAAGCGGCATTTACCCAACGCCTGAGAGCGCCCGAGTCAGGGCAGAGCCCTCGAAGGTCCTCGAGTACTATATAGGCCCAGCGCACGCTATTCATCGCCACTCAACAAAAAATCTGGCGCGGCAACGTAATATGTGCCCTCGTCGAACCTCACGACCAAGCAGTCCTCCAAATATGCCTTGACCACCAACGGGTACGGTAAAATAGGAACCAGCACACCTTTTTTCACCTTGGTTACAAGGGGATCCACGGGATGGTCGACAACGTGCTTTTCATGCCTCGAAACCACTTCCCCCCTGGTCAGGCCCAAACGAGTGGGTATTCGGAATCTTCCAAGCCTGATGCGAGATGGAAATTCACGCCGTTTACTACTGATAATGAAACCTTTGAAAACAGTCCCTGGAGGGAGCATGGATACTCTGCTTACTCTAAGGACTTCCCCTCCCTTTCCGGTAATGTACCCATAACCCTCACCATCTCCTTTTACCAGGAAAGTTGAAAGCTTGGCGCGAGACATGTTATCTAAACCTGCCGCCGTGGCGTAGAAGCCGGCCTTAGGAATAAGAGACGATTTATAGGCGGGCACATTCCGGCCGCCA
The DNA here is from genome assembly GCA_030019255.1 of Actinomycetota bacterium. NCBI lineage: Bacteria > Bacillati > Actinomycetota > Actinomycetota bacterium. The sequence continues at coordinate 32,052 of JASEFK010000010.1, forward strand.
TCCGACCTCATCAAGTACGGTTGCTCCTCAGGGATAATGTTCATGACGTAGGCCAAGGCATAATTCATGGCCGTGGCATGCAGCCACCGTGGAGTAACCGTCCCGGCGACAGCCTCTTGGGCGTAAAACAGGAAATCCTGCAGCTCCACGAAGTAGCGGTAAACCTCCATTTCAATCACCCGAAGCTTTGACGCTTTTCACCAGCTTATCCATCTCAGATTGGAGTTTCTTAAATGATTTCCCTACGTCCGGAAGGTTCAGTTTCAAGGGTGACACCTTGGAAAGTTCGTCCTCCCGCAAGAGCTCGTACGCTGCGTACTTCTCGCGGTCGAATATTCCTCCGCCCAAAATATCCATTTTGCATCTACCCCACTCGATGCTGCGTGCTCCGATGCGAGTCAGCCTTTCTATTCCGTCCACCAGGAGTGCCGCCATCTCCGGCGTGGGGTCTTTCAGGGTGATCACTCCGATGAACTCGGTATCCGCGGGAACGGTTATCAGGGTCATAAGAGCCTGTCCAGTGGTATGCTTCACTTCCCCAACAGCGTTGGCTGTGTAATTCCAGGGTTCCACGCCCCTATTCCTGGATATGAAGGTCTCGCCGAGAACCCTGGACATTAGATTGTAGTCCACCTTGGCGGTACTGGTCTCCCCCGTCCCACCGAAAAGAAGGCACGTGGGACAGGCCATGCAAAGCGATTCCTTCAGGAAACAATCCACCCCGTAGCCGAGGTCGCGTCCCCTCTCGGCAACCAGCCTTCTCAGCTTGGCCTTTACTTTTCTCCATGGAATGATGAAGCGTTCTCCAAGCGGTTCCTCGTAGGTGAAGGTCAATACCTCCTCCGGCTCGTTGGACCGGATGATTGCGGGATCCAACAGCTTGATCGAGGTCACCAATTGCAGGTAACGGGCGCGCGGCAGCTTGGAAACGTCGGTGTAGAAGTCAACAGACATCTCGGCACCTCCTCCTTCCATCCACTCCTTCATGCATTCACAACACCCTGTCCGTCAGCCTTCAACCAGCACGGAGTCTAAATCCTTGTACCTCGTGAAGGCGAAAATGGCGTTCATGAGCGCGTTTTTCGCCTTCAGAAAATCGGAGAAGCTGGATTGACGAAGCTGGTAATACCTTTCAAAGATTTCCTTTGACCGGCGCACAAAATCATCTAGCTCCCTTCGATCCTCCTTGGCAATCTTGTTTGACAGCTGGGCCATGAACGCGGATATGGCCACATCAAAATCATGACCCCTCATCATGGCGTTAAGCGCGGCCATGACCGGCTTTGTCGCTTTGTGCTTGGTAAGGTTTTGCCAGAATTCCCCTTTCTCCTCGGGTTCCACGCAGAATCTGTTAATGTTTCTGGCGAAGAAAGCCGCGTCCCGCAGAAGTTCTCCCATGGTAATCTCTCCTCCTTTCAGAAGTGGACGGTCTGACCGCATTAGCGCTTGAAAGTAGAATTTCAGCTGTTCCTCAGTTAACAGAGGGCGATTGTTTTCATCCGTCTCAACGGCACGAGATATCGCCAGGCTAGGTTGGTTGGCAATGATGTCTGCGGCTATGCAATATTGATTCTTCTTTTCCCGAGGGAAGGTTTTGGACAGCAGCATAATCGAAACGGCGTCGAAAAAACTCTCCTTAGTGGAAATTCTTTGCTCGCCAAAGAGACCGTACCTGAACTCCAAATCGTTAGTAAGGCAAACGTTGAAACCTATGAGCCGGAGAATGTCATAAAGGGCAGCGTAAACAGCGCGTTGATTCTTCACCGAGAATCCCTTGCCGGCGACTTGCCCGAGGTAACCGAAGAGGCCGAATGGCGTGTGCAGGAATTTAGTGGGCGTTTCAAGGTCCTTTTCGAGATCAGCTGCATTCTTGGTAAGCGGAAGCTTGAAATGCTCCGGAAGGGGGAGGTTAAAATTCTCGCTCAAGGGCATCATTTTACTCAAGGAGCGCGGGTTGTTAAGGCTTGAGTTTATCCTTTTGATGGCTTCCTCCAGGCGAGCACCCATTTCGAGATCCACCCTGGACGTTATCCACATAGTTATCGAATGGTTGTTTGGGCGCACCTCATTACGAATCAAGGCGATATCATATGCGCAGAGATGGCAAACGGCGCGGGGTTTCTTGGGATGAGCTTTGATGTAGGAAAAACACTGAATGGCTCCAGCTGGCGCTTCCGTACCTGGTTTCTGGGTGAAAGCCGAGCCGCACATCTCGCAAACGCCCTTATCCGGATCGGGATTCTTCTTATACCTCTTATAGGCCTGGAATCTTTCGGCTGCAATTTGCGCGAAATCAGCTTCCACCGGGAAGGAAACCAGGGTCGCAATCTCCTGCAGTCTTTTCTCCTTCTGAGAATCACCCCCGTTCACGTTTTCGGCAAGGGCAAGTAAAACACCAAAGAGTTCCTTCTGCTTCATCTTGCTAAGCGTCTTGTCGACATATGGAGATATCAACTGCTTCTGCTCCTTATCAAGTGCATCCAATACTTTTCCGGGTAAAAGCTGGGATAGGGTCAGATGGCCGAAAAGGGTGTTCAGCGATTCCAGGCGATTCAGCTTTCCGTTATCCTGTTTAGGAAGCTCGATGCCCGTTTTCTTTTCCCACTCCCGGCCAGCCTTAGGTATGCCGCTCACCCCAGTCGTAAGGCCATGAACCACGTTCAGGGCCCACGGGTTCTCCCGGCCACCTGGTCCATACCCCAAAAGGCTCAATATTTCTGCGTAAAGCTTGAAAAAGGCCGGCGCCCTCAAGTCGGCTTTCGATAAATCCTCGAGAATCTGGTTGCTGTGCACGGTCAGATATGAATGGGGCATCTCGGCGCAGGCGCCGATGAGTAAGTTCTTCGTTCCGTAGTTGGGTTTAATGTTCACCAAGCTATCCCTGCTTATCCTTTCGTAAGCACGCCTGGCGATGATTTCCTTGGTCGGATATTCGACGCCCCCAGCTTTGGCGACAATGGCCGCGTTCGGGAAAAGGACCAGCCGCCTGTAACCCAATTCCTCAAATGCCGCCAGCGCTTCAGAGGCGATGATCGAAGTCGAGGGTCCGGGTTCTCTCCCTACCTCGAAGTAGGTGAAATACAAAAGGGGGTGAGGGGAGCCGGGAATGAGAAACATGGTATTAAGGCGTTCCAGAGTGTCGGGGTCAATCTCTTCCATGGAGGCCAGCCAATCACTCACCCGAAGGAGCAGTACGCCGGAAGCGGAATAGGCGGTTGAGTTCCTTATCACATCCTCGTCGGTGACGCTGTGATGAGTAACGGCCATATCGTAGGCTGCCTTTATCTCCTTCTTACTCGCCGGCCTCCGCAGGCCTCGCGCCTTCTCGATATAAGCCTCAATCTCATCATAAGCAGGTTTGTGTACCACGCGAGAGGTGGAAACCGCCCCTCGGAGGACCTTTTGTGCTTGAGGTCGCATCTTTCCCAGGTCATGGGTAAGACAGGCCAGCTGGAGTGGATTCACAAGGTCTTCCGGGAAAGCGGGCAGGAGCTCCAGGATGCGCATGCAAACCTTATAAACCGTATAATGGTGCACCCAGAGTTGTTCTCCGCTAGATTTGGCCAGGTAACCGACCTGAGGCTTGAGAAAGGCCCTGAGATTATCAATCATGGCCTACCTCCATCTGAAAATAGAAGGTCTCTCCGTTTTCCAATCGGATCACGCATTCATCCTCGGTGGATTCAAGGGAACTGATGGGGACATAATTTTTCCGAAACCCCCTGGCCCTCAGTATTCCCATCACTGGGAACAAGGATAGATGTAGCAATGTGTCATCTATCTCAGTTCTTCGGATACCCATTTCTTCTAGAATTTTTTGAAGCTCAAGTTTATCCGAAACGTAGTCGTCCCATTCCATTATCTCATACATGGAAAAGATGCCCGGGCCGTAGAAATAGGGCTTTCCCTTCATGTCGATGAGTAAAAAGGAGGGCGCGTCCCCCCTGAAAAGCTCGCCGCTTATCCAGTCCGACCTGGGATCAGGCAGGTACTCCTTAAGGATATTTTCAAACGCAGAACGGGAAATCTCCACCTCCCGGGGCCTGTAAGGCTCAAAGCTGCGATCGCTTAGAAGCAGAACTTGCCCCGGGCGCCTCCTTCCCACTCGACCCAGCCTCTGAATGGCGGTGGTCCAGCTGCTGCCCTCAAATACCAGGGAGGCGAAGTCCATGTCTATTCCCACCTCAACGGATGAAGTCCCCAGTACCACCGTATTGTGTGCAAGTTCGAGGTTATCCTTTCTCAACCCGTCATAGCGAGAGAAGCTAATGCTTGGGAATTCCTCCTTAAGCTCCGGTTCCACCTGCATCAGGCGGAAGATGGAATCGAATATCACCGCAGCGGGTTTAGGAAGGTCCTTTATGCATGCTTTCAAGACATCGAGCATCACCTCATAGCTACGATAATTGGCTTCATGGATTTCGACCTCCAAGGGGTAATTGAACGTGCGTTTCCCGCAGCATCCCTCTTCTTGCTCCTGGAAACTGATCTCTACCTGCTCGCCCGGAAATTCAAACATCAAATCCTCGCGCATGAAGGGCGTGGCGGACATCAACACCACCTTAGAAACGAAACCTTTACCCAGTTTCTCGAGCAACTTGTAAAAGTTCTTCAAGTCGCAGTAGCAGTGGAATTCATCAAAAAATACGACGGATTTAGTTAGGTCTTCTTTCAAACGTTTACTGTGTTTATACTTGTCGGAATATACCAGCCACAGAACATCAGGCGTGGTTAAAACGATGCTCTTACCCGAAAGCATCGGAGTCAGACGGAATAACCGGTCTAGCAGTCCACCCCGAGGACCGGAGAAGCTTTCCTTGTTTATCCTCGCCAAGTCAAGAATCGACTGTGACGTATATTCGATAAGGGAAAAATCGTATCTTTTTCTCTTGTCAATCGTTTTCCTCGGCCAATGGTATACATCCGCACCTTCAGAGATCTTCCCAGCCTGGGCGTTAACCAGAATGGTGGTTGGGAAGGTAGCGATTATCGGTCCTTCATAATATTCAAGGGCCTTTCGGATAACGGTCGTTTTTCCGACGCCAACGGGTGCTTCCACTTTGATCATCCCTACACCGGGATCGAGTAGGGCCTCTATAAGCTGCTCCTGAAAGCGATGAAGGATTCCATACCTCGTCTGATATAGAGCGGCGTCTCTGCCCATTACCTTCAGCACACTCCACCTCCCAGCCGGAATACGACTACTATTCCTGCCAGGAAATTGGCTCATGAGAAAGATATTTAATCCTCCTTTATTATAGCTAAAATTATAGCTAAATCTTTTAATCTTTTTCCGTATAGCCCTTAATAACAAGTTTTCTAACCCTAATCATGGTGACAAGAACAAGATTAACATTTTCCGATACAGGTGTGGGCTTTGCGGGACGGCGGTTCCGGATGGGGACTTTTTTATTTCCGCCGACCTTCGCAAAGCCCGTAGCCCTTGTCGCCGGATGACTCCGGCCAACCCCACGAACCGTGGTTTCATGGTATAAACCCCCGTGAAGATCGTTGTCCTTGCATGGGGACAGTTCTGTGTTCCCCGAGGGGGGTTTTTCCAGGCATGAGAGCGCTTTCTTGGCCCGCTCTCGGTGTGGGGATGCTCTTTCCCGGAGGGGAAATTCGGCACCCTGTCCGCGACCCGAACAAGGCACGCTCCTTCCCCATTGCCTTCACGCTCCTTGCTTGTGCCCCGCTCATGCTCACCACCTTGGGCACCCTGGCCCGCTCAAGGCTGCACCACCTCGATGTATTTCGCCTCCACCCAGGGAAGGGTGATAGTCCAGCCCGCCACCGAGGTGTAGGTATAGGAGCCCTTGATCTCTCCCCACACCCGAATAATGGATTCCTCATAAGCGGGAACGGTGCCTGCATAGGTCACATATATGGTGTCGTCCCAGAGGCCCCACTGGTCTCTGGTGACATTCATGCGAATATCGGTCGTGCCCAGGCCTTCCATTATCTGGACCACCTGGCCGGTAGCGAAGTACTTCTGCCCCTTGTAGGCGTCCGGGTTCTTTTCGAGCATGCGGAACTCGATGGGCCGGCACTGCGCCTTGTAGGTGGCCTCGTCCAGCTGGTAGGTCAGGGAGCAGCTGGTCGAGCCCTTCCTGCCCTCCTTCTCGGCGGTAACGGTCAGGAAGTTGGTGCCCTCGTTCAGGGTCAAGGCAGCGGTGAACCTGCCATCCTCTCTCGCCTGGAGGTGGAGCGGAGCGTTGGCGCAGCCGAGCACCACGACGCTGGCCCCCGGTTCTGTGACCCCCTCCAGCGTGGCGTTGGGGGAGTTGAACGTAAGGCCGGAAGGGGTGGTGAGAGTGATGGTCAGTTTCTCCGCGACCTCCTTTACCGCCGCCGGAGCCTGCGTACCTTCCTCACCCTCTTTTCCTTTATTTCCCGAGCCAAAAATGGAGGCAAGAAGGATTATAACTACCACTAACCCGGCAGTAGCGATCGCTATCATGCGCACTCTGGGACTTGTCTTGAACCAGCGCTCCTTGATCTTGGTAAGCGGTGCCGCGGCCCCGCCCGGGAGTTGGGGAAGATTCGCTGGGCCTTCCGGTGAGGTGGGCACCTTTTCCGTATCCGATGACGCGGTGGGTTCTTCCACCGCGCCGTCCCGTGCTGAAAGCGTGGAAGCGCTTTCAGCAAAGGGAGGTCGAGACATGCCTCCCACGAAAACGGACGACCACCGGGCGGTAGGTGACCCCTCCGTTCCTCCCGGATTACCATACATGGCCCGGGCCATGCTCCTCTGGTAGACGAAGGAATTGTACTCCCTCACCATGGCCGGGATGCGGAAGAGGTCGGCGAGCCACATGATGCCGAAGTATCCCAGGGTCAGGGTGTAGACGGGTGAAAGTTTCGCAAGGTACCAGCGATGCCCCACCAGCGTGGGCCAAAGGAGGTAGGCCACCCATACCTTCCTCTCGCCAGGGACGGAAGCTTTGCGAGCCATATACCATCACCCCCACCTTGTTTTTCCGGGACCGATCCCCGGGCAGGCCGTCACGAGCCTGAACCGCTGTCGAGGCCTCACCCCATCTCCGGAGGCAGGTTGCGGGCGTAGCACCCACGTCCACTGCCCAACCGGAGCGTGAGACGGAAGACTCGATCACGCAATTGCGCGGTTGTTCCCCCGCTCACCCTATGCCCGGGAATTAGCGGCTGTTTTCAATTATGGAGGGTAAGACTGCCAGCAGTGTGGCAGTTTGAAAAAGGAGTTTTTAGGTTTTTACGGGGGAGACTGCCAACTGTATGGCAGTCCCCTGGGCAACTTTAAGAAACGAGAGACCGTTGGCTTACAGGAAAGAAGCTCATTCAGCGGTAGGGGGTAGAGACCCTCGTAGATTACCTGTATGGGAGACAGTTGGCTCACGGGATGGAGGTCGTTCGGCCATGGCCGCATGCGGAGAGGGATCAGGAATACCTCTCCACGATTCCCCGGGCCCTTTCCAGGAGCATCTCCTTGAGCTCCGGGGGCTTGAGTACCTCCGCCTCGCCCCCGAAGGCCATGAGCCAGGAGCATATCTCGGTGAGGCCGCTCACCCGGAAGGAGAGCACGGCGCTCCCGTCCTCGCAGTCCCGGCAGCGCTGGCTGAAGTGCCAGATGCTCTCCTTGACGTACGGGGCCACCTGGGGGCTGAACCTCACCTCCACCTCGCAGGGCTCGCCGCGCAGCACCTGCCAGGCGTCACCCATGTACTCGCGGATGCTGAAGTCCTCGGGGGGCTGGAACCTCTCCTCCAGGAGCTCCGCCTCCAGGATGCGGTCCACCTTGAAGATCTTTATCTCCCCTCGCAGGTGGCAGTAACCCACCATGTACCAGGCGTTGCTCCGGAAAAGGAACCCGTAGGGGTCCACCTTGCGGTGGGTGACCTCGTCCCGGGAGAGGGAATGGTAGGAGATGGCCACCGAGCGGTCCTCCTCCACCCCCTTCTCCAGCGTGTCCAGGACGGGAAGGCGCCCGGCGTAGTTCACGGTGGGCTCCCAGGCGGGGGTGAAATGGACCGACTCGCGGATCACGGCCTCCCTTATGCCGGATGGGATGGCGGCGTAGATCTTCTCCATGGCGCTCTCCACCCCCCGCTGGAAAGGGGTCCCCTTCTGGCGGGAGAGGAGCTCGGCGCCCATGGCCAGGGAGAGCATCTCCGTGAGGTCGAACCGCACCGGGGGCAGGAAGAAATCCGGGGAGATACGGTAACCCTTCTGGTAATAGATGGGAATCCCCGCCAGCTTGAGGAGGCACACGTCCCGGTAGACCGTGCGCAGGGAGGTCTCGCAGCGCTCCGCCAGCTCCGCGGCCCCGATACCCGGTTTTCCCTCGATCAGGGTGAAGATCTTGAGCAGGCGCCACAGCTTGCTCGCCTTTTCCATGCTACCCACCTCGAGAAATCGAGGAGAGGGCCGTGCCGGCCAGGTAGAACCACTCCGCATCCGGCAGCTCCCTAAAAGAGAGGATTATCTCCCTCTGAAGCGGTGTTATGGCGCCTTTGCTCTCGAGCATGGAAATACTCCTTCCAAAGGTTCGCGATCTCCTCCGGTAGGTCGAGCTGAGGGAGTAACCCCTCAAGCTCGTCCCAGTCCAGGGCCGCCACGTCCTCGGCACGTCCGCGGGTGAGAACCTGCCTGATATACCAGTTCCTCTGGAAAGGGTCATCCAGGTTCAATTCCTTCGTGGACCACACGATGTATCTCTTCGGGCGCACCTCTGTTCCCTTGCTTCCCGGACCGGGTTCAAGTCGCTTCTTTTTTTCCTTCCTTAACCAGTATATACGGGGGAGGGCGGGGGGCCAATTTCCGCGCATGAAGGAGCCGCGCCGGATGACAGTCGAAAGCCCCGGAGGGCGGGCATGAAACCAGCCCCGGGACGACCGCCTCTCCCGCGGCGGCCGTACTCGAGGCTGGACGGCGCGGTCCTCCCGGCCGCTTTGCCTACCTGGAGGCCAGCTCCTCCAGCGGTATGCCCATGTTCTCCCGTAGGAGCCTGGCCAGAAGGGGCAGGGACAGGTTCTCCGGCCCGTAGAGGATGCACTGTATCTCCGGCATGTAGAAGTAGAGAAGGGGCTGGGTGGTCAGCAGGGTCCTCCTCAACTCCTGGGCCACGGGGTGGGCATCGCCGAGCTCCAGGCTGGCCTTGCCCCAGCCGGGCACCAAGGAGTAGCGGATGGCGTTGACCTTGAACTCCGCCCCCTGTGGCTGCTTGAACTGGTAGAGGTGGCAGAAGTACTTCATGACCCCGCTTCTCGAGGCCTCCACCTTCTGGCCCCGCAGGGTGAGGATGTGCTCCCCCCTCTCGGAGAGGCGGCAGGTGAGCTCGCTGTCCGTCTCCGAGAAATCGATCCCCGCCAGGAACTTGGGGTAGTTGTAGATGTCAATGCCGCCCCTCAAGGCCAGCTCGGTGGTCACCGGCAGGTGATGGATGTAAGTATGGAAAGCATTGCGTATCAGCTGGCGCAACAGGTTGTATCCCGGCAGAGGAAGGATCTGGGGGTCGTTGAGCAGCACCCCGATGGCGAACTCGTTGTAGGGCTCTATGTCGGTGTCGTAGTACTCGAAAGCGGTGAGATGAAGGGCACCGATCCCCGGAACTACCTGCGCCGGGGTATAACGTGGATCGGGGACCAGCCTCTTGAGGGCCGGGAGCGTGGCTGGAAAGACCGCGGTCATCGACCGGGCGCTGCGGTAGAAAACCGGAAGCTTGACCGTTTTTCCCAGCAGGGTGGCTTCCACCTGCTCCACACCCTCGAAGAAATCGTGATGCATGGGATCACCTCCTGTACCGACGTCTCATTTGATAGGTCGCAGCTTGGATTCTCCTCGCCTCCGTGGGACAGTTTCCCTCGTCCCGGCTTCACTTCCCGTTTCCTTCCAACCGGGGCAGCCGGCGGTGATGGAGTCCGGGATTCCCATCGGCCCACTCTCCCATCACCCTTACCCACCTTATTTTCTTCCACCCTTGCGTCTTTCGTAAACTTCCCATGGTGGAGATTCACCCAAGCCGCCATACTTTTGAAAATCCCGGTCAGGGCATCACTTTCGCTGGTCCACCTTTGCTCCACTTGGGCTGCTACGAACCTGATTATCACCAAGTAACCATGGGCGGTGAGCGGCATGATCCTCATGGGGGAGCGTGATCGTGGTCTTTGTGGGAATGTGCATCACGGTCTTCATCCGGGCGAGCCTACCGAAAGGGGATGCGATTGGGAGTTTCCCGGCGATGTGTTAGATTAATTTAAGGTAAAAGCGAAACCGAAAGAGGGTGCAAGGGGTTCCTGGAGGAACCTCATCGTCATACGGGCGCACGCCGAGCCGGACGAGGGAAGGGCCCAGCCTCTACAACCAGTATGGTTTATTCGACCGGCACGGACACGTACCGGGTCGAGTTAAAGGAAAGTAAAGGAAAGGACAGCCATGCGCGGATACCTGGGAGTGGACGTGGGTTCGGTGAGCACCAACCTGGTGCTCCTGGACGAGAACGGCGAGGTGGCCGCTTCCGTCTACCGGCGCACCATGGGACAGCCCATCCGTGCCGTACAGGAGGGACTGAAGGAGCTGGGGGCACAGCTCCCTCCCGACGTGGAGGTCCTGGGAGCGGGGACCACGGGGAGCGCCCGCCACCTGAGCGGCATCATCGTGGGAGCGGACATCGTGAAGAACGAGATAACCGCCCATGCCGTGGCCGCCCTGCACGTGGTCCCCGGGGTGCGCACGGTCCTGGAGATAGGCGGGCAGGACTCCAAGATAATCATCCTGCGGGACGGCATCGTGGTGGACTTCGCCATGAACACCGTGTGTGCCGCGGGGACGGGCTCCTTCCTGGATCACCAGGCGGCAAGGCTGAACATCCCCATCGAGGAGTTCGGCACTTACGCGCTGCGGGCGGAGACGGGAGTGCAGATCGCCGGGCGTTGCTCGGTCTTCGCCGAGTCGGACATGATCCACAAACAGCAGGTGGGACACCCCATCGAGAACATCATCTACGGCCTGTGCGAGGCCCTGGTGCGCAACTATCTCAACAACCTGGCTAAGGGTAAGAGCATCGAGCCCCCGGTAGTCTTCCAGGGAGGGGTGGCGGCCAACGTGGGGATGAAGCGAGCCTTCGAGGAGGCCCTGGGGATGGAGGTGGTGGTGCCCAAACACTACAACGTCATGGGGGCCATCGGGGCAGCCCTTCTGGCACGGGAGCTCAACCCGGCGGTCACCAACTTCAAGGGTTTCCGGGTGACGGAGATCGACTACCGCACCTCCAGCTTCAACTGCAAGGGATGCTCCAACAACTGCGAGATAGTGAAGATAATGGTGGAGGGGGAGACTCTGGCCCGCTGGGGCGGGCGCTGCGGCAAGTGGGAGGTGGACCTCCCGGGCGCCAGGGTGGAGCGGGCCGCCTCGCTGTAGGAGCCCCGCTTCATTGGTAGGGCCGGTATCCCTAAAGGAAGATACCTCAAGCCCCGGTAATCAACGGAGGGGACCGGCGTTCCCCAGCTCGCGGTTCAATGGCTTTCCCGCAGGATGATGCGGTGGTCCAAGAGCTCCACCTCGGCGATGCGGGCGGAGAGGAGCTTCTGCTCGCCGAATACGTCCACCAGGAGGAGCTTCCCCTCCTCGGGGCGCACCTCCACGACGTCCTCCATGACCTTTTCCAGTTCCCCGCCCCGGTCTATGTAAACGGCCGCCTCACACATCCTTCTTAACCTCCTTGCCTTTCTCGACCTCCTCGCACATCTGTTTCACCATCTCCACCGCCTGCTCGATGAGCTTGGGCAGGGGAGTATCCCCGGTCCCCAGTATGTCGATACGGGGGTGGGTAAGGGGCAGGAGTATTTTCCTCCCCCGGGCGGAGGCGATGGCCTCGGCCATCCCCGGCGTGAGCTCCCCCATCATGGAGTTGGGGATGAGGATGGAAAGGCTTCCCATGATCACGTCGGCCTCCCCGATGCACACCCGGACTGCGTTCTCCCCCGTGGCTCCGCGGTTGGCCCGCGCCTTCATCATGTTTCCGGTGGCGATGGCGTTGGCTCCCAGGGCGATGATCTCCGTGTCTTCGGGGAGGTTGCGCCGGAGCTCCAGGACGATCTGGTGCCCAATGGATCCCCCCATTCCGTCCACTACGGCGATCTTCATCTCAGCTCCTTGGTCGTGGTCCTTCCGGTCCAAGCCCTGTTAGGTGTTTTTTTACAGGCTATTGGGGCCAGGCCCTTTCACTGCTTCCCCTACTCCTCTTACCGCTCACTGCAGCCAGGTGCGGAATTCCTCCACGAAGGCCTGCTTGGGCCGCGCTCCCACCAGGCGCTTCACCGGCTCCCCCTTCTCGAAGAGGATCATGGTGGGGATGGACTGGATCTGGTAGTTGCGCGCCGTGGACATGGCCTCGTCCACGTTGAGCTTGCAGACCTTGATCTTGCCCTCCCACTCCTCGGCAGCCTCCTCGAGGATGGGGGCCATCATGCGGCAGGGACCACACCAGGGGGCCCAGAAGTCCACCAGGGTGGGCTTGTCGCTCTTCAGCACCTCCTGCTCGAAGTTCCCATCGTTGAGCTCTATTACCTTTCCGGCCACCACACACCTCCTCGCCGTTGTGACCCTTGATTATCTTGTTCGTGACCCTCGATCCATTCACACGTAGGCCGTGCCCTTGAGGTTCTCCACGTGGAACTGGGCGTTGAGCGCCGCCCTCACCCCGTCCCCCACCGCGGCGGCCACCTGCCAGACGGCGCCGGCGCGGACGTCCCCTGCGGCGAAGACCCCGTTCATGCTGGTCCGCAGGTCGGCGTCAGTTATGATGAAGCCTCTCTCGTCAAGCTCCACCACGCCCCGGAGCTCCTCCGTGTTGGGAAGATTTCCCACATAGAGGAAGACACCGTCCACAGGTAGTTCCTCTTCCTCTCCGCCCTCGACGGGGGCCAGGATGAGACTCCTTACCTTCTCGTCGCCCCGGATCTCCTTTACCACTCTCTTCCACCTGAAGTCCATCTTGGGGTTGGAGAGCGCACGCTCCTGGAGGATCTTTCCAGCCCGCAGGCGGTCGCGGCGGTGCACGATGACCACCCTGCTGGCGAAACGGGTAAGGAAGAGGGCCTCCTCCACGGCGGAGTTGCCTCCGCCCACCACCGCCACCACGCCGTCCTTAAAGAAGGCCCCGTCGCAGGTGGCGCAATAGGAGACGCCGCGGCCGTGGAACTCCTCCTCCCCGGGGACCCCCAGCTTGGCTGGTCGCATGCCGGTGGCCAGGATGACGGCGTAGGCGCGGAGTTCGCCCTCCTCCGTCTCGAGGACCTTCTCCTCCCCCTCCTCCCGGAGGCCCAGGAGGGGGTTAAAGGAAGCTATACGCAGCCCGAAGCCCTCTGCCTGGCGCCGCATGCGGTCCACCAGCTCGTACCCGGATATGCCCTCCGGGAAGCCGGGATAATTCTCAATGCGCTCAGTGAGGGCCGGGGCGCCGCCCGGGGACTGTTTCTCGATGAGCAGGGCGTTCATACGCGCCCGGGCCAAGTATATCCCCGCGGTAAGTCCCGCCGGGCCTCCGCCCACCACCACTACGTCCAGCACCTCGTTTGGTTTCTCTCCCATGCTTTAATCCCGCTTTTCCTCTCTTTTCCCGGCGGCTACCACGCCCCCGTGTCGCGTGCTGTGCCGTTCTCCTCACCCGATTAACTTGATTATTTCTTCGTTTCTTCGATTATAAACCACTGGGGACGGAACGACCTGTTCCACGTCATAGCCTGGAGGCATGGGGGTAGACGGGCGCCGGGATCGTGAGCCGGTTCCTATTAGCGGGGCATGGGTGGACAGCGGGACCGATATTGCCAGGTTTGGAATCAGCTTATGTTGCCGTCTTCGCTCAAGGGGCGAGACGGGCAGAAGCGGGAGGGTCTAAAGAACCAGGTTTTGAACTAATTTTCCTTCAGGCTCCGCTGAACTTTTGGCTTTCATGCCGCCGGTCATCTGCCTGAACCTCGGACAGGGAGAGGGACTAACCCCAGATCTTTCCCTTCCCACTCCGCTGAACTTTTGGCTTTCATGCCGCCGGTCATCTGCCGGAAACCAGGGCAGGGAGTAGGTCTGACCCCAGATCCGTCCGGGGAGAGGGAAAGGGGCTGACCCCGGGTGTGCTTGGGGGCTTCGGCGTCTCGACGGGGGGCTGGGGAGGCGGCACCGGCGGAACGTCCTCCCGGGGCTTGCCCCCCTCCTCCCATTCCAATCCCATCTCCCACGGAGGTGGAACGGCCTCTCCCAGCTCCTGAAACGTCTCGTCCAGTTCGTGCCTGAGCGATTTCGCACCCTCAGCCGGCATCTGGAGTGCCAAGTCTCTGAGCTGGAGAAGCAGCCTTTCGAGAAGGGCCAGGGCACTGGACCGCACCTCGCCGGCTTTCTCTTCCGGAAGTCCAGCGCTCTCGCGGAGAGCGGAGCGGATGTCCGCGATCGCGTCGTGGGCCAGCCCCACATACCATCCGTTCATTTCCCTCTCCCCCGCGTACTTCAGCTCCTTCAGGCGCTTTTCGGCATGGGATAAACTGACGCCAGCCTCGCTTTCACCTCCGGGAGTGAAGGCGCTGTGGACGTTTTCCAGGAAACGCTTTACCGAATAAAGGGGGTTTCCAGGCATGGCGTAAGTTGACGCAACCCCCATGCTCACCAGCACGGCGAGCACGATCATCGCCGCCGCGACGGCCCGAGGCCAGGTAACCCTCCGGCAGCGCAGCGGTACCACCGCGCTCTCCGCTCGTGCTTCTCCTTCCGCCTCGACCGTGGAATTCATCGCCATGGCGCGCAGGGCTTCCACCTGCGAGAGCAGGTCCTCCCTTATTTGGGCGGCTCTTTCGCTTGGCGGAATAGCGAGGCCCGCTCTCCGCACCTCCTCCTCGAGTTTCCTCGTCGAGGGCTTCATTTTTACGCTCACCTCGTCTCGCGCTTAAGGGCTTTTCTGAGGGAAACCACAGCCCTGTGCTGGAGGGCCCTCACCGCGCCCGGGCTCCGGTCCATGATGGCAGCTGATTCCTTTACTGGATAGCCCTCGATGAACCTCAAGATGATGATTTCCCTCTGTTCAGGAGGAAGCCCCCTCACGGCCCTGTAGAGATCCTCGTACGTCATCAACCTCAATGTCTCATCCTCGGGATTACCCTCCGGGATAGGAGAGGGTTCTCCCTCCAGGCTTACGGTCGGCAGCCTCTCCGCGTTTCGCAGGTGCTCGGCCAAGACGTTGCGGGCTATCCCGTAGAGCCATCGGCCGATGGTCCCGCCCCTGTCCTCGAAGTTTCCTATGCTCTTCAGCGCCTGGGCAAAGACCTCTGAAGAGAGGTCATCCGCCACCTCCAGGTCACCGACGTGGAAATACATGTACCGCCTTATCCTCTCGAAGAACAGGTCGAACAGGGCCTCGAAGCCACCAGGCTCGTACTTCTTGGCCTTCCGGGCTATCTCTTCCAGCTCCTTTACGGAAGGCAGCCCTTTCATCGAAGGCGGTGCCTTCGCGCGCATGTTTTCTCCGTCCCACGTCCCGATCGCGACGTTGCTTTCTTTCTCAACATGTTTATCGGCACAAACCGCTTTTTGTTACTCGGCCGGAATACCGCCTCCAGTACCCCACTTCCATCGCACCGCATGGAGCTGCATGGATAAGGGCCGGGCCTTTCCCGTAACAAAATCGCTTCTTCCTCCATGAACAGGGTGAGAGGCTTGAGAAAAACGGACCCGTTCGCGGCGGAAAAGCCCCCATCGGCAGAGGACATGCGATTTATGGCGCGAAGGATGCGAGGAGGTGGTGAAAATGCGGAAGGGAACACGCGGTCGAGGAATCCCGGTGGTTATCATGGCCGTCCTGGCTTCCCTGCTCACGGCGGTGAGCGCCATGGCGTCCGGCGCTCTTCCCGAGGAACCCGCGGCGGCTGAGGAGCGCCCCGAGAAGGGCGTTACCATCCCGAAGGATCTGGAGGAGGTCCTTCAGAGGATTGACGCTTTGTTCGTGAGGTGCCTGGAGGTCCTGAACGGCGTCCTGGATAAGGTGGCCGAGGAGGCCCGCCACGCCATAGAGAGAGCCATCGGCCTGGTAACCAAGGCGCGCGAGTTTATGGCCAGCCTGAAGGTTCCGGCGAAGTGGGCGATTGAACCGGGAAGACCCGGGTTCGCTTACCCCGGAAGGGGAGCACCGCAGTCCCCGGAGGAAGGAGTACCTGGAGGAAGGTGTCCGGAGGAAGGGAGTCTTCTGATGCCGATACCGGACAAGGTACCCGAAAACATAACGGTACCGGACTGGGTGCCCGAGGGCATGGTGCATGATCAGAGGGATTTGCCCGGACTGCCTGCGCGTCCCGGCCGTGAATAAGACGTAGCCACCAGGCCGGTCTATGCGGCGGTGGGCCGATGTGAGTGGGGCATTGGGCCGTGCTGCGGTTGAAAATCCGTGTTGATGTGGGGCTCCCCACGCCCCCGCAGGCGGGAGAGCGTACCCAGGGGTTAATACCCCGGGGTATAATATTCCAAGATCGGCCCTGTCATGGCCTCCGTTCAGTGGGGCACCCACCGGAACCTCGGACGAGGAGAGGTGTTGACCCCAGATCTGTTTCCCGGAATACCCCCAGGGATATCACGATTCAAGACCTGACCCCTTTCATAAAAGGAGGGAGGAGACGGTGTCCTCGAGGTCCTTGAGGGTGCGGCATACCCTCACTTCCTTGCAGTGGGGGGCATATTCCCCCATCACGCTGTCTCCGGTGTCCCAGAAGGGTTTGGTCTCCGGGTTGAGCCAGATGATGCCCTTGCTGCGGTCGCGCATCCTCTCCAGGGCCCAGGTGCAGGGGTCGTTGTAGTTGTTGCGGGCGTCCCCGATGATGAGGATGTAGGTGCGGAAGCCCACGTCCTGGAGGTATCGCTCGCAGAACTGGCGGAAGACGTAGCCGAAGTCGCTGCGCGCATGGTAGGCGATCCCCGCTTCGGTAAGGGCCCTCCTCACCCCCCTCTCGATATCCTCCTCCTGGAAGAAGTTAGTAACTTCCCCCAGTTCGTCGACGAAGACGAAGGAGCGCACCTTGGCCAGGCAATCCTGCAGGGTGTACACGAACTGGAGCATGAACTGGGAGACGCGGGCCACCGAGGAGGAGACGTCGCAGAGCACCATGAGCTCCACCTTCTCCAGGCGCTTGGTGCGCAGGACCAGGTGGAAGGGGACCCCGCCGTAGCGCATGTTCTTGCGCAGGGTAGCCTTGACGTCCAGCTTGTCCCGGCGCATCCGCTTCTCGCGCAAGGAGAGCTTGTTGCGCAGCTTGCGGGCCAGGACGTCCACCGCCCGCCGCATCTGCTGTAGCTCCTGCTCGTCCAGGCTGGCGAGGGGCCGGAGCATGAGACGGTCCACACGCTCCGAGGAAGGTATACGATCCAGATTGCGCGCCTGTTCTCGCTCCACGTAGCGGCGCACCTGGCGGCGCAGGGCCTCGCGGTTGGCCTGGTATATCCTCTCCAGCTCCTCGAGTTCCTCCTCTGTCCAACCCGCCTCCCGCAGACGGGACTGGAGCTCCCGGAAGTCCTCTTCCATCTTCTCCCAGTCGAAGGAATCGAAGATACGCCGCGTGTACATGCCCACCTGCATGCGCGTGACGAGCTGGGAGGTCCCCACCGCCCCCGCGGCGGCGCGGATGAAGGACTCGAACTCTCCACCCCTTCCCGCCAGGAGGAGCATGAGCAGCGGGTTGTGGCCATTCTGTGCCGCCATGGCCTGCAGCTCCCGCTCCAGGCGGGCCAGGAGCTCCTCGTCGGGAGCGGCCACCTCCCCGGACCCCTCCAGCCCGTAGAAGTAGAGGGGGAAGAGCTCATCGAAGACCGCTCCGTCCTTCCTGGTCTTCACCAGGGCGGCCTTGAGGGAAGCCCGGAAGACCTCCGGGTCTTCCATCCCCGCCGCCTCCACCGCGGACAGGGCGTCGATGCTCTCCGCGGTGGAGACCGGGACCCCGCGATTGCGCAGGCTTCTCACGAATTCGAGGATGCGTTCCTCCACGACGCGGACCTCCCAGGGCGGATCATCCGGTAGCGATGTGGTGCAGGTTCTCCTCCGCCTTCCGGATGTCTTTCTCGTACTTGAGGACGATGTTCAGGGTGTCCCGCACCAGCCCCGGCTCCAGCTTCTCGGCGTTGAGCACCACCAGGGCCCGGGCCCAGTCCAGGGTCTCGCTGATGCCGGGGACCTTCTTCAGGTCCAACCTGCGCAGGCGGTGCACCGCGGCCACCACCTGTTCGGCCAGGCTCTCGGAGATTCCCGGGACCTTGAGGCGGACGATCTCCATCTCCTGTTCCGGGGTGGGGAAGTCGATGAACAGGTGCAGGCAGCGCCTCTTGAGGGCGTCGCTCAGCTCCCGGGAGTTGTTGCTGGTAAGAATTACCATGGGGATGTGCCTGGCCTTGATGGTGGAGAGCTCGGGGATGCTCACCTGGAAGTCGGAGAGTATCTCCAGGAGGAAGGCCTCGAACTCTGGGTCCGACTTGTCCACCTCGTCGATGAGGAGAAGGGCCGGTTTCTCGGAGAGGATGGCCCGCAGCAGAGGCCGGGGGACGATGAACTTCTGGGAGAAGAAAACTTCGTCCTGTCGGGCCACCCGCTCCACGGCCTCGGCCAGGTCGCGCGCCCCGGCCAGCTCCTCGGCCAGGACGTCCTTGAGGATCTGGGTGTAGAGAAGTTGCTTGGCGTACTCCCACTCGTAGAGGGACTTGGACTCGTCCAGGCCCTCGTAGCACTGCAGACGGATGAACTCCCGCCCCAGGGCGGCGGCGGTCACCTTGCCCAGGTCGGTTTTGCCCACTCCCGCCGGGCCCTCCACCAGGACGGGTTTTTCCAGCCTCTCGGCCAGAAAGATGACCGTGGCGATCTCCTTGCTGCAGATGTACTTCTGTTCCGCCAGCTTCCGCTGTACTTCCTCGATGCTTCCGAACATGCCGCTTCCACTTCCTTTCTGTATTCGCTTCCTTTCTGTATTCGGCTCTCTCGTCCACCGCCTCCCGACGGCGTCTTCCTCCCTTTATCTATCGGCTCCTCCCGGGCCGACGGGACCCGGGGAGGACACGGTCCCGAGGAGGTCAGTCCCGTCCCCTGGACGTCCTGTAACGTGATGTCCGGCGAAGTCCCGCGGCTACCCGACCGCTCCTCATTCCGCCAGCCCGTAGATCCGGGCCAGCTCCCCGAAGAGCCTCTCCCCGATCTCCAGACCGCGGGCGATGAAGTCCGGCCCGTAAACGCGCCCCGTGGGGGTGCGGAAGGTGTCCGCCACGCGCAGGATGCCCTCCATGCCGGTCCGGAAATGGCGCAGGAGGGCCGGCAGCGGGATGCCCGCGGGACCGGCCATGGACCACAGGGTATCGGTGAAGTTGTCCGGCCCCCAGCGGAACTTGTCCGCGTCGTAGAGGGCGTCGGAGAGCACCTGGAGGGCGGGGTTTTCCAGGGGTTGCTCGGGACGGAAGGCCTCGTGGTTGCGGATGGCCTGGACCACCGCCTCCCGCTCCACCCTCTCCAGGTCGAAGTCGAGCAGGATGCGTCCCGCCTCCTCGGCGCCCCTCCGGGCATGGTCCCTCTCCTCCCTTCTAATGTCGTGCAGAAGACCCGCCAGGTGGGCCAGGAGTAGGTACCTCTCCCGTCTCTCCTCGCCGAGCGAGGGGGCGGTCTCGATGAGCACCAGTGCCCCGGCGTCCACCGCCACCTTGACCACGTGGGAGAACCCGTGGCCCAGCCGCTCCCCCCTCTCCTTCACCATGGAGAGGGCCTTCCGGGCCATGGGGTGGCTTTCCAGGGCCAGGCGAGAGGCCTCCACCTCTATGCTCTTATCGGCATAGAAGCGGGGCGGTTCAACCTCGCGGGCGATGCGCAGGGAGATCTCCCTGGCCTCCCGGTATTCATCCAGTAACAACGCAGGGGCCTTTCTCGACTCTTATCCCTTACCTCGAGGGGGACCGTCGCCTCTTCCGGGACCTCTTCCCGACCGCGGCGACTCCGTGCCTCGTGCCCAGCTCGTCGTTCTCCCCCTCGACCGCGACGGGGAGGCGGTCAGGACCGACAACATGATTGTATCCCAAAAGGATCGGGGGCCGCGGTCACAAGATCATTCGGCCGGCTGAATGCGCCTGGCGGACCGGTTCCGGCGAGGGGGCGAGTCCTTTCGCCGGTTTCGCCTCCGTCGCCGGTTGCGCCTGCTGGAGATTTATAGAAGAAAAGCGGGAGAAAAACCGCACACGACCGATGTCGATCGGCGAACGGGCCATCCTCTTCTGTTTTTCGATCGGGGACCAGGCGTATGTGGGCCGCACCGGGGAGGGTGGGCCGCACCGGGGAGGAAATTTTTTCGCGCGCCGAGTCCACGACGAGGAGTTTGCGCCGGGAATCCGTGCTCTCGCGCGACGAGCGAGCGACACCGGGCGAGGCGCGGTCTCGTCCGGGTAGAAGGTGCCTCGACGACTCACGATCGGGACGGAGGTCGTCATCCAGCCGGAAAGCCCCTTGAAGCGCCGAAGGGAAAGCTTCCCGGCACGGCGCGCAAGATGGAGGCCGGGATGGGGAACTCAAGCGCCCTCGGGTCTTGATTCCTGCTTTGCGGTCAATCTTATTCTCCGGCATCCGGGCCGTTTCCCGATGGTGAAAGGGTGCTCCCCCCTTCCGCCCGGTCCACCGCGGCCTCTACTCCCCCGGTCCGCAGGGAGGGGGCTTTTCCTTCCGCCGCGGGCTTTTCCGGCTCCTCACCCACCTGCATGCGGAACGCCCTCCTGGCCAGGGTCGCCAGGGGGAGGGTAAGGAAGCCGAGGTTTCCCGCCAGCACCCAGAAGGCCAGAGCGAACCCGGCTATCGTTCCCCACCCGATGGCCGAGGCCCAGATGGTAAACACCAGGCCCGGCACGCAGGTGGCCAGGGCGAGTAAGCCGGAGCGGCGCCTCAACCTCTGCAGCCGGGAGGAGGCTTCCACGGGATGAAGGAGGGTCCCCGGGCCCTCTTCTTTTTTTCTTAAATAGCGGGAGAGTATGACCAGTAACGAGCTGTCGGGTACCTGTCCCGCCAGCTGCATGACGGCCCCCACCATGGTCACGTTCACGATGGTGACCATCCCTAAAACCATCACCCACGCAACCATGCTGTTATATTAAGGGGTCAGGTCTTGAATCGTGATACCCCTGGGGGTATAAAGTCCAGGCGGAGGTTACCTTTAATTCCATTCCCCGCCAAGGCATCGTGCTGTCGAAAGAAAGCCCTTGCGCGCGAGTTTCGGGATCCGGGAGGCGGGTGTCCCTTAACCCGTACAAGACCGACGTCCCTCACGAGGCTCCCACATCAACGCCGCGGATGGGGGCGGGGGAGGCGCGCGGGCGGGGGAGCGGGGCCCTATTCCGCCGCGATGAAAACGGGTCTAAAACGCGAGGGTGTTGAATACTCGGGCTGGATACGGGAACGGGAGTCATCCCCGGTGGCCCTCCATGGCCGACATACAAGATCGCCATCCCGGGTCGAGACCACATGATAGCGGTGACGTCAAAGGTCCGTTCCCGTGAGCCGCGTGGCGAACATCACCTTTACCGCCCTTTGAGACCGAGCATCGCTTCTACCGCCCTTGGAGACCATATAATAGAGGTGATGTTAAAGGACTATTTTTCCATCCTGAGCGGGGAGAGGCCGGCACGCCACTGGGCGAGCAGCCGCGTACCCGCGGGGTCGGACAGCCTGGAGGAACTCTCCGACGAGGAGCTGTGGCGGCTGCACGACCGGGCCATGGAGGACTTCCGCCGGGCCTGGGAGGAGAGGTCCTGGCAGCCTGAGCCGGCCTCGCCCTCCCTCCTGGACCTGAAGGCCCTCCTGGCCCGCCGCATGCTGCGGGACTGCCACATGTGCGAGAGGAGGTGCGGCGCGGACCGCGCCGCGGGAGAGAGCGGCTACTGCGGGGTGGGCGCGGTCTCGAGGATCGCTTCCATTTTCTTACATTTCGGCGAGGAGCCTGAGCTGGTCCCCTCCCACACCATCTTCTTCTCTGGGTGCACCTTCCGCTGCATCTACTGCCAGAATTGGGACATCGCCATGGATGCCCGCGCCGGGAGCCCCGCCGACCCCTCCTACCTGGCCGCCGCTCTGGTCCAGGGCATGCGGCAGGGCGCACGCAACGCCAACTTCGTGGGCGGAAACCCCGACCCCAACCTACACACCATCCTGGAGACCATCATCCTCCTGGGAGAGGATGGAAGGAACCTGCCCATGGTATGGAACTCCAACATGTACACCTCCCTGGAAGCCATGCGCCTCCTGGAGGGGGTCATGGACATCTACCTGGCCGACTTCCGCTACGGGAACGACGAGTGCGCAAGGCGTTACTCCGACGTGGACCGGTATTTCGAGGTGGTGAGCCGCAACTTCTCCATCGCCTACCGCCAGGGGGAGATAATGCTTCGCCAGCTCCTCATGCCCGGGCACCTGCACTGCTGCACGGAAAGGATAATGGAATGGGTGGCGGAGAACATGCCAGACATCTATTTCAACCTCATGTTCCAGTACCGGCCCGAGTACCGGTCCGCCCTGTACCCGGAGATGAACCGCCGCCCTTCCGGGGAGGAGAAACGCGAGGCCATGGCCATCGCCGCCCGCCTGGGTATCGCCCTCTCTTAGTGCAACCGCCATCATGTTCCGCCTCCTCAGCTGCGCAGCAGTGCCCGAACAATTCACATCCAGATCATACGTACCAAGCGACGGATATGAAGGCCGTTTGTCGGAATGACACCTTACGAGGGAAAGCGCATTGGTTGACCTTCTGAGTCCGGCCCGGCATGGACAAAGGATCATGAGCTGGGCTGAGTGGTGATGACGGGGAAAGGATCGGTAAAACCTTCCTCCTCCAATCTCCGCTTCACAGTGGAAATGGCCCGCGACTTCACCTCCAGCGGATTAAAGATCACGGGGTCCAGCCAGAAGTACACCCGTAGATTGACCAAGCTCTCCCCGAGCTCCTCCAGAACCACCAGGGGAGGGGGTTCCTCCAGGACTCCCTCCACCTCCCGCACGGCCTCTTCCGCCACCCGGGCTGCCAGGGCAGGATCGGCAGTGTATTTCACGCCCACCTGAAAATCGTAGCGGCGCCTGCGGTTCGCGGTGCTGTTGATGACCATGCCGGAGAAGAGGGAACGGTTGGGGACGTAGGCCTTGCGCCCATCGAACATGCAGATAATGGTATCCCGCACCCTCACGTCCTCCACCACTCCCTCCACGTCCCCGAAGCGCACCGCGTCGCCGATGACGAAGGGGCGCTGCAAAATTATGGTAATGCCGGCCAGGAAGTTCTCGATGACGTCCTTGAGGGCGAAGCCTATCCCCACGCTTACCAGCCCCAGGGAAGCCACCAGGGCCCCGGGGTTTATCCCCATCACCCCCAGGGAGACCAAGACCCCCAGCACCATGATTCCCGTGAACACCAGGCGTGAGATCACCCGCGAGGCATGCTCGGCGGCGTTGACCCTCTTCACCGAACGAGCCACCAGGAACCGCGCCACCCGGGCCAGCAGGTAAAAGAAGAGAAGTACGATAACGCCCACCGCAAGCGAAGGGAGGCGGGATATGAAACCGTCCCACAAGTCACGGAAGGCGTCCAGGACCATGTTTGCGGTCATCACTTCAGGGCTTCACCTCGACGTTCTTCTCTTCCCCGGTTTCACTCGCTGATCCTTCATCGCTCGCCGCCTCCGTCGGTCGGGGAGGAAGGTCCCTCAGCCACTCCTGCATATCCTGGGGAAGGTTCTTTTCCACCCAGGCCCAGTCGGGGAAACCGTCTCGCACATAGGCATAGACGTTCTCTCCTCCGCTTTCCACCAGTTCCTGGAGGGAATTCCTGAGGCCGTCCTGGGCCCTCAGGAAATCGGTCTGATTCTCCCGCATGTTGGCCTCGCTGTTCTTCACCACTATCAGGACCTCATCGGCCCCCTTCACCGCCTTGGCGGCGGTGAACGACCTTCGGTAACCGGGAAGCAGGATGGCCACGATGACTATGGCCACCACCACGACCGTGACCACGTTGACCACCAGGGCGGCGATGAGGCTCACCTTGCGCCTTTTCTTCTCCGTCCGGGCTCTCTCCTTCCGGGGCCCGGGGACTGCCGCTTCCTCCGGCAAAGCGCCTTCCGGCGGCCCGGGAGGGCTTCCCTGCTCGTCCCTGCGACTCATGGGCATCACCTCCGTTTCATAATCCTTCTTTAGGATAACCGAAAACCCTGCAACGTTCCCGCGAGGTCTTTTACGCGGAGATTTACTTTAAAGCTTGCTCATTCTTTACATCAACTTCACCGATTGTCCCCATCGTCTTTACGCGGCCTTAACAAATTATGCTTAAACTTAAACCATGGCTCGTGTGAGCCAAAGCTCGAGCGCACCGCGCGAAAGCGCGAGAGGAACAATCCACGGCACGACCGGCGTCGCAGGGATAGAGTAGGTTAATAACGATGCAGGAACGAGGTACCCGAAGGGCTGGGGGCAAGGCGGTGGCGAGTTCGTCCGAGAACAGGCCTCGGGGTCTCAGATGTCCAGGTGCCCGGGAGGGCAGTGAACCGGGCAGCGATGAAGGGACGGGTAAAACGGGAAATATAATGGAGAATGGAGGATAATGGGAGGAAAGAGCCGAGTACGACCCGCATGCGGAAAACGGAAATGCCGCCCCGCTCCGGAAGGAGAAAAATGATGAAATGGTAAGATTATCCAGAACAAGGAGTGATGGAGATGAATGACGAACTGAATGAAAACCGCCATTTCACCATTTCTTCGCCGCAGCCGCCATATACGCCGCCTCCGCCACCTCCGCCGCCTCCGCCGCCGCCCACACCGGGAGGGACCACGCCTGCCTACCCAACCCCGCGCCGCGAGAAAAGCGGGGGAGGGGCGCGAACCGTGCTGCTCTCGGCCGCTGTCTCCCTGGTCGTCGCCCTGGCCGTGATATTCCTCCTGCCCCTCGCCTTCGGCGGCAACCCGGTGGATATACTGCGGGGTAAGGGCGGGGTCACCCAGGTGCAGGAGGTGCGGACGGTCGAGGAACGGGTTGTCAAGGCGGGACAAGAAGCGGTGGTAGAAGTTGCCAATCGTATTCTTCCCTCCGTGGTGAACATCGAGGTCCAGTATGGTATGACCCAGGCTGGAGTGGGGTCGGGCTTCATCTGGCGATCCGACGGCTACATAGTGACCAACAACCACGTGGTGGAGAACGCTACCAAGGTGATAGTTTCCCTGCGTGACGGATCCACCTACGAGGCCAAGATCGTGGGCACCGATCCCGACACCGACCTGGCAGTGATCAAGATAAACGCCTCTGACCTACCGGCAGCTCCGCTAGGGACCTCATCCGACCTGGTGGTGGGGGAGCTGGCGGTGGCCGTGGGCAGCCCGGAGGGCTTCGAGGGCAGCGTCACCTCGGGAATCATCAGCGCTCTCAACCGGAACATCACCATCGGGAACACCACCCTCCTGGACGTCATCCAGACCGACGCGGCCATCAATCCGGGCAACTCGGGTGGCCCTCTGTGCAACAGCGTAGGGCAGGTGATCGGCATAAACACCGCCATCTATTCCCAGACGGCCAGCGGGGGATACGACGGGCTGGGCTTCGCCATCGCCATAGACAACGCCAAGCCCATCATCGAGGAACTCATCTCCAAGGGCTACGTGGTTCACCCCTGGCTGGGCTTCCTGGGAAGCACCCTGGACCCGGACACCGCCCGCATCTACGACCTGCCGGTGGAGAAGGGGGCCATCGTGCGTCGGGTATTGCCCAACACCCCGGCGGAGAAGGCAGGCCTCCGCTCGGGAGACATCATCGTCTCCATTGACGGCGTGGCCGTGGACTCCATGGACGCGGTGATGCTGGAGATCCGCAAACACCGGGTGGGAGATGAGGTGACCATAGAGTATTACCGGGGAAGGGAGAAGAAGTCCGCCACGGCGGTGCTGGAGGAGAAACCGGCTTCTCTATGAGCTCCCCGCTCCGGGCGCCATGGGCCGCGCATGTCCGGGCTGGGTGAAGGGGGAAACGGGCCGCGTATCGAGTCCCCTTCCCAGGGGAAGTGCACCGGGATCCATGCCACGAATCGGGGCACCCATATAACGCCCGGGCATAAGCGGGGCAGTGGGAAAAGGGCGTAAAGCGAAGAAGAGGGTGGGGTCTCAGATCCCACCCCTCCATTCTTAAATAACGCTTCATAAATTCTTAACACTATCCCTTTACCTTGGTGCTGAAAGTCCCGCGGGCGGGACTGCGATCGAGGTCTCGCAGGCGAGCCGTCCCGGGTCAGGCCCGAGGGTGAGTTGCAATACGCATGGTAAAAGTTGGCAGGGAGAAGGCGTGGGATGAAGGTAGGAGGAAGGGAGGCGGGTGCGCCGGGGATGAAGCGAGGTGGGGGATGAGGAAAGAGCTCATCCTGGTGGTGGACGACGATAGGGATATCGCCAACGTCCTCCGGGCTTACCTGGAGAAGGAGGGTTACCCCACCCTCACGGCCTTCGACGGAGAGACCGCCCTCCGCCTGTGGCGCGAAAACCGCCCTTCCCTGGTGGTCCTGGACGTCCGCGTGCCCGGCCTGGGCGGTTACGCCTTCTGCCGGGAGGTCAGGAAATACTCCGACGTGCCCATCATCATGCTCTCCGCCAGTGCGGAAGAGGAGGACCGGGTGCTGGGACTGGAACTGGGAGCGGACGATTACCTGGCCAAGCCCTTCAGTCCCCGCGAACTGGTGGCCCGGATACGGGCCATCCTGAGGAGGTGCGGAGAAGAAGCGGGGCCGGAAGCGGTGCTCTCCGCCGGTCCCCTGCTCGTGGACGGCAAAGCGCGGGGGGTCCTCGTTTTCGGCAAGGAAGTCGCGCTCACCCCCAGGGAATTCGACATCCTGGCCCTCCTCGCCTCGCAACCGGAAAAGGTGTTCACCCGCGAGGAGATACTGGCGGCGGTGGGCGAAGAGGCTTGCGCTGGTCATGGCCGCATCGTGGATTCCCACATCAAGAACCTCAGGAGAAAATTGAGAAATGCGGCGGAGGGGTGGAATTTTATAGACACGGTCCACGGGGTGGGGTACCGGTTCCGGGCCATAAAGACGGAAGCTGCGAGCTGAGGAGCCGGCAAAGGGACACGTATCCCTTCCGGGACACCGCCTGGAACCCGAACAGGACCTGGAAACGCGGCGGATGGATGGATCTTCATCGAGCCGATCCGCACGGACGGACATCCGTGTATTGAAGACCGCCATGGTTTTTTACAAACTTTTCTCCCTTCCTCCACAATTGCTTAACCATTCCTTGCCACCATCTACACGGAGACCGATAAACGGCTTCGTTCTTTGATCGGGAACGGAGGTGAAAATGAAGAAAAGCAAGATATTTATGGTCATCCCGGTGGCCTTGGTGCTGGCGTCCATCCTTCTCGCCGCTTCGTCCTGCGGAAGCGGGGAGGCGAAGGAGTCCACCGCCACGACGACCAAGCTGCCGCCGGGGATGGCGGGCTCGGACAGCACCACCTACGAGGAAATCTCTTCATCCGAGTTGGAAACAGCCGAGGACAACTGGAGCGCGTTCGCCACCACGGGAGAGAACACGGGCGGGAGCTCTTCCAGCGGAACGGGGGAATCCGCCACCGAAGCGGCGAGCGAAAAGACGGTCGCCCTCTCCGGGGTGGAGTTCACGGTGGTGGCGGCCAAGCGCCAGGACAGCAACCGGTTGGTGGCCTCCTCGGGGACGCGGGAGGTGAACGGGGATTTCCTGGAGGTGGAGCTCAGGATCAAGAATGCCGGGGATTACCTTGTCGACCTGTCCCGCTTCTCCTTCCGGCTATGGAACCCCCATATCGACGCCGCCTCCTACGATGACTACTACGGGAACGTCACCACTTACGGAGGGTACGTCTCCACCAACATCATCTCCGCCGCTCTCCTCGACTACTCCACCCTGCAGCAGGTGTCCGTCACCCTGCGGATAGAGGAGGAGATCGGCGATGTGTTCCTGTTCTTCGACCTCAATCCCCTGAGCGTTTCCCGGAACGAAGGCTTCACCAAGGAGGGTTCCAACCTGGTCTTCTACGACACCTGGACCGGGGAGAAGGCGGAGATGAACCTGGCCGGGTTCCCGGATTGACGCGGATCGAGAGGCGGGAGAAATCGGTCCCAGCGGTGGAGGTACGAGTGAAGGCAGGAAGTCAGGGCTCGGGAGAAAGGTGGAACCTTACAGGTTTCCCGGATTGACATGCAGGAGGGCGGTGAGAAAATGCGGTCCATAAAAAGAGGGCTCCGGAGCTTCGTACGCCATCCCCTGGCCAACCTGGTGGTGGTGCTCCTCCTCTTCGTTTGCCTTACCTTCTCCCTTTCCATGCTGGCGGTGAAGATGGCCGCCGATTCCCAGGTGGGGGAGGTCAAGAAGAGCGTTGGTAATTACGCGGAAGTCAGGGTGAGCTCGGAGTACCAGATGCAGGCCTTCCAGGAGCAGCGGGAGCAGGACCCGGCCAAGCGGCAGGCCGAGGCCCGCAAGATGTCCGAGGAGGAGCTCCTGGCCGAGCGCACCGAGCTCATGGTGCCCGAGGCCCTGGTGGATGATTTTTCCAGTCGACCGGAGGTCATAAGCTATGACAAGGTGCTGGAAACCCTCGTCATCCTACCGGACGTGCAATCCACGGAGCTGGCCAGCATGCTCTCCCTGCGCAGCGGCCCGTATTCGGTGGGCGCCTCCTCCTCCGAGGGCAATTCCTTCTTCTTCGAGGGAAACACCGACGGGGCCTCGGCCGCCGACTTCCTGCGCGGGGCCAAGGTCCTGGTGGACGGTTCCTTCTACACCTACCAGGACTACCTGCTGGCCAACCCGGTGGTGCTGGTGGAAAAGACCCTGGCCGAGGAGAACGGTCTCCAGGTGGGAGACACCATTACCGCCAAGGTAACCGGCTCCGAGGGCCGCGGCTCGGAGATGGTGCTCACGGTGAAGGGCATATACGAGACGGTGGAGGTGGAACAGGAGGGCGAGACCCGCGACCCCCTGGCCTTCAACCCCGCGGGCAGCAAGTTCTACGCCCCCCTCTCCGTGGTCCAGGCGCTCAACAACACCCCGGGATACGTGGAGCTCGGCTGCTATTACCTGGACAGCGCGGACAGCTCCGCCGCCATCCAGGAGGCCTTCCAGGAAACAGTAGTTAACGGAACGGAGGGGGGAGACAGGTACGAACTGGCCACCGACTATTCCGATTTCAAGGCCATATCCGATCCCCTGCACAAGGTGGCCCGGACCTCGGTCATTAGCCTGGCCGGGGCCCTCGCCGCCTGCGCCCTCATCATTGTGCTGGCCATGGCCATCATCGTGGGCGGCCGTACCCGAGAACTCGGCGTGCTCAAGGCCATCGGAGCCACCGACCGTCAGGTCCTCCTGCAGTACGCCGCGGAGATCACCTGCATCTGCCTGGTGGCGGTCATCCTGGCCACGGGAGCCTCGGCGGTAGTCTCCCAACGATTGGGTGACTGGCTGTTGCAGGAGGATGCCGTCGCCGCCGAGCAGGCCCTCCAGCCCGGACAGGCACAGGGCACGCCGGCCGCAAGGTTCATGGCTCGCAACCTCTACAAGGAGGGCGGCAGGTTCTCCTTGCTAGGGAGCGAGAGCGCGGAGGTGGAGCTGG
The DNA here is from genome assembly GCA_030019255.1 of Actinomycetota bacterium. Taxonomy (NCBI): domain Bacteria; kingdom Bacillati; phylum Actinomycetota; species Actinomycetota bacterium. The sequence continues at coordinate 61,667 of JASEFK010000010.1, forward strand.
AGGTGGTGTACCGGGGTGGCCTTCTCGCCTACGGCATCCTCATACTGCTGGGCATCAGCCTGCTAGGAATGGCGGTCCCCGTGGTCTGGATAAACCGGCTGCGGCCCGCCAGGATGCTGACCATGGAATGAGGTGGTAAATAATGGCAGGAAGGGAGGAAGGGAACATGGCCGACCTTCTGGAGGTGAACGAGGTCAGTAAGGCCTTCCGGGTGAAATCGGGCGAGGTGAGGGCGGTGGACAAGGTGAGCCTGCGGGCGCGCAAGGGGGAGGTGACGGTCATCATAGGGCCGTCAGGATCCGGAAAGACCACCCTCCTCCACCTCATCGGGTCCCTGGAAAGGCCGGACGGAGGCGAGATAATCGTCTTCGGGGAGGACATCTGCCGGCCGGACGCGGACCTCGTCGGCTACCGGAGAAAAAGGGTGGGGTTCGTCTTCCAAATGTTCAACCTCATCCCTTACCTCACCGCACTGGAGAACGTCACCCTCCCCATGGATCTGGACGGGGTTCCAACCGGGGAACAGCGCCGCCGCGCCGAGGATCTGCTGGCCGGGATGGGCATCGAGGGCCGCCTGCTCAGGACAAGGGCCAGCCGCATGAGCGGGGGAGAGAAGCAGCGAGTGGCCATAGCCCGGGCCCTGGCCAACGACCCTGACCTCATCCTGGCCGACGAGCCCACGGGCAACCTGGACTCGACCACCGGTCGGGTGGTGGTGGACATCCTGGCCAGGTTGGCGCGGCGGGACGGAAAGTGCGTGCTCATCGTCACCCACGATGAGGGTATCCTGCGGGCGGCGGACTGGGCCTACCAGATGCGGGACGGAAGACTGAGGGGGATGGAGGTATGAAGCGACACCCGGGAATCGAGGGACTGGCATCCCCAATCGAGTGCCCCAGGCACGACAAGGAAACTTCCTAACGGTTACGAGAGCTGGAAGTCGACCGACCAACGGGGCAAGGCAGCCCCCGGAGCGTGGGGGTCGGGATAGCGCCGATGAGCAAAGGGGGCCACATGGGAACGAACCATAGTGCGGCGAGGTGACCGGCGAAGGAAGAGAAAAGGCCTGTCATTGAAGGCAGGAATTTGGATGTGGATGGGCAAGCGAAACCCAGTCCGTATAAGAAGCGTCGAAAGAACAGGCTAAAAAAGCCGGAAGGAAGGTGAAGGAGCATGAATGCAGGAAACATGAACCAGGAACTCTCCCCGTCGTCCAAGAAGGACGCGGACCTTAAGGCATCCAGAAGCATGGAAAGTAACCCGATGGAGGAGACAGCCTCGGTGTCCGAAGCGACCACGTTGGGAGCGGCGGATGACGTCAAAGTCTCCACGGCAGAAGGACAGCCTGGCCCGAACGCAGCCCCTCCTGCTCCGGAAGGACCGTACAGGATCTCCGGCGGGGGAACTTCCGGCTGGTTCCGGCGTCACAGGGCGCTGGCGGGCATATTGGCCGGCCTGGTGGCGTTGATCCTGCTCGGAGGGATGTTCGCCATCGGGTACGCAGTGGGGAGGCCGGACGAGGAGAAGCCGTCACCCACAGCCCCCGGATGCAACAGGCCCTGGAGGGAAACCCGGCCCTTCGAGCCTGGGCCCCGTCTCAGGGAGAAAATGGAAACCATCCCCGAAAGGGCGGGGATCCTGCGCGAAGCGCGGGACGAGCTCCTCGAGCTGGCCTCCTCCGAGCTGGGCATGGCCACCCGGGAGCTCGAGGACAGGCTGGAAGAAGGGGAGACCATCGCCGACCTGGCGGAGGAGAAGGGAGTGTCCACGGAAAAACTGGTGGATAAGCTGGCCTCGCGGATAAGCGAGATCGCCGACCGCCTGGTCTCGGAGGGAACCCTTACCGAATCCCAGGCGGAGGCCGTGAAATCCCGCGCCGAGGCCATGGCCTCCCTGTTCGTCCACGGGGGCCTGCGCGCCCTCCAAGGGCCCCTGGGGAGGTGAGAAGGAAAACAAAACCAGCGGGGAATCCCGCAGCGGGCGCCTCGTTCAGCGAGACCGATAAGCGCCAAGCACCGGCGAAAAGGCTGCGCTTCTGCGAGCTCTCCCCATGCACCCCCCTGAAGATGCGGCCGTCCCCGGGACGGCCGCATCGCATTACTCTACCGCAACCACCTGCCGAAGATTCTGGTAAATAAACAGCGCACTTCGAAAAAGGACAGGTGGCGCCTATTCCCGTCTTGTTGCTTTTCCCGCGCTAACAAGCCCTTGAGCCCGCTGGCAGCTTCGGGTTTAATATATTTCCACATGCAACGCTCACGGAGATCGAAGATGTATGATACAAGTAATGTCCTGAAGACCCGTGGGGCAAGTTACGCCTTGTTTTTTTCGCTGTCGACCGTCGCATCGTAAGCGGCAAGCGAGCGGCGAAACAGAAGAGGGAGAGCGCGCTTGATCGTCAAGGAACTGCGGGAACTCATCGAGCGGGCCCTGGCGGACGCCGCGCGGGCCGGGGAGATACCTGACCCGGAGGGGCTGGAGTTCGTGCTGGAGCGGCCCCGCCACAAGGCGCACGGTGACTGGGCGAGCAACGTGGCCATGGTCCTGGCCAGCCGGGCGGGGCGCAACCCGCGGGAGATAGCCTCGGCCCTGGTACGCCGCCTGGAGGAAAAGGCCTGTCATCCCGGCGGGGAACGGGAACACCCCATCCTCAGCGCAGTGGAAGTGGCCGGTCCCGGCTTCATCAACTTCACCCTGGACCGGGACCGCGTGCTGCGCGAGCTCATTCGAGTCGCCGGAGAGGGGGAGTCCTACGGGCGCTGGGACCTGGGGGGAGGGCTCCGCGTGCTGGTGGAGTTCGTCTCCGCCAACCCGGTGGGCCCGCTGCACGTGGGGCACGGCCGCTGGGCGGCCCTGGGCGACGCCCTGTGCAACCTCCTGGAGGCGGTCGGTTACGAGGTGGACCGGGAATTCTACCTCAACGACTACGGGACCCAGATGGAAGTCTTCACCGCCTCCGTGGAGGCTCGCTACCTGGAGCTAGCCGGAAGGGAGGTGGAATTCCCGGCCGAGGGGTACCACGGGTCTTACGTGAGGGACATCGCCCGCGTCCTCCTCGAGGAGGACGGCGGTAGGCTGGTGGACGCTCCCCCCGAGGAGAGGCGGGCCGAGCTTGGGGAGAGGGCCTACCGCCTGATGCTCAAAAGAATCAGGGAATCCCTGGATTCCTTCGGGGTGCATTTCGACAACTGGTTCAGCGAGAGGGAACTGCACAGGAGCGGCGCGGTGCTGGAGGAAATCCGGAAGCTCCGGGAGGAGGGCCTGGCCTACGAGAAGGACGGGGCGGTGTGGATGGCCACCTCCCGTTTCGGCGACGACAAGGACCGCGTGCTCCTGCGCAGCAACGGAGCGCCGACCTACTTCGCCGCCGACATCGCCTACCACCTGAACAAGCTGGCCAGGGGCTACCAGCACCTCATCAACATCTGGGGCGCTGACCACCACGGGTACGTGCGCCGCGTGCAGGCCGCCCTGGAGGCCAAGGGTTACCCGGGGGTCCTGGAGGTCATCCTGGGGCAGCTGGTGAACCTGAAGCGGGGGGGAGAGCCGGTGCGCATGTCCAAGCGCACCGGGGAGATGGTCACCTTCGACGAGCTGGTGGAGGAGGTGGGAAAGGACGTGGCCCGCTACCTCTTCCTCACCCGCAGCCAGGATACCGCCCTGGACTTCGACATCCAGCTGGCCGTGCAGGAGAGCATGGAGAACCCTGTCTACTACGTGCAGTACGCCCACGCGCGCATCTGCAGCATCCTCCGCTACGGGCTGGGGAAGGGCGTGGAGATGCGCGAGGAGATACCCGACCTCGCCACCCTGCGGCGGCTGGGCGAGGAGGAGGAGATGGACCTGGCCCTGAAGATATTTGAGTTCGAGGAGCTCATCCGCGACGCCGCCCTGGACCGCGCGCCCCACCGCCTGACCCGCTACCTGGAGGAGCTGGCCGCCGCCTTCCACCTCTTCTACAACCGCCACCGGGTGATCAGCGAGGACGCCAAGCTCACCACAGCCCGCCTCTTCTTGGTCCGCTGCACCCTCCAGGTGCTGCGCAACGGCCTCTCCATCCTGGGGGTCTCCGCCCCGGAAAGCATGTGAGGAAGCATTCGCTCACAGCTTTTCAAGGAGCCAACCGACGGCCTTGTCCATGGCCTCCGCGTGGTGCCTCAGCTTGTGACCTCCCCCGGGGACGATGAAGATCTCCTTCGGTTCCTTCGCCGCCTCGTAGAGAAGATGGGCCTCACTCACGGGCACCGTCTCGTCCTCCGAGCCATGGAGGATGAGCAGCGGAGTCGGGGAGACCAGGGACACCTCCTCCACCGGTCGACAGGCGTGCATCCCCTCGTAATATTCGTCCTCCGAGGAAGGGAAGGCGGAATCCCGGATGATGCCAATGCGCCGGGCGTGGGCGATGAAGTCCCCTATGCCCTCCCGGGTGATGAGGTGGGTGAAGTCCGCCGGGGAGGAGACGGACACCAGGGCCCGCAGCCCGGGACGGCGCGCCGCGCAGACGATGCTCACTGCACCCCCTCCGCTGAAACCCATCAGGGCCACCCGGTCGGGACGGCAGCCAGCGAAGGCGCCCCTTCCCGACCCGGCCTCCTCGAGGACGGTGGCAAGATCTTCCACCCATCCGGGAAGGGAAAAATCGCCGCCCGATTCCCCGGTGCCCCGGAAATTGAAAATGCACGCCGCGATCCCCTTTTCCAGGAAACGCTCCGCCAGCGCCTCGTAGCCGGGATCGCCGGGCACCAGTTCCCCGCTGGGTATGCCGTGGCAGAGGATTACCAGGGGCACCGGTCCCCGCACGTCGGGCAGGAGTACCTTCCCTTTCAGGACCACGCCCGATGACGTGAGCTCGAAATTCCTCACCTCCATCCGTTTCTCTCCCGCTTCTCCCTTCAGGTACATACCGAATACGGCACGTCAACAATGTAAACAAAGCGGCCCGCACTCACAAGTTCGAGCCAGAAAAAACAACCTGTGAGGGGCAATAGGATGGAGGCCTTCTTGAGCTGGAAATGATAAAAGGCCGCGAGTTGCCAATCCCACTGCCCGGAACCGGGCGGTTGGTTGCAGCAAGCGGTTCAGCGAGCGAGACCAATACCGCCGGGCCGGTCCGGAAGGACGACGGCCGTTCCGCTCAAGGGTCGGCGACGAACCGGGCGCGGCGGGAGAAATAGAGGATGAGGGGCATGAGATCTTCGCCCCGCAGCTGGCCCATCCCGCCCATGGCGGTGCTCACCTCGTCGAACTGCCGCACCGCGTCTTTCCTGACTGTGGGGGCATGGAAGAGCACCGGCACCGGGTCCCCGCCGTGAATAACGCGGGGATCGCGGGTGGTGGGGGTGGAATGATCGCAGGTGATGACCGTGAGCACCTCGGTGTCGAAAAGCATTTCCGCGTGGGAGGCCAGGGCACGATCCATGGCCTCGATGACCTCCGCCTTTCCTCGGGGATCCCCCGCATGGGCGGCCTCGTCGGCGTGCTTGGTGTGCACGAAGGCGAACTCCCCGCCCTCCTTGAACCAGTCGTGCGCGGCGCGCAGCTTCACTTCCATATCGGCCTCGGCCTCCCTTTCCCCCCGGTCCACCACCCGCATGCCCAAAAAGATCCCCAGGCCCCGGAAACAGGGAGTGGAGACTATCGCTGCCGCCCGCATTCCGTACCTCTCCTCGAAGGGCAGGGGAGGTAGCGCCCGGGAGGGCCACTTCATTATCAGCCCCGCCTCCCATCCCTCCGGCCCGCCCTCCGCCGCCGCCCTTTCCGCCCTTTCCTTGAAATCGCGCAGGATACGCGCCGTGCGAATGGTATCCTCGTCCCTCCCCCATCCCGGCTTGGGGGCGATCTCGCCCACCGGTAGATGATGCAGAAAGGGATCGGTGGGAAGAAGGTGTGAGGACCCCGTCTCCACCACGGCCAGGAACTCGATACCGCCAAGGTAATGGAGCTCCATCCCCGGTGGAGCCGCGGCCTTCAAGTCCTCCGCCCGCCGGGCGCAGAAGTCCGCCACGCCGGGGACGCCTTCGTCGACAACGTAAACGTCCCCAGCCCGTCGGATCACCGGGACCAGGTTGAACATGAAAAGGGCGTCCCCCTCCCGGCAGGGGATGCCCTCGGAAAGGGCGTGGAAATAAGCGCGTCCCGGGTATTCCTCCGGGCGGTACCCGAACATCCTCCAATGAGCCACCTCGCTGGAGTGGCAAACCCCGGGAGCCAGGGGATACATGAGGGCGCAGCAGCCCTCCCTTGCCAGCCGGTCCATGGTTGGGGTTTTCGCCGCCTGAAACGGCGTCCTGCCCTCGAGCTCCGCGTGGGAGACGTCCGCCAGCCCGTCCAGGACGAGGAAAAGGACCTTCAACATGCCTCTCTCCTTCAAGCGCTTGATCTATCGGGCTCGCTCCCCATAAGGCATGCCGCCCGCTGTTCCAACGCCTTGCAGACCCCGAATCCCCGGGGGGCTGGGCTGTCCCCGGACGTCAGGCCGAACGGTTCTAACCTTCCAATATTTCCCATACCAGGGCCTGGTAATCCGCCTTTCCCCTTTCGAGGATCTCGGAGACTATCCGCACGGTTACCGGCACCAGGTACTCGTCCAGGTAGGCACGTACCCTCTCCCGCTCGACCAGGACCTCGCCATTCTGGTCCTGGTAATTCCCGGAAAGGACGCAGGAGGGCTGGTTCTCCCCCTCCCTCCATCCCCCTACCAGAGAGATCATCTCCTCCTCGTCGTCCACCTCCAGGAGGGGCAGCTCGAACCGGATGCCGAAGCTTTCGACCACCCGTCTGTAGGCGCTCACCGCGTCGTGACCCTGGTTGACCTTCTCCCGCCCGGCGTGCCCCAGCCTCTCCCCGGCCACCAGCTTTCCGATCCCCAGTCGCCTACAGAGAGGTATGCGCAGGGCGTGCAGGTACATGTGGCACCCCAGGCATATATGCCACGGACCGTAGCGCCGGGAAAGGACGGTGTTGACCCTCCCCACGGTGGCCCGCCACCAGGGCGGGGACCCGACGACCACGGGATCCTCCACCACCACGCCTTCCGGCTCGAGCAACCGCCTCATGAGCTGGACGTTCCTGGTCGGGGAATCCAGGTCCCCGAACTCGGTCCCCGTGAAGGCCACGGAGGGAAGGACGCGGCGTATCCTTCCCATGCGGGCCAGGGCCACCGCAGCGCCGACGCTGTCCCTCCCGGCTACCTCCACCACGGCGTCGCAGGCACCCTTTTCCGGCAGGCCCTCCCGGGGAACCACCCGTTCCGTCAACCGAAACACCTCTTGCTCCCCGCCTTTTCCATCGCCCGCATCCCTGGTCTCCGTTCCGCCGCCTTCCATTATTCCCGCCCCGTAACCGAGTTGAAACCATACCTCCGTTGGGTTCTCCGTTGGGCTTGGACGCTGGACCCCTCTTCCCGAAGTCCTACCCGAAAATCACGAGATCGCCGTTGTCCCCGGCGACGGAATGTCCTGCCTGCCTTGGCTCCCTATCCCCATGCCCCTGATCCCTCGACTAAATATCGGGGTATCAAGTTCAACGGGGTGACCGAAAATTGGCAAAATGCCGTAAATGTACTGTCTCGTTTCCGGCATTATGCCGGGAACCACCAATTCTTACATCGCGGGGTTTCGATTCTTGAGCAGCCTGTCAAGACCTGACCCCTGTCGTTGCATCTCAACATGCCGGCTCCTAATCTCGATATTAGGAATTGGGGCCTCCTTCCGGCCGGGGTGCGGCACGGAAGGACGAAGACCTCGGATTGGGAAAGCGGAGAAGCGGTGTGCCTCGCGGGAGAGGCCGACCGGAAACCCTGAGACGGGGAGGAGAATCGATGAACCAGGCGGCGCCGGGCGGGGGAAACGGCCCGGCCAGGGCCCTGGTGGACAACGTGCGCCGGGTGATCCGGGGAAAGGACGAGCAAGTCGCCCTGGCGGTGGTCGCCCTGCTCAGCGGCGGACACCTGCTGGTGGAGGACGTGCCCGGGGTGGGCAAGACCATGCTGGCCCGCTCCCTGGCCCTGTCCATCCACGGCACCTACCGCCGCATCCAGTTCACCCCCGACCTGCTCCCCTCGGACGTCACCGGGACGGTGATTTACAACCAGAAGGCGGCGGACTTCGAGTTCAAGCCGGGGCCCATATTCGCCAACGTCATCCTGGCCGACGAGATAAACCGGGCCACCCCGCGCACCCAGTCCAGCCTCCTGGAGGCCATGGACGAGGGCCAGGTCACAGCCGACGGCACCACCTATCCCCTCCCCCGGCCCTTCTTCGTTATCGCCACCCAGAACCCTGTGGAATACCACGGGACCTACCCCCTGCCCGAGGGCCAGCTGGACCGCTTCTGCATGAGCCTCACCCTCGGCTATCCCTCCACGGAAGTGGAGCGGGAGATAGTCGAGGCCCAGCTCCTCGAGCATCCGGTTAACGCGCTGGGCCCCGTCCTGGAGGCGGAGGACATCCCCGCCCTGCAGAGGAAGGTCCGCGAGGTGACCGTGCACCCGGACGTGCTCTCCTACGCCGTGGAGCTGGTGCGCTCCACCCGGGAGGAGGAGGATTTCCACCTGGGGTCCAGCCCCCGCGGAACCATCTTCCTGGTCCGGACGGCCCAGGCCAGGGCCTTCCTGGAGGGCCGTGACTTCGTGACCCCGGACGACGTCAAAGCCCTGGCCGTTCCGGTGCTCGCCCACCGCGTCATCCCCGCCGCCCGTTCCCGGGTCCTCTCCGAGGCCCGCTCCCTGGTCCAGGGGGTGCTGGAACGAGTCCCGGTGCCTGTCCTTTAGGAGGTGGCCTTGTTCTCCGCGCGTTCCCTGACCGTGGTGGCCCTTTCCCTGGCCATGATCCTGATTGGGATAAATTCCCAGTCAGGGTGGCTCTTCTGGCTGGCGGGGCTGCTCCTCGCCGCCCTCCTGGTCTCCTGGCTGGAATCGCTCTTCCAAGTACGCAACCTTGATGCGGAGCGTTCCCTTCCGCCCCGGGCCGTCGAGGGGGAGGACCTGGAGGTGGAGATCCGGGTACGCAACGGGGGACGCTTCTCCCGTCATCTTCTGGCGGTGGTCGACGCGGACCCCTGCGAGAGCGGGGCGCCGGCGAGGTTTTCCCTGAAGGTGGCCCGGCGGAGCATAAGGGATATATTCCGCGAAGTCCTAGCCGGGGGGAGCGAGGAGGCGGACGGCGACCGGCATCCCGGCGGGACGACGGTCCTCCTCCTTCCCCGCCTGGCCGGCGCCCAGGAGGCCGTCCTCAAATACAGGAGGGGCGGGCTGCGCCGGGGGGTCTACCGCGACTGGCCGCTCTACTTCTACTCCGAGGGCACCCTGGGCCTTTCCCGGCACTCCAGTCGGATAACCCCGGATTCCCGCCTGGAGGTCCATCCCTCCTACGTGGAGCTTACCGCCTTCCCCTTCCTCGACGTCCTGCTCTATCCCTGGCGCGAACCCCTTCCGGTCGCCTCCCGAGGGGAGGGACTGGATTTCTATGGGGTACGCGAGTACCAGCCCGGCGACCCCCTGGGCCGCGTGCACTGGAGGACCACAGCCCGGCGCGGCGATCTGGTGGTCAGGGAGTTCGAGGCCGAGAGGAGCACCCGCCTGTTTATCCTCCTGGACAACCGGGGCGGCGACCTGGGGGGCTGGAAGGCCCGGGATCGCCTGGACCTGCAGGCCCGGGTGGCGGCCAGCGCCGCCGCCTATGCCTGGTCGGTAGGCTGCCCGGTGACCCTGGCCGCCTACCGGGGTTCCACCCCGGTTATCCACGACGCACCGGGCCTGCAGTCCGCCCTCGGGTGGCTGGCGGCACTGGAGGCGGAGGGCGAGCCGGGACCGCGGGAACAGCTGGAGGGGTTGCGCCATAGGATACCCAGGGGCGCGCTCGTATGCCAGATTATGGCAGTAAGCGCACCCGCCGACCTCCCGCGGCCTCCCTCCATGCCACAGGGATCGCGACTGGCCTGGATACTGGTAACGGGTTCGGATGGCAAGAAATGGCAACCCAGTGGAAACGGCGCGGGCTCCCTCGAGGACCTCCTGCGCCGGGGATACGTCGAGCTCCCGCCCACCCTCGAGGGTATTGCCGTATGCATCGAAGGAGATGATCTCGGGAAATGCCTGGAAAATCCCTGCGTAACCTGCGCAGGCTGGCGGCGCCCAGGGATGTAGAGGAATCCCGGGGCCTGCGCCTGGCCGTGTGGGCCTCGGTGTGCGTGTCCATCGTCGCCCTGGCCCTCCAGGAGGTGATCAACCCCTCAGTGGTCCTGGTGTCCCTGCTCCTGATCACCGCGGGGTTCCTCTTCAGCTGGTGGCGCCGCCACCGGCCCAACATCCTCATAAAGCTAGCCATCGCCACCCTGACCCTGGTAGCCCTGGCCTCCTTCCTGCGTCAGTCCTACCTGCAGCCTTACGACACCCGCGTACCCCTGGCCGAGCTCTTCCTGTGGGTGCAGGTTCTGCACAGCTTCGACCTTCCGCGCCGCAGGGACCTGCTTTTCTCCCTGGTCAGCTCCTTCATCCTCCTGGCGCTGGCCGCGTCCTACTCTTTATCCGCCACCTTCGCCTGGATGGTGCTCCTCTGGCTGGCCTGCGCCGCTCCTTCCCTCTACTTCGCACAGAGGTCACGGCTTTCTTCCTTCTCCAGGAACGGCTCCGGCAAATACCCTTCCGGCGCGGCCTTGAAAGGAGTCTCCGCCACCCTCAGCCTGCTCCTGGCGGCGGTGGTGGTCATCGGGCTCCTGGTGGGGGCCTTCATACCCCGTTTCCCGGCCACCTACATCCGGTCCCTGCCCTTCTCGCTGCGCCGCCCCTGGTTCTCCGCCCAGGGTTACTCCGTGCGCAACCCGGGATATCCCCAGCTCCCCCTCCGGCCGCCGGACCGTCCCCTGGAGGTCAACCCGGAGGCCTACTTCGGTTTCGGCCCCTACCTGGACCTGCGCGCGAGAGGAAAGCTGCTGGACCTCCCGGTGATGCGGGTGCGGGCCAGCGAGCCCGCCTACTGGAGGGGGCTGGCCTTCACCACCTACAACGGCTATTCCTGGCTGCTTCCCGAGGAGGAGCCTCCCCGGCTGGGCACATCCCAACAGCCCTTCAACCTGCCCGCACCGGAGAAAGACGTTCACCTGGCCGGAAAGACCATCCTGCAGACCTATTACCTGCAGAACGACCAGCCCAACGTGGTCTTCACCGCCTACCGTCCCAGCCTGCTCTACTATCCTTCCGATTACGTTTACTACGACGAGTCCGGGATCCGGAGTCCCTTTGAGTTGGCGGAGGGCCTGGTGTACAGCGTGATTTCCAACGCCATTGACTTCAGCGACGAGGAGCTCTCCGCCCTGGGCGGATCGGTGATGCAGGGGCACCTGCACCCTTACCTGGAATTCTCCGCTTCGCAGGACGCGTTGCGCGATTACCCCTACCTGGCGGGAAGCGAAAAGCTCGGCTACCTCGAGCTGCCACCTCTTCCGGAAAGGGTCATCCAGCTGGCCCGGGAGATAATCCCCCGCGACGCCGGACCCATGCAACGGGTCAGGGCCATCGAGGATTTCCTGCGGCGGGAGTACGCCTATTCCTTGGACGTCCCGCCCCTTCCCCCCGGCGAGGATGCCGTGGACTACTTCCTGTTCGAGGCACGCCGCGGCTACTGCGAACACTTCGCCACCGCCCACGCCGTGCTGTGCCGCCTGGCGGGCGTGCCCTCCCGCGTGGTCACCGGCTACGCCACCGGGGATTACAACCCGGTGACCGGGCTCTACGAGGTCAGCCTGGACGACGCCCACGCCTGGGTGGAGGTCTACCTGGTGGGAGTGGGCTGGGTGACAAGGGAGCCCACGCCCGGTTTCTCCCTTCCCGAGATCCGCGGCTCATACGGAGTCTTCTGGGTTTTTCGCGACTTTTTCGCCTGGGTGGGCCGCAGCCTTTCCTCCATCCTCCCGCCCTCCCTGCGCTCCGCCCTGAAGCGGGGATTTTCCGCCCTGGGCCAGGGCCTGCAGGCCCTGGCCTCAGGGGTGGCCTATTCCTCGCGGGAGGCCCCCTGGCTTCCCATCCTCTTCGCCCTCCTCCTCCTGGCGGCCCTGGCGGCGCGACGGCGAGGGAGAAGGCAAGGCGCGCCCCTGCCGCTGGCGGCGGGAGAACCGCAGGCGCTGATGGGCATGTTCCTGGAGGATGCGCGCCGGCTGGGATACCCCCGCCCTCCCGGGAGTACCCTCAAGGAATATTTTACCGTTTTGCAGGAGGCGATCCCGGGGCTGGACCTGCGGGAGGAACTCTTCCTCTACGAGAAGGCGCGTTACGGCGGCCGATCCCTGGAGGGCGGGGAATTCGAACGCCTCCGCCAAGGCATCCTCCGCGCCCTGGAAAGGGTACGCGATGCAACACGCACCGCCCCGTCATCCCTCTTCCATCTGGCGGGGTGGCGACGCGCGAACCGGCGACAGGACCCGGGACCCTGAGGTCGGGAGCAAAGAAGGTCAGTGCCGAATGTCTACCGCATCGGGGACGCCCGGACACAAGGACCGGGGCACGGCGCCATGAACCGGGAGAGCGCGGACGGGCCGCTCACCATGAAAAAGCGCGACCAAGACCGATACCCCCACAGGCTTCGAATCCCTTGGCACGAGCCACGCCTTCGAACCCTCTTACTGCGGGACTTCCTCCTCCAGGTCCAGCTCCATCTCCTGGCTCATGGCGCGGGGGATGTACAAGGGACGCTTGAAGAGGTTCTTCATGTCCGTCCAGGGGGATTCGCTCTCCCCCAACCTTTCGACGATCTCCCGGAAGCTGTTCACCTTGGCGTCCAGGTTGTCCACGTGGTGGAGGAGGATGGCCTCCAGGGTCTTGGGCCTTTTGGGCGAACCCCACTCCAGCTCCCCGTGGTGGCTGAGGACGGCGTGGCGCAGGCGCATGGCCAGGTCCTCGGGGAAACCGGGCATGGAGGCTATTTTTTCCCGGATCATCTGGTCGGAGAGGAGGAGGTGCCCCAGGAAGCGCCCGGCGTCGGTGAAGTCGATGGCCCGGTCGTATTCCAGCTCGTGTATCTTGCCTATATCGTGCAAGGTGGCGGCGGTGATGAGCAGGTCGCGGTCCACCTCGGGGTAGAGCTCGCATACCATGCGGCAGATGCGCACCGTGTTGGCGGTGTGCTCGAGGAGCCCTCCCAGGTAGGGGTGATGGTAATTCTTGGCAGCTGGAGCCCGGGTGAAGCGGCGCATGAAATCCGGGTCGTTGAGGAAATTGAGCAGCAGGCTCTTGAGGTGGAAATTCCTGATCTCGTCCGCGGCCTGGCGGAGCTCGCCCTCCAGCTCCGCGCGGTCCGTGTCCACCACCCGCAGGAAATCGGAGACCTCCACCTCTTCCTCGGAGCAGCGGCGCAGGGAATTCACCACCACCTGGACCTGGTCGCGGTACCTCTCCACCCTCCCGCTCACCGCCACGTAATCCCTCTCGGAAAAGGCGTCCCGGTAGCGCAGGGCGTTGTCCCATACCCTCGCTTCCACCTTGCCGCTCTTGTCCGTCAGCTCCAGGGCCAAGTAGGGGGCTCCCGCCTTGGTCTTGCGCAGTTCCTTACGCGTGACCAGGAAAACGCTTTTTACCTCCTCTCCAGGCTCCAGTTCGCTCACCAGCTGCTTGGGCATCTCGTCCTCCCGTACTCCAAGTCATCCAGCCGGCAAACCGCGCTACCGCCGGGCATCACTCTCTACCTGTAATTTCTTTCCCCGGGCCCCATCTCCTTGAGGGAATCCACGAGCGATCCCCGGATTCCTGCTAATCCAACCCTCCGCAGGTCACCTCGAAAAACGCGTCGTCTTCCGAAGGAATCCGTTTCCGGGCCATGCCCCGACCTTCAAAACAATCCCTCCCGGATGGACGTCTTCCGCTCCCCGGGTCCACTTTCATGCCCGGCGCCATCCCCGGATATGCGGGAAAGTCAAGGCAACCTTCCGAGGCCATACCCGGGAGATCGTTCACATCTCACCCTTCATGAACATGTTAAACGGAGGCGATGACAAAACCCGGAAAGGGCACCCTCTTCTTCCAGCCAGGATACCGCGTGGTTCAGAGGCGCTTCAGTTTTAAAGCCGGCAGAGAAACCATCTTGTCATCCCAGCAAAGATCCGTCGTTACCCCTCATGGGATGCCGGTTACCCTTGCAGGATGCCACCCGCCTCCCCCTTGTATTTACCGGAGTCGGATAGGAAAATGATGGCGGAAACGGGATGGATTCCACGATCCTTGGCGTTTAAAAGGCTCGAGCGGGACAGGGGCACAGGCCAAGGAAACGCGCGTCTCCAAGCGGCGCGGCGGGACGGAGGGACGGGGAATTGTAATTCGGCGGTAGTCCCGTTTGTCTCTGGTAGGTCACCGATTTCATCGGAACGTGAAGGAGGATTGAGATATTGCGACCCCACGGCGACCCACGGCACTTCGACCCGCGGAAAGTGGAGATCGAGGGACCGGCCTTGCGCTTACTGGACCTTTTCGGGCTGGCGACGGTAATCCCGGCATACTCGGCGGTTGGGGCTGCGGCGGAGAAAGTCGAGGTTTTTCGACATGGCCTGCGGCCCTCGGAAAGGAGGTGGAGATGCTCTGGACTATAACCTCGAAGGACGAATTCGGATTCGGCTACGCGGCTGGGAAGGAGCGTGAAACCCTCTACCGCACGGCTCTTTCCCAGGCAGCCCGGTGGCTGAGCAGGCGGGGTGCCCATCCCGGCCGCACGAGGGAAAGGGCGCGCCGGCACCTTGAAATCCTTGCCGATCGCTACCCACAGCAGCGGGATAGGCTCGAGGGCCTGGCCCGCGCCATGGGAGCGGAAACCACGGAGGTGACCACGGCGGCGCTGGCCCTGGCCTCCCTGCCCGGAACCGGGTGCACCAACTTCGCCGCCGTCCCGCCGGCCACCGCGGACGGGAAGGTGTACGTCTCCTGGAACTTCGACCTCTCCCCCCTCTTCCGGCTGCTCCTGGGCCGCATGCCCCTGTACGTGAGGGACATCGCGGGAAGCAAGCCCTACGTGTGCATGGGCCTCCCGGTCCTCTTCGGCATCGGGGTGATGAACGGGGACGGCCTGTGCTCCTGCGTAAACTCGGTGGGGTGCACGGACGGCGGCGAGGGCCTGACCTTCTTCGAGCTCAACAACCTGGCCATGGAGACCTGCTCGACGGTGGATGGGGCGGTGGGAGTGTGGAGGGATAACCCCCGCGAGGTGCTGCCCGGCCTGGCCATCGCCATCATCATGAACGCCAACGACATCTTCGCGGACATGAACGGGGACGCGGTGGTCATCGAGCACTCCCACAACCACATGGCCGTGGAGAGGGCCTCCGACCACGGCGGGGTGCTGGCCTCCGCCAACCACCACCAGTTCCTGGACCGCTCCCTCTCCGGCGGGGCCGACCCGGTGAAGGAACCCCTCATCGCCGGCTCCTACGCCCGGCTGGCCCGCATGTGGGAATTGCTGGAAATGTTCCACGGAAAGATTGACCGCTACACGGCGCGCATCATCGCCAGGGACCACGGGCTGAACTACTCCACCCTGGAGGAGTTCGGCCTGCATCCCGATCCCTACGGCGAGCGGGTGGACGATGCCACCATCTGCTGCCACCCCTGGAACTTCTTCCGCCATCTCAGGAAGCTGGAGTTGGTGGACGCGCTGATAGAGATGAACGTCGCCCGCACCCTGAACTCCATCATCATGGATCCCGGGCGCTGCACCATATACATCACGCCGGGAAACCCCTGCCGCCACCAGTACGTGCCGGTGTGGGTGGGGGACGCGCTGCGCATGGAATGGGCGGACCGGGCCCGGGAGGAGATCGACTACCGCCCCGAGAAGAGCCTGCGACAGCGCCGGCGCCGCGTGGACATGTTTCGACGTCCCCGGGCCACCCGGGCCAGCGACCTGGCACGTTCCCTGGCCCTCAGGACCTTTGGGACCCTGGACCGCTGGATGTCCGCGGGACTGGTCAGGGAATGAGCCGGGCACGGGAGGGTGAGGCGCCCTTCGAAACGCAGGGAGGTGGAAGATGGGACCGGACCTGGAGGACCTATACCGCCGCATGGTACGCATGAGGCGCTTCGAGGAGAGCCTGGCGCGCCTCTGGGAACGCGGCCTCATCTCCGGGGAGATGCACCTGGGGATGGGGGAGGAGGCGGTGGTGGCCGGGGTCCTGGCCCACCTGGAGGAAGGGGACGCCATGGCCCTGGACCACCGCTCCACGCCTCCCCTGGTGGGAAGGGGGGTGAGCATGGAATCCCTCTTCCTGGAGATGCTGGGGGACCCGGAGGGGTTGTGCGGGGGCCGCGGGGGACACATGCACCTCTTCTCCCGGGAGCACCTGGCTGCCTCCTCGGGGATAGTGGGATCCTCCGCCCCGCTGGGATGCGGGTTCGCCCTGGCCGCCCGGCTGCTCGACCCCGGCAAGGTGGCGGTGGCCTTCTTCGGGGAAGGGGCGGCCAACCAGGGGATGCTCCTGGAGAGCCTCAACCTGGCCGCGGCCTGGAGGCTCCCCGTGGTCTTCGTGTGCAAGGACAATCGCTGGGCCATAACCACCCGTTCCCGTTCCGTCACCGGGGGGGACCTGGCGCGCCGGGCGCGTTCCTTCGGCATGCCCGCCCTTCGCGTCGACGGGACCCGGGTGGAGAGGGTCTGGGCGGCGGCGGGGAAGGCGGTCTCCCGGGCCAGGTCGGGACGCGGCCCGAGCTTCATCCTGGCCTCCTGCCCCCGCATGGAGGGTCACTTCCTGGGCGATCCCATGTTGCGGGTGTTCCGTGACCCGGTGCGCCAGACCCTGGAGATAGGGCCTCCGCTGGCACGGGCTCTCCTCTCCAGGCCCCTGGCTGCCGTCCCCGCCCGCATGCTTCACCTGGGATTTATTGGCAAAGCGCTGACCATCCTGGGAATCGAAAAATACGTCCTGGAAAAAGACCCCCTGCGGCGCGCCGCGGCGCTGCTTTCAGAGGAACAGCGGCTGCGCATCGAGGAGGAGATCGGCCGCGAGGTGGAGGAGGCGGAAAAATCCGCCCTGGCCGTGGTGGAAGGGAGGGAGTCCCATGGCTGAGATGACCTTCGCCCGGGCCATCGACTACGCGCTGGGAGAAGCCATGGCCGCCGACGAACGGGTGATCACCCTGGGGGAGGACGTGGCCATGCTGCGGCGGGAGCTCCTGGTGCGCTTCGGTCCCTCCCGGGTTCTCCAGGCCCCAATAAGCGAGGCCGCCTTCCTGGCCGCCGGGGTGGGGGCGGCCATGGCCGGGCTGCGCCCGGTGGTGGAGATCATGATGGTGGACTTCATCGCCGTGGCCTTCGACGCCCTCCTGAATCAGGCCACCAAGATCCGCGCCTTCTCGGGCGACAAGTGGAGGGTGCCCCTGGTGGTGCGCGCGGCCTGCGGGGGCGGCTACGGTGACGCCGGCCAGCACGAGCAGTGCCTCTGGGGGCTGCTCTCCGGGATGCCCGGCATAGCCGTGGTGGTCCCCTCAAACCCCGCCGACGCTGCCGGGCTCATGCTCTCGGCCATCCAGTGCGACGATCCGGTGGTCTTCCTGGAGCACAAGCTCCTTTCCGACTACTGGCTGGACTACCTGGGGAAGGGCGGCAGGGAGACGGTGAGCTTCGACGTCCCCGCGGCCGGGGCCCGGGGGGAGGTGCCCACGCCACCCGTGCCGGTGCCCATCGGCAAGGCGAGAAGGGTGAGGGAGGGCAGCGACCTGACCATGCTCGGCCTGGGCATGAGCCTCCACCGCTGCCTGGAAGCCGCCACGAAACTGGAAAATGATGGAATCAGCGCCGAGGTGGTTGACCTGCGCAGCGCCTGTCCCCTAGACCGGGAGCTCATCCTTGCCTCGGCCTCGCGCACCGGCCGGGTCCTGGTGGCGGATGAGGACTACGTGGGGTACGGGCTCAGCGGCGAGGTCGCTGCCCTCCTGGCCGAGGCCGGCGTCAAGGCCGATTTCGCCCGGGTCTGCGTCGAGGAGGTGGTCCCCTATGCCCGGCACCTGGAGGAGGAGGTCCTTCCCAACGTACGCCGTATAAGGGAAGCCGCCATGCGCCTCTGCGGACGCCTCAACCCCAACGCCTGACGGCCCGGGCGACGCAGGCGACCAGGAAGCCGTGGGCGCGGCGGCTCACGGGGTGCAGGAGGTCGAAGGCGCAGGTGGCCAGCGTTACCGGGACCACGCCCTTGTTACGGCGGAAATGCGGAAGGTCAACCCGCCAGGGAGAGAAGTCCCTTGCGGCCGGCTTTGCCGAAGCGGGCCACGAAGACCGCCAAGGGGACGAGGAAGAGGATGGTGAAGCCGAGGAGGGCCAGGACCTGCCACCCGATCTCCCTCCAGCTTTCACCGTAGATGGCCGCCCGGAAGATGGGGTTGGCGATGTAATAGGTGGGGAAGAGGCGGGCGATCCACTGCGGCCAGCTGGGGAAGATGACGAAGAGCACCGGCCCGATGATGAAGATGTTTATGGATTTCATGTAGGCCACCATGGAGGTCTGGTCCCGCGAGGCCAACCCCATGAGCAGCCCCCACTCCACGGCCAACACCGAGCCCAGGAAGAATACGCTGAGGATGAGGGAGGGATTGGGGATGCCCACGGTGAGGAGAAGGAGCACGATCCCCATGCCCAGGGAGATGACCATCCCCGTTAGGCCGAAGGCGATGAGTATCTCGGCCAGGGTCACCGGGGTGGCCAGGAGCGACTCCAGGGTCTTCCTCTCTTTCTCGGTGACCAGGAAGCTGGCGGGAAGGAAGTAGGCCCCCGCCACGATGACGATGATGATGATGAAGGGCAGGAACATCTCCATGACCGAGAGCGGCCTCTCCTCCCCCAGCCGCACCGTCTCCAAGCTGATACTGGGTACCCCCGGTGATAGCCCGCGCAGGGCATCCACGACCGCGGCCAGGACGATGGAGCGGTTCTTGGCCAGGCTTTCCCCATTGACAAATACTTCCAGGGAGACCTCCTCTCCCGCCTCCAGCCGCAGCAGGTCATCCCGGTCGATGATCACCCCCACGTCCACCTTCTTCTCCTCCACCAGCCGGCGCAGCTCGGCGTCGGACTCAGCGAGGGTGAGACGCACCCCCGCGTTCTCCTCGAGGATGGCGGCCACCTGTGGCGTCCCCTCCTCGTAGAGCGCGAGCCTGGGCTCGTCCTTCCCCAGGTTGAAGATGAACTGGAAGATGGCCGCGTAGATGAAGGGAGCCAGGAGGGCGAAGATGAGGTAGGGATTTCTTGGGTTGAGGCTCTTCCTCGCCAGGGCCAGGATGCGCCGCGCGCTCATGTCAACCTCCTCCTGAGAATGTACCACCCCAGCCAGAAGAAGAACGGGGAGAAGAGGCACAGGATGAGGACGGCGGGCAGGTAATCGGAGAGTCCCTTCCCGTAATTGAGTATCCCGTCCAGGGGTTCCACCAGGTACCAGGTGGGGATGGCCTTGAGCAGCGGGGAAGTGAACCCGGGGTAGAGGAGGACGAAGGCCGGGAGGATGAGCAGCAGGAAGGGGACCATGGAGATCATGGCCATGGACATGAAATCCCGGCTCACCGCCCCCAGGATGAAGGAGACCCCCACCACCAGTCCCGCCCCCAGGACCAGGAAGACCAGGATGGCCGGCCAGGTGGAGGCGGTCAGGGCCCGCAGGAGCACGGCCAGGAGAAGCCCCTCGGCGAAGGCGATGACCATGCCGCTCAGGGCCTTGGCGGCGATGAACTCCCCGTGGCTCACCGGGGTGACCAGGACGGCCTGGGCGGTGCGGTGCTGTATCTCCTCCACCAGGAGGTTCCCCAGTGCGTAGAGTTCCAGGAGGAAGACGAAGGCTAAAAGCAGCACCCGCAGCTTGTCCCGGAGCGGGACCTGGCGACCGGCCATGTCCGGGCCCACCATGACCGTGCGGAAGTCCACCGGGAGGCGGTAACCGAGGAGGGAATAGGCGATCTCCCTGGCCAGCGCTTCCCCGGCCTCCGCTGTCTCCTCGGGGGCGCGGGAGGTGATGTAGAGCTCTAGGCGCGGGGGCTGGGCGCCTAAATCCAGGAAGAGGCCGGCGCCGACCTCCTCCCTCTCCACCAGTCCCCGGAGGTCCTCCAAATTATCCGTTTCTACCACTTCCACGCCCTTTTCAATCCCCGCGGTTTCCTTTTCCAGGGTCGTTACCTCCAGGCCTGTCGGGTTGTAAGCGCCACTCATCTCCTCCATCGCGGTCACCGTGTTCGCGGGGGAGGCGATCACGGGTGAAGCCGGAGGGGTACAGGTTTTCGTGGTCCCCATGCCCGCGGGAGAAGCGAGAATGCTTTTCCCGGTTCCCGTCTCGGAAGTATCGGCTCCCGCTTCCGCCGCCGGCCGTTCACCGCCCTGCAGGTAAAGCCCCAGCCTGAAGGTCTCCTCCACCTGCCGGGGCATGAGGTTGTAGAGCAGGGCGTAGAGGAGGATGAGCAGCAGGGAAATCACGGCCATGAAGCGGTTGCGGAAGACCTGGCCCAGGTCCTTGCGGATGATGGCGGTTATCCTCTTCCCCTTCATTCCAGCTTTCCCGACCTTGTGGCCAAAATCCATAATTTACCATGTACCGCGTTTTAATGGCGATCCTCGCCTTCATTCCAGCTTCTTCCCGGTGAGCATGATGAAGATGTCCTCCAGGGTGGCCTCCTCGGTATGCATGTCCAGGACCCGGTAGTCGCGGAGTATCTCCTGGATGCGCCGCCCCGAACCCTCGTCCTCCAGGGGGATCTCCTCCTCCCTCAGCTCCTCGCCGTCCCGGTACCGAACCTTGAGGACCCGCTTCCCGTACTCGTGCTTGAGGTTGTCCGGGGTGTCCAGGGCGGCAATCCTCCCCTCGTTGATGAAGGCCACCCGGTCGGAGAGCTTGTCCGCCTCCACCATGTCGTGGGTGGTGAGGAAGACGGTGACGCCCCTTTCCTTCTCCTCCAGGATGACCTCCCGGATGGCCTCCGAGGATACCGGGTCCAGCCCGTCGGTGGGTTCGTCCAGGAAGAGAACCAGGGGATCGTTGACCAGCGCCCGGGCCACCATGAGCCTCTGCTTCATGCCCTTGGAGTAGTTGGACACCTGGTCCTTGCGGTCCGCCGGGAGGCCCACCCTCTGCAGCAGGCCCGCCACGTCCAGGTCGCGCACACCGAAGAGGGAGGCGAAGAACTTGAGGTTGGCCGCGGCGGACATGTCCTCGTAAAGCGACTTTTCCTCGAAGCACACCCCTATGCGGGCCTGGACCGCGGCGCGCTCCTTCACGATGTCCCGGCCCAGGATGGTTATCCTTCCGTCCTGGGGAACCAGGAGGCCCACCAGCATCTTCAGGGTGGTGGTCTTCCCCGCCCCATTGGGGCCCAGGAAGCCGAGGATCTCCCCCTTCCTCGCCTGGAAGGAGATGTGGTCCACGGCCGGCCAGCCGTCGTAGGAGTAGGTTATGTTCTCGGCCGAGATGCGGATCTCGTCTTCCATGCCTTATCGCCCTCCTCGCGTTGTTTCCCCTTCATGCCCACCGCCCTCTCCACCAGGCGCCGATCCAGTATGTAGACGGAGCCTTCCTCCGTCCCCAGCATCCTCTCCATGGCCTTGATGTAGAGCTCCGCACGGCGGACCAATCTCTCCACCGCTTCCGCGTCCCCCTCCCGCGCGGCCCGCAGGTAGTCCTCGACCTGGAGCTCGGACATGGCGGCGAAAAAGCGGAGGACGATCTCCGCCATGTCCCCGGGGGCGCCGGTGCGGAAGACGCCTTCTTCCTCGCCCTCGGCCAGTATCTCCGCCAGGATGGGGGTCAGCCTCTCCACCGTGCGGCGGTTCATCTTGTCCCGGATGATGGCGTTCTGCGGCCGGTAGACCACCTCCGCCACCTCCCGGATGATCTCCAGGTTGTCCATCTTCCAGAGGGCGATGCCTTCGAGAAAGCGGCGCATCTTCTCCAGGGGGCTGATGCCCCCCTCGCGGGTCACGCCCTCCACCCGGGCGGCGATGCGCTCGATGACCGCTTCCACCACCGCGTCCAGGAGGTCCTCCTTGCTGGCGAAGTAATAGTAGAAGGTGCCCTTGGAAATTCCTACCATGGCGAGGATGGCCTCCAGCGGGGTGGCGTCGTATCCCGCGCTGGAAAACAGCTTCCAGGCGGCCTCGATGATCTCCCCCCTCGTGTCCTCCCGGGCCTCTTCCTTCCTGGGCCTGGCCATGGGTTCCCGCCTCGCTATAAATATACCGACCGTCGGTATATATATTAGCTCGAGGACCGATGAGGGTCAACTCGTTCCCCTTCCCGCCAGGCCTACGCGTGGACGTTTTCACCGGAGGCGCTCTCCCCTCTTTCCAGGCTCCGTGGCACACTCCTCCAGGAGGAAAGGGACCGGACCGGCGCGAAGGTGATGAAAAGAGGTCCTGGACGAGGAACGGGCCCGGTCAGGGTTTCAATCCTCGCCCTCAAGGGGAATGCTCTTTTCTGCCCGCAAGAGCGCCGATGCCGCCGGGCGGCCGACGGAAAGACAAGGCGCCGGTAAGAGGAGGTGTGAAGAGCATGGAAAGCAGAAGGAAAGCCGTGCCGTCCGGGGAGAGCCCCCGGGGCGGGCCGACCTCCGTTTACCACCTTTCCCTGCGTATGAGGGAGATGCGGGGCGCGAGGTTCGCGCTCCTCCCGGGAGACCCGGCACGCGTGGAGGTCATCGCCGGCACCCCTCCCCTGGAGGGAGGGCGCGAGCTGGCCTGGAAGCGGGAGTTCCGCACCTGGCTGGCCTACCTCCAGGAGGTGCCCGTGATAATCACTTCCACGGGTATAGGCGGGCCGTCCACGGCCATCGCCGTGGAGGAGCTGGCCCGACTGGGGGTGGAGACCTTCATCCGCGTGGGGACCACGGGGGCCATCCAGCCGCACGTCAGGGTGGGAGAGGTGGTCATCACCACGGGGGCGGTGCGCCTGGACGGGGCCTCCGCTCACTACGCTCCACCGGAGTACCCGGCGGTGGCCGATTACCAATTGGTGGAAGCGCTGGTATCTGCTGCCAGAGAGCTGGGTATCCTCCATCACGTAGGCGTGACCTGCTCCTCGGACACCTTCTATCCCGGGCAGGAGCGGCCCGATTCCTTCCGGGGCTACATTCCGCGACGCTTTCGCGGCATGACGGAGGAGTGGCGGCGGATGAACGTCCTCAACTACGAGATGGAGGCAGCCACCCTGCTCACCATGTGCGGGGTACTTGGGCTGAGAGGGGGCTGCGTCACGGGGGTGATCGACCGCCACGGGGAGGGAGGACGCATAACCAAGGCGGGGTTGAAAAAGGGCGAGGGCAACGCCGTCGCGGTGGCGGTCCGGGCGCTGGAACTGCTGGTCGGAGGATGACGGTGATCCCTACCCATCCCGCTGGAGGGCACAGCCACTATAATGAACCCATGATGTGAGCGACGAGGAGGGAGGTGCCCATGTCCGAGGAGAAGGTGTGGAGCCGGGCCGCGAACAGGATGGTGGCCGCCGGGCAGGTCCCGCTGCCGGTCACCGAAACCCTCATCGAGCTGTTGCAGACCATCCTGGACGAGGAGGAAGCCAGGTTCATCCAGGTCTTCGATCGGCCCTCGCTGAACCTGGAGGAGATAAGGGAGCGCTGCGACCTGGGCGAGGAGTCCCTCCAGGCCATGCTGGACGGACTGCTGCACAAGGGGGCCCTCATGGTCACCCGCAGCCGGAGCTCGGGCGTGGACGTCTACCACCTCATGCCTCCCCTCCCCGGGCTCTTCGAGCTGACCATGGTGCGGGGAGGGACGGGAGAGAAGGAGAAGAAACTCGCGGTCCTCTTCGAGAAGCTCTTCGAGGAGCTGGCGGGACTCGTCCAGTCCAACTACGAGCCGGCCATGGAGGCGCTCAAGGCCGTCCCGCCCATCACCCGCGTGGTGCCCGTGGAATGCGAGGTGGATGTGAGGCAGGACACAGTCATGCCCTACGAGGACGCCATGAGGATCGTGGACAAGTTCGACACCTTCGCCGTCAGCTACTGCTACTGCCGCCACCACAAGGACCTCCTCGGCAAGCCCTGCCGGGTGACCGACGAGAAGGTGAACTGCCTGACCTTCGGGAGGTCGGCCAGGTTCATGATCGATTACGGGTTCGGGAAGGAGATCACGGCCGAGGAGGCCAAGCGGATACTCCGGGAATGCGAGGAAGCGGGGCTGGTGCACAAGTTCTTCCACGAGAAGAGCGATCCGCGCCGGGACGAGTTCGCCATCTGCAACTGCTGCAAGTGCTGCTGCGGGACCTTCGACCTTTACTACCGGGGGGCGGCGCCCATGGCGACCTACGCCTCCCACCGGGCGGTGGTGGACGAGGACCTGTGCAACGGCTGCGAGGTATGCGTGGAGAAGTGCCCCATGGAGGCCATCGCCCTCGACGGGGATGCGGCCCGGGTAGAGGGAGGGAAGTGCATCGGCTGCGGGGTGTGTGCCTATCACTGCCCGAGCGAGGCCATCACCCTGGAGCGCACCGGGATGCGCAGCGTCTTCGTCCCCCCGCCGCGTAGGGGTTAAGGGAAAAGGATTGGCGGAGAGGGTGGGATTCGAACCCACGGAGCCCCGCGAAGGGCTCAACGGTTTTCGAGAGTCACGTAATCTCTAAACGCTATGGCGGTGCTCAGTCGGTCGCTGATGAATCGGCCGGCTAATCCTGAAGGGCGGTTTCCTAGCCCTTTAGTAACGTTCCTCTCTGAGTTTCTCTAACTGTGCCTTCAGTTCCTTTATGTCCTGGCTAGCCACCCTCCAGGTAAGCTTGAGGTCGACGCCAAAGTATTCGTGGACGATTATGTCCCGCATTCCAGCCATCTCTTTCCAGGGTATATCGGGGTTCTTTTCCTTGAAGTCCTGCGGGAGTTTCTTCGCGGCTTCACCGATTATCTCGATCCTTCGAATAACCGCGTCCTGAAGTTGAATCGATGCCATGAAATCATCAAAGGTCTTGCCGCGAAGGTACTCCTCGACGAGTTCGATGCATCCCAGGATGTGGCCTATGAATACCTGAGGATCCTTTTTCACAGAATAACCTTCTGCTCGCTCAATATCCTGTCCTTGAGAAGAGGATGCAGAGATTCGTAGGTGAGCACATCCACGCTCCTTCCCAGAACCTCCTCCAGCTCTATCTTCAGGGAAGCCAGGTCCAGCAGGCTCTTCTCTCCACTCAATTCGATGAGGATGTCAACGTCGCTCTTCTCATCGCTTTCTTCCCTTGCGATTGAGCCAAAAATCGAGGCCTTGATCACATCGTGTTTATGGAGTACGGGTAAAATCTTCGCCTTTATCTCTTCTAAGGTCATCCTCTTACCCATCTCTTACTTCCCGATCAGTTTCGGCAGGTAGCGTCAAGGATTTTGTGTCAGCCACCTAGCCTTCCTCCTCCCATCCCAGG
>JASEFK010000011.1:0-31137 GCA_030019255.1 Actinomycetota bacterium
AAGATGGGAGAAGATACGCCCGGAGGTTTTAGGAAGGCTCAAGGAGGCACAGGACGACGTGCTCTCATGCTTCCACTTCCCCACAGGCCATAGGCGGAGGATCAGGACCATGGGCTGCGTGGAGAGGTTGAACCAGGAGATCAGAAAAAGGACCCGGGAGGTTGCGATCTTCCCTAATCGGGAATCCGCCCTGCGGCTCATCACCGCCCTCTGTGTGGAGCAGTCGGAGGAATGGGAGACCGGGAGGCGGTATCTGGACATGAGTCCGCTGGAGGAGGAGGATCCTGAGGAGGGGAGGCGGGTGGCCAGGATGGCCTCCTAGCCGCCTTTGGAAAACGGAATAGGGAATCGCCTCGAGGGGACGAGGGCTCGAGCCCCAGGTCAAGCCCTGCCCTCCTTTTCTCGAGTTGATATACCGGAGGGGAGAGCAATCGCTTATCTCCCATCTCCGGAAGAAGGAAAGCAGTCCCTTGTCTTGGAGGGCGAGAATTTACATAGGGTTGTGGGCTTTACCACCGGTGATCATTTTCGAGCCAAGTTAAACGTCAAACCAGGACACTATCTCATCCCCATGGAGTTCTTGAACCTTTGGATGGAGGAGTGCAAGAACAGGGGTGATGTGTTCACCATGTAGTGAACCAGGACACGGGTTGACAAGGGGAAGGGCGGAAACGATAATTTTTCCATCATCCCGTTAGGAGGATATGCGGCATGCAGGCTGAAGGCTCGATGAAATCGAAGGAGACCTTTGCCTGGTGGTGGCGGGGGCACCGTGGCGGTGCCTGTCCGCCCCGCGCGAGTTGAGACCAGGGACAGGCATCAAGGGCCACGGAGAGAAAAGACTCCGTGGCCCTTTCATATGAGGCGCCGGATGAAGGGGTTCGCGTGCCGGGCGGGAACACGGAGCAGAGGGGTAGTAATCAGGAAAGGTTGAGCGAGGAGGAGGGAAACGAAGAGTCGGTCGTGAGAGCGTTATCGTCCCTAAAACGTTTCAGAAGCGTGTCTGCGAAGTTCGAAGAGAGGAGGAGGGAAGATGAAGGAACAACCCAAGATAATCCAGCTGGGGGAGAAGGATATCCCGGAGGCCTGGTATAACGTACTTCCGGACCTTCCCAAACCCCTGGAGCCGCCGCTCCACCCGGCTACCCGGCAGCCGATAGGACCGGATGACCTGGCACCGATTTTCCCCATGGGCCTCATCGAGCAGGAGGTCAGCCAGGAGCGCTACATCGACATACCGGGCGAGGTGCTGGACGTGTACCGCATCTGGCGGCCCACGCCCTTCATCCGCGCCACCCGGCTGGAGAAGCACCTGCAGACCCCGGCCCGCATCTACTACAAGAACGAGGGGGTGAGCCCGGCGGGGAGCCACAAGCCCAACACCGCCGTGGCCCAGGCCTACTACAACAAGAAGGAGGGGGTGCGCAAGCTCACCACCGAGACCGGGGCCGGCCAGTGGGGGAGCGCCCTGGCCATGGGCTGCTGCTTCTTCGGCCTGGAGCTGCAGGTGTTCATGGTCCGCTCCAGCTACCAGCAGAAACCCTACCGGCGGGTGCTCATGGAGACCTGGGGGGCCAAGGTGCAGCCCAGCCCCAGCGAGATGACGGAGACGGGCAGGAAGGTCTTGGAAAAGGACCCAGATACCCCGGGGAGCCTGGGAATCGCTATCTCCGAGGCCATCGAGCTGGCGGTGCAGGGCGACGACGTCAAGTACAGCCTGGGAAGCGTGCTCAACCACGTCCTGCTCCACCAGACGGTCATCGGGCTGGAGGCCAAGAAGGCCTTCGAGCTGGTGGACGACTACCCGGACATGGTCATCGGCTGCGTGGGGGGCGGTTCCAACTTCGGGGGCACGGCCCTTCCCTTCGTGGTGGACCGCCTGCAGGGGAAGGACATCCGGCTCATAGCCGTGGAGCCCACCTCCTGCCCCACCCTCACCAGCGGCCGTTTCGAGTATGATTTCGGGGACACTGCGGAGATGACCCCCCTCCTGCTCATGTATACCCTGGGCCACGAGTTCGTGCCCCCTCCGTCCCACGCCGGAGGACTGCGGTACCACGGCGACGCGCCCATCATCAGCCTCCTGGTGAAGGAAGGGGTCATGGAGGCCCGGGCCTACCACCAAGTGGAGGTCTTCGAGGCCGCGGTGACCTTCGCCCGCACCGAGGGCATCGTTCCCGCCCCCGAGACCTCACACGCCATCAAGGCAGTCATCGACGAGGCGGTCAAGTGCCGGGAGAGCGGCGAATCAAAGTGCATCTTCTTCAACTTCTCGGGACACGGGCTGCTGGACCTCGCCGCTTACGACGAGTACTTGAGCGGTCGCCTGAGCGACGTGTGAGGCAGGTCTTGGAAGGCCGTGGCATTACTGGGATGAAAGAGGAATAGCCGGAGCGGAGGAGGGTCGTTCGGGGGGTCGTCGGGGTTCCGGTGACGAAGCGGCAGGGCGAGAGGGGGAGGGGACCGGTGCGTTCCCTCCCCCTTTCATTCGGCTTTCCGGGGAGTGGACTTTGCAGCGTGTTCCCTACTCCCAGTGCCGATGGAGGGTCATTCTTCCCCACCCCCGTGGATATCCGCTCGCCGGAATCTGGGAGGCGTTTCGCGGAAGGGGACTGCGGACATGGTGTCTCCGCCCTCGAGCGGAAGGTGACGCCACCTCCGGCGGGCTAGCGGCGCATTACCATATTTTGACTCCGTGACCTCGTGCGCGGTATGGATGGCGAGTCGCCGAGGTCGGTCTCTATGCCAGAAAGGAACGCGGCGGAAACCCCCAGCCCTCCAAAGCTCCTGAGGGGGAAAGGGCGGCTCCCAGCGGAGGAATCCCCCGCAGAGGAGCTTTCCCCTCCATTCCAGGTAATGATCGGATCCGCCTTCGCGTCCACCTTTTTAGCTTGTCATGCGAACGGTTTATAATGGGGCCATGTTAAGGGTGTGGAAGCTATCCATGGTTAGCGCGCTCGGCCTGGCCTTGGTCTTCGTCCTGCTCCCGGGCTGCGGAGGCGGGGGAGACGTGGAGAAGGAGGAGGCCGAGCTGGCGGATTTCGCCGTCCGGGAGATACTGGTCCCGCGCGAGGGGGATCGCAATTTCGTGGCCCTCTGGACGCGGAAGTCCGAGGGCACGGGCGACGTTTCGGTGGAGGCGCTGGCACAGCGCATCTGGAAATGGGAGGGAGGGGCCCTCTCCGAGATAGACCTGGAGGAGTACCACCGGCTACTGGACACCCACCAGGGAGAGCGCAACACCTGGAGCTACGCCGAACACTCAGTGACGGTCCTGGAATATAACCCGGAGAAAGGGGAGGCGGTGGTGGAGATCGGCTCCCTCTACGGGCCTATGACTGGGGCGGGGATCCGTTATTTCCTGCGCCGCGAGGACGGTAAGTGGAAGAAGGTCTCCGAGCAGACGGTCTGGATAAGCCGGGCAGGGAGGGCGGAGGAATGCGTTGTCTAGCCGGCTTCGCTCGGAAGGCGGTTCTCGCGGTGGCGATGCTGGCCCTGGCCGCGGTGATAGCCTCCGGATGCGGGAAAAAGGCCGCACCACAGAAAAGCGAGGAGGAAAGGGTGGCCGAGGAGGCACTTCGAGCCGCCATGCAGGGAGACGGGGTGGGCTTTCTCGATCTGGTGGCTCCCTCCTTCCTGGAGCGGGCCAGGGCGGAGATGCCGGATGCTGACCCGGAAACCCTGGGAGCGGTACTCCTGGCCGGTTTCGCGGAGAACATCCCCTACGCGGATGCCTCGAATCTCTTGTTCGAGGTGAGCACGGAGGGCGACCGCTCTGTGGTGCACGTGTGGGGTGACTTCCAGGATCTGGAAGGAAATGAGATGTCCCTCGGCGAGGGTCAGGCCTTGCGCGTGCCGCTGCGCCGGGAGGAGGGTCGCTGGTACGTCGACCTCTTGGATATTTAGATCTCTCGCCCCTCGCGGTAAACCAGGAACGAATTTTCCTTCAAAGACAGTAATACCATTTTTCAGGCCGCCCCGGCGCTACCGATGAAGAACGGCGCCTGCGCGGGTAGCAGCGAAGGGGATATTCCCCGGCGGCCGGAGGCGTGGGCAAGGGACCTGCCCTAACGTCGAGTGGGCGTGGGGCCGGCAAGCACTTCCTTAAAGGGCGGGCGGCCCTGCAAGGCTCAGAAGTTCAGGGCCCGGAAGATGAGAAGGCCCAGGTTCTCCACCACTTCCTCGGGAGACCCGGATATGAACCCCGCCTCCCGGCCGTAGACGGTGAATCCTATGAGGGTCACCAGGAGCTGGGAGGCGATCTTCGCATCCAGGCCACCGCACTTGCCGACGGCCTGCATCTCCCGCAGCTTTTTCTCCAGGATCTCCGAGAAGCGGCGGTGGAAATCGTTGAAGAGCTCCCCGAAGCGGGGGTTCTCTATGGCCGCCTCGATGTAAACGTTGTGCAGGTCCGCGTGGCGGTCGAAGATGTCGTGAATGCCCCGGAGGAGGATACGCACCGCCTGGTAATCGTCGAAGGCCATGCGCTCCAGGAGTACCCAGGCGGATTCGCTCAGCCGTTCCAGCTCCAGGACGAGGTCTGAGAGGAGGGCCATGAGCACGTCGTCCTTGCCCTTGAAGTAGTCGTAGAAGGTGCCGTGCCCGCATCCCGCCCGCTCGATGATGTCCACCACCTTGGTGTCGTGGTACCCTTTTTCGCGAAAGACCTTGTGAGCGGCATGAAGGAGGTTCTGCCGGGTCACCTGTGATTTCCTGGTCTTTGCGGCCTTCATCTCCCCTCCCAAGTCGGTCCGGGCGACGGCGCCGCGCCCACACCGTCAAGCATCAAACCACGGCAAAAGCCAAGTACCGACTCGTTGTCGGTAAAAGTATATCATCCTCCAAGCCCTTCGTTATCAGACAAGCCCCTTGGAGGCGGGAGCATGGAACGCGCGGCGTCCCGAATCCTTTCTCCCAGGCGGGGGTCGTCTCATGGTTGCAGATCCTATGGTGGTCCCTCGCCACCGGCGTGGAAAAACCCTCTCACCCTCTCCCCCACCTCGTCTTTGTCTACCACTTCCACCCTCATCCCGCGTGGGAGGGCGGCGCGGAAGGCGGAGGAGTAGGAACGCTTGAGGAAGCGGGGATCCAGGACGACCACCACCCCCCGGTCGGTGGAACGGCGCATCAGCCTCCCGATGCCCTGGCGAAAGAGGGTCACGGCCAGGGGAAGGTAATAGGAGCGCCAACCGCTCTCGCCGCGGCGGTCGAGGTCCTCCACCCTTCCGGCCACCACCGGGTCGCCGGGGTGCCGGAAGGGGAGCTTGGCCATGATCACCGCGGAGAGGGACTCGCCGGGGACGTCCACCCCCTCCCAGAAGGCCTCGGTGGCCAGAAGGACCGAGTCGCGGTCCTCGCGGAACCTCTCCAGCACCAGGGAGTTGGGCAGGCCCCAGCTCTGGCGGTGGCAGGCGATACCTTCTTTTTCCAGACGCATACGCAACTCCCGGTGGAGGTAGCCCACCTGCTGGTGGGAGGTGAGCAGCACCAAGGTACGCCCTCCCACCGCCCCGATCACCTCTCCGCACACGCGGCATATCTCCTCCAGGTAGGGCTGGGAGGAGGTGGGATCCGCGGCGGGCTCGGGAAGGTCGCCGACCGCCAGGAGGAGGGAACGGCGGGCGTAGTCGAAGGGGGAGTCCAGGGCCAGGAGGCGCACCTCGCGCCCCTCTTCCTCCACCCGCTCCAGGCCGGTACGGCGCAGGAAGAAGGAGAAACCTCTTCTCTCCCCGGGAGCGCGCAGGGAGGCTGAGGTAAGGATGGCCGCTTCCAGCCGTCGGAAGAGCAGGTTAGAAAGTTCTTCCGCCACGCTCACCGGGGCGCAATAAAGGCGCGGGCCCGCGCTTCCCCTCTCCTCTTGGGTAGCCCTTGGAACCTCCACCCAGCGCAGGTGATAGGGGAATCCGTCGGAGTGGGGCGGGAGGAAGAATATGGTAAGTGCCTCCGCGCCCCTCTTCGCCCTTTCCGCCACCGCTTCGGCCCGGCGCAGGGAGAGGATGAGCTCCTGGTCCTCAGGGCCGGGAGCGGCGGAAACCCTGTCCCGGAGCCTCAGCGTGGAGGAGGCGAAGGATTCCAGGAGCCCCGCGAGTTCTCCCGCCTCCCGCCGCGCTCCGTCCCATGGCGGGAGGGAGAGGTCCTCGGCCGTGAGCCTTCTGGTCTCTACGTCCTCCGCCCGAGATGGGACCTGCGCGGCGCGCTCGAGGGCTAGCGTTAAGGAGCGCAGGAAGACCTCCTCCGAAGCCTCGCGGGTCCTTTCGGCGAGGCTCCGGTATTCACTCAGCTCCTGGAGCCCGGTCTCGTCGTCCAGGCGGCCTTCCCAGAGCGAGGCGAGCCCCCTGACGCCGGCCCCGTCCTCGAGGAGGTGCGAACATTCCTCGAGGGAGAAGGAGAGGGTGAATGCCTGGGTGGCCACCTCCTCCAGGTGGTGGGCCTCGTCGACCACCAGGTGCCGGTAGGGAGGGAGGACGAGGTCCGACGCTTCCCCTCCCGAGGTGGAGATCTGGGAAAGGAGCAGGGCGTGGTTGACCACCACCACCAGGCTCATGGCGGCACGGGAACGGGCGCGCTCCACGAAGCAGCGCCCCTGGAAGGGGCAGCGGGAACGGAGGCAGTCATCGGGCTGGGAGGCCAGCCGTTCCGCCGTCCCCGCCAGGGCCAGCCGGAGGTCGATGGAAATCTCCTCCAGGTCACCGGCAGGGGAGCGGGACATCCAGGAGACCAGGAAGGCGTAAGCCTCGGCGGGAGCGAGCCCGTAGAGGGGAAGCGCGGGTTCACCCCGGGAAAGGGAAGCGCACCACTCCGACCACTTACGCAGGCAGAGGTAGTTGTTCCTTCCCTTGAGGAGTGCGTAATCGAAGGAACCCAGGGCCCGGCTCAGCATGGGGAGGTCGCGGTGGTAGAGCTGTTCCTGTAGGTTGCGGGTGTAGGTGGACACGATAAGCGGGGAACCGCGCGAGCAGGCGTGGAGGACCCCGGGCACCAGGTAGGCGAGGGACTTCCCCACCCCCGTTCCTGCCTCCACCACCAGGAAGGCGGAGTCCTCGAGGGCCTCCGCCACGGCGCGGGCCATCTTCTCCTGCTGGGGACGTGGTTCGTAGCCGGGATGCAGGGAGGCCAGTGGGCCTTCCGGGGAAAGGAACTCTACCGCCCGTTCCGCTATCGCCCCGTGGGCACCCTCCACCCTCACCTTTTCTGCTCCGCCTCCTTCCTGGATGGAAAAAGGTTCCAGGAAGGGCAGGAGTTCAGCGAGGTCGGGGAAAGCGGCGGAGGAGCCTTCCCTCCCGCTGGGAAGAAAGAAATGCCATGGATTGCGCGCTTCCTTAAGAGCGCCTTTCACGGCGGTCCGGACGCGGGAAGGCGTCTCCCGCCAGGCCTCCAAAAGTGCGCCGAGGAGGCGGCCCATGAGGCGGGCTTCCTCGAGCGCCTTCCAGGGTAGCTCCTCCCCAAGGAGGGAGGAGGCCAGGGCCCGCAGGGAATGGTCCCGTAGGTAGGGCAGGGCCAGCCAGGCTAGGTGCCGCAGCTCGAGCACCTTTTCTGCGCGGGCTATCCCTTCCGCCTCCAAGAGCAGGGAGAGTTCGGGGCCTTCCCGCGCATAGACCAGCAGGGGCCTCCCGCTGCAGAAGCGTAGAAGCGCTGCGGCGGCCTCGCCTGGAGGGACCCCCGCCCGGAATTCTCCCTCCTTTCTTCCGCTGCGCCTCAGCAGCCAGGCGGGAGGAGGGCATCCCGGGTCCACCGGGCAGGAGAAGGCGCTGAGCTCCCTGCCGTTCTGCATCAGGAGGGCGGCCGCCTCGAAGGGAAGGAAGCCCCCGTCATCCCCTTCCACGGCGAGGACCCGGAGTACGCACAACTCCTCTGCCCGCTTCCTCAAGGCTCACCATCTCCCGGTTCCATGCACCTTACCTCCCCTGGTAGAGCGTGGCAAGAAGCGGAGGCCCGTCCCCTCGCAGCGCTCCCCTGTACCTATCATATGGCCCATCAAGGGACCCGGAAAAAGTCTACCCGGCGGGGGTGACCTCTCGTGGGGATGGCAGGTCAGGGGAGAACGCGAAGTCCCCGCACGCGGCGACCCGGCTCGTTCCTTCCGTATCTCACGGAGACGCCCGGGCCCGGCCGGTCGGTAAACGACCCTTTCCCGCGGCAGTGATATCGTGGCGGGTTCACTGCACGGTCCAGGCAGGCGGTGCAGGGGCCGAAAAAGTTGAGAAGAAACCTTGGTGTCCTCTGGAGACCGACGTGCCGGAAGGATAAGGGGGCTGTGTTCCGGAAAGGGCCGACATGGGCTATCATTAGGGGAAATGGAACGGTTTACCATGTGCAGGAAAAGGCGACGAACCGCTCCAGGGAGGGGTGAACATGAAGATCGTGGACGCCGAGGCCTACATCTGCCATTTCCCCCTGCGGGAACCCTTCCATCCCAGCTGGATCCCTGGAGTACCCTCTCACGCCAACAGCGCGGTAATCCTTCGCCTTATCACCGACGAGGGCATCGACGGGGCATGCAGCGGGGTGGCCTTCGCCGGGGAATGGAAGGGTTTTCCGGAGCTGATAAGGGTTTTCCTCCTGGAGAGGGACCCCTTCCGGGTGGAGGACTTCGTGCAGGTGCTCCGCTCGGCCAAGGTCATCGGTTTCCGGGCCTGGTTCGTGGAGATCGCCCTGTGGGATATAATCGGCAAGGCCACCGGGCAGCCGGTCTACCGCCTGCTGGGCGGGGCCCGCGACCGGGTGAAGGCCTACGCCTCCACCGGCGAGCTGCGCGACCCCGAGACCCGGGCCCACGACGCCGTGCGGTTGGTGGAGGAGGGCTTCCGGGCCATCAAGTTGCGCATCCGCTACGATGACATCCGCCGCGACCTGGCGGTGGTGGAGGCGGTGCGCGTGGCGGTGGGCGACGAGGTGGAGATCATGGTGGACGCCAACCAGGCCTGGCTCATCCACGGGTTCGGAGCCTATCCCAGGTGGGACCTGAAGCGGGCCATGACCGTGGCCCGGGAGCTGGAGAAGCTGGGGGTGGCCTGGCTGGAGGAGCCCCTGCGCATGCGGGACTTCGAAGGCCTGGCCGTCCTGCGACGCTCCACCACCATCCCCATAAGCGGCGGTGAGCTCAACGACGACCTGGACGACTTCCGGGAGCTCATCAACCGGGGCTGCTACGACATCATCCAGCCGGACGTGACCTTCGCCGGGGGGATACTGGCCGGGCGCAAGCTGGCGGCCATGGCCGAGGCGGCACATATCATCTACAACCCGCATACCTGGACCAACGGCCTGGGGCTGGCGGCCAACCTGCAGTTGATGGGGGCCATTCCCAACTGCACCCATTGCGAATATCCCTACGATCCTCCCGGCTGGACCCCGGAAGGGCGGGATGCCATGCTCACCGAGCCCATCACCGTGGACAAGGATGGCTACATCACCATCCCCTCGCGGCCCGGCCTGGGGGTGGAGGTGGACTGGGAGAAAGTGCGCGCCCACGGCGAGAAGGTGCTCTGAGGCGGAAAAAGACGGCGGAAGGCGGCCCGGCCGGGACGCCCTCCAGGGAGGCAAGAGGTCACGGAGCATGGCGAATGTTTCAGGGGAGGTAGTGGAGGTCGAGGGTCGGGGCGATCGCACATGGGACGCGCGGGGTAGCGAGCGATGAAAATACTGGAGACCTCGGGACGTCGCGGTGTTTCGAGGTGCGCCGCGGAAAGCGGGGAGGCAAGAGTGATCGGGCGAAGGACGGGTTGGGTGGTGGGGGTTAAAGGATGCGAGAGACGCCGGAACGTGGTAGGTGTTTCCAGGGACGTAGCGGAGGGTCGGGAGCGGGGAACGGTCATGCGGGAGACAGGTGGAGTGGTCGGAGATGAAGGGCAGAGGCGATAGCGGTCTAATGAAGATGAAGGAGCTCTCCCGGGCCTCCGGGCTCCCGGTGAGCACCATAAAGTTCTACCTAGCCAAGGGCTTGCTCCCGCCACCGCGGAAGCAGAAGCCCAACGTGGCCTACTACGACCGGGCCTTCCTGGAGCGCCTCCTGTTGATAAAGAACATGCGCGAGGAGGGCCTTTCCATCCGGAGCATCAAGAGCATCCTGGACCGCTATCCCTTCCGGGACGTGGCCGACTGGAACCGCTTCCGGGAGAGGGCGCGGAACAAGGGGCCCCATGAGCTGGCGGAGGAGGAGCGGCTGGCGACCCTGAGCGACGAGGAGAGGAAGAGGGAGGAGATACTGGACGCCGCCCTGCGGGTCTTTTCCTCCCGGGGTTACCGCAGCGCGACCATGGACGACATCGCCGCCGAGGCCCGGGTGAGCAAGGGAACTTGCTACCAGTATTTCCCAAGCAAGGAGGACATCTTCATCGCCACCATGGAGCGCAGCCTGCGCTCGCTGTTATCCGAGGCCGGACGCGTGGCGGGCGAGGCCCGGGACGCCCTGACACGCCTGGGCCTGGAGGGACTGTCCTTCATCTCCCGTTACCGGGACGTCCAGTTCATGTTCACCAGCGTGGTCACCGAGGCCCTGGCCGGAAACCAACGCCTGAGGAAGAAGGCCGCGGAGGCCTACCGCCGGGTGGCGGAGTTCCTGGCCCAGGACATCCAGCGGGGCATAGAGGAAGGAGTCTTCAGGCCCCTGGATCCCCTGGACGTGGCTTACGCCCTCATCGGCATCGCCGAGATTGCCGGCAACCTGCACGTCCTGGAGGAGGAGTTCGACGTCCCAGCATTTTTCATGAGGCTCATGGACTTCATACGCCACGGCCTCTCCTCCACCCCGGAAAAGTGAAGGAGAGGGGATTAGCGACCCAAGTCCTCCGCTCGAACAACTTGACATCTTTTCAAGGGTATTCTAAAAAGAAGGTAATCCGAGATTTCGGAGGTGGATAGCTCGTAAAGGCTAGCGTGAGAAGGCTGCCCAAAAGCAGCCTTCCCATTTCTCACCCAAAGATCTTCCCGCATCCTTCAATTCTGTTGTCTTTATAGTTTCGATTGTATTTGGCTCTTAAGCTCATCTTGAAAAGTTAGAACATAGCCTATCGGACCAAGAATTTATTATCTACTTCATGAAAGTTTTTATAGGTATGGTATCCGTTTTCATCTATATACATGCGAAACTTCTTGCTGGAGGAAAATACTGCCATATCTTACCAGACATTTTGGCTTTCCATAACGATTATTTTCTGGATTCCTTGTAATTTAGATATTATCTCCAGTTTTCCGTTATCATTTTATGTCATACTTGTGACATCTTTCTGGCAGTAGTTGGGTTCACTTCGCACAGGGATGTTTATTTCCATGTTCAATGCCGGGAATAATGTTTTGAACCAGTGAAAGTGATGGCAATTTCCAAGTTTTCTTAATTGCCTTTGGTCACCGGCCTTCCAGCTTCTCCAGGAGTTCCTTCTTGGCCCGCTCGAACTCCTCCTCGGAGAGGGCCCCGCTGCGCCGCAGTTCGTCCAGCTTATGCAGTCCCTCCACCAGTTCCAGGTCCTGGGAAACGGAGGTGCCGGAGGCCGCTTCCCCACGCTCGCCGGGGGAAGGTTCCGGGGAGGGGGCGGGAGGGGGAGTGGTCCCGGCCACGGGGGCACGTCCCGACCTGCGCTCGAGGAAAATGTTCCTCTGGTTCAGGATGAGCTCCCGGACCTCCCGGGGGTTTCCGATGTTGGTGAAAGCCCTCCAGGTGCGCCCAGTGAGCCGATTCCACCTCTTCGCGACCACTCAGGGAAACGTTCACAAGAGGCCGTTTATCTCCAGCACCAGCCGGTAGGCCTCCGGGTAGTACCCGGACCGGGAGGCCACCTCCTCTCCCAGTTCCTGGTAAATATCTTCCTGGGCCGAGAAGCGCGGCCACTCCGGCTCCGCTCCCCCGTTGGGATCGCCGGAGGCGGCGAAGCGCGTCCAGTAGTTCATCATCGTCTCCGAGAGGGCCTGGTCCTCCGGGCGCAGGAAGCGCACCAGGGTACCGAAGACGAAGGGCAGCTCGTAGCCGTGGTAGGCGCCCATGTGTTCCGTCCCCGGGACGCTGGACCGCATGGTGAAGAGGTAGACGTAGACGGGCATGCCTGCCTCGGCCATCCTCTCAGCAGCGAAGCGGGAGGGGGCGGCGAAGCCCATGGCGGTGAAGAGACGGCTGTAGGCGACCTTGGGGTCCTCTCCAGCCTGTACGGGGAAGAGGGAGAGCACCTCGCCCGCGTGTTCCCCGTAAGCCAGCCGGACCAGGTTCTCGTACTGCTGGGCGGAGATGGACTGTCCGGCCAGGAAGAGCATTCCCTCGTCGGCGTTGTTCCCGATGAGCAGGGGCACCTTGTGCTGTTTTCTGGCGGCGAAGACGTCCTGGGGCCTCTCGGGAAGGACATATCCGTCCACCACCGGACCGATGGAAGCGCGCCCTAGGAGACCGGTTCCCACTTTCTGGAAGGCCTCCAGGAGCTCCTGGGGGGACTTGGAACGTAGGGCGGCGAGCTCGTCCTCCTCGCGGTCGCACCCAAGCTCCCGGGATATCTTCTCGCCCAGTTTCTCCCCTTCCTCGAGGGTCTCCGATCTTGCCGCCGTGGGCATGCCCATGGTGAGGAAGGCCCCGCTCTCGGCAATGGCGCGGTGGAAAAGACCTTCCGCCAGCGGGCTGGCAAGAAGGGCGCAGACGCTGGCCCCGCCGGCGGACTCGCCGAAGATGGTCACGTTGCCGGGGTCACCACCGAAGGCGGCGATGTTCCTCTGCACCCACTTCAGGGCCTGGATCTGGTCCAGCAGCCCGTAGTTGCCGGAAACGCCGTGGGGCGATTCCTCCGAGAGTTTCGGGTGGGCCATGAAGCCCAGCGGGCCCAGGCGGTAGTTTATGGTCACCACCACCACGCCCTTGCGGGCTAGGTACTTTCCCTCGTAGAGAACCTGGGAGCCGGAGCCCACGGTGAAGCCCCCGCCGTGTATCCAGACCATCACCGGCAGCCTGTCATCTGGGCTTTCGGCCGGGGTCCACACGTTGAGGTACAGGCAGTCCTCGTCCTGGTCGGTGATGCGAAAGATGTCCCTTTGCACCTGGTAAGGCCATTCACCCTGCGGGCAGGCGGGCCCGTACTCCGTGCAGGGCCGGACCTCTTCCCAGGGCTCCACCGGCTGGGGTTCCCTCCAGCGCAGCTCCCCCACCGGGGGCGCGGCGTAGGGAATGCCCTTGTAGACCCAGATGCCGTCCTCCTGCGTGCCGCTTATGGGGCCGCTGTCCAGCCGGGGGACCTCCAGCGTGGATGGCGGCGCCGCGGATTCCTTCCCTCCGCAGCCTGGGGAGAGTAGGACCGTTGCCAGGAGCAGGCAAAGGAGAAACACGCGGGTGATGAAACGCCGTGTCATAACCGACCTCCTTACTTCCCAGATTCGGTGCCCGAGTCCTTGCGCTTACCGACTTCTGATCATTCCCAGCCGTGGCCGGTAAAGAATCCTTCCGTCGGTGGGCGGAAGAGAACCGAAGCTCGTGATTCTCCTCGCAGGTAAAGTTTACCATCCATTGCTTCCCCCGCTGCCGTCCATTATAACCTCTCGGCCCTGTAAAGGATCGGGCCTGAGGCTGGACCTGGTTGGCGTCTCCGTAATCATATTAATGCAGGACATCTCTGCAGTAGAAGCTCATGTCCTGAAAGGGAGAGGATTCCGGGAGGTTTTCCGCGATGTCCTGGCGTTCTTACTGGTAGCTGAACCTGGCTTCGCCCCTCCTCTTTTCGGCCTTCTCCACGACCACGGCGATATTTCCAGGCATTCACTCGTTCTCTGTGGGGGTGTCGGGAAGCGTGGAAGGAGTTTACAACTCCAAATATGGATAGTAAAATTAAAATAATTAGTCAAGACTGCTGACCAATGGGTTACTGCCGCAGCGTCGGGGTGTGTCCCTGCGAAAAAAGGGAGATCCCTGCGCCAAGGGGAGAAGCAATGGCGAAGGCCGGTTTCCGGAGGTCGGGGAGGAGGTAGGGTGATGGCCGATTACGACGCCGTGGTCATCGGGGCCGGGCTGGGAGGAATCTCCACCGCCGCCCTGCTGGCTAAAAACGGCATGAAGACCCTCATCCTGGAGCAGGCAGACATCGTGGGGGGTTGCTGCTCCACCTTCGAGTCCCATGGGTACAGGTTCGACGTGGGCGCCTCCATCGTGGAGATCCTTCACCCCATGGATAAGTTCTTCCACCTCATGGGGAAGCGGAGGGAGGACTACATAGAGCTCCTCCCCTGCGATCCCATCTATTCCTTCATCACCGAGGACGGGAGGCGTTTTTCCTATCCCACGGACATCGACGAGACCACCAGGGTCATCGAGTCCATCGCCCCCGAGGACGTGGAGGGATGGAAGAGGTTCTGCAGCCTGGGCCTGGAGATGATCGACGAGATGATGGACGCCATGATGACCTCTCCCCTGAACACGGGGGGGGAGGCATTGGCCATGGTGATGAAGACCCCTCGTGTCTTGCGCTACCTGCCGCTGCTGGCCAGGCGCCACCAATCGGTGGTCCGCTCCTATTACCACAACCCGGTCATCCTGGGCTCGGTGGCCTTCCAGTCCTACTTCGCGGGGGCTCCCCCGGAGCTGGGGTCGGGCATCTTCGGGTTCATCGCCCTCTCCGAGCACCTGGGCATCTATTACCCCCGCGGGGGCATGATCTCCATCCCCGAGGGGATGCTTCGCGCGGGGCGGGAGCATGGGCTGGAGGTGCGCACCGGGTGCAAGGTGGAGAGGATCATCCTGGACGGACGCCGAGCCCGCGGCGTGGTCCTGGAGGACGGGACGGAGATCACCTCCGAGGTGGTGGTCTCCAACGTCAACGCCAAGGTGGCCTACCTCAAGATGGTGGGGCCGGAAAACCTGCCTTCCTGGGCGCTGAAGGCCATAGACAGCTACCGCCTTTCCATGCCCTGCCCCATGATCTACGTGGGCCTGGACGAGAAGCCGGACCTGGAGGCCCACCACACGGTGGTCTCCGGGTCCATCGAGGACATGAACCGGGTCTGGAACCTCTATTACACCAAGGGAGTCATTCCCCG
Source organism: Actinomycetota bacterium (assembly GCA_030019255.1). Taxonomy (NCBI): domain Bacteria; kingdom Bacillati; phylum Actinomycetota; species Actinomycetota bacterium. The sequence goes on from JASEFK010000011.1 coordinate 14,995, forward strand.
CACGGCCATGAGCCTCATCTGCTGGCCTACGGAAGCCGACCCCTCCCTGGCCCCGGACGGGCACCACATCCTGAACTTCCTGTGCAACGCCCCGGCTCCCTACGCCCCGCTGGGGGACAACTGGGACCGGCTCAAGGACTGGTACCGCGAGGAGGCGGTCAGGCAGCTGGAGCGCTACGTGATGCCCGGGGTCAGGGACCACATCGATTACCTGGAGGTCTCCTCCCCCCTGGACTTCGAGAGGCGCCTGCTCTCCCCCCAGGGGGCCATCTATGGGCTGTTCTCCGACCTCACCTCCCTGGCCCTTTTCCGCCCCCATCCACGCAGCCGGGTCATCGAGGGGTTGTACCTCACGGGGAGCTCCACCCACCTGGGAGGGGGAGTGCCCACCACCATCGCCTCGGGGATAATCACCTCCGGGTATGTGCTGAAGGACCACGGTTGAGCGGGACGGATGGAGGGAAAAGGTATAAGGAGCATATCGGGGGAAGACGAGGAGGAACGGCCATGGATAAAGGGTTGAAGAGGTTGCTGAAGGCGGGGGTCCTGGCGGGCCTGGTGGCTCTCTATTTCTCCCTGGACGAGAGCACGCGTCGCTACCTGGTGCATATCGGGAAGCAGGTCCCCTACCTGCCCTACCGCTACTTCATCTGAGGGGGGAGGGGACATGGACTACGACGCCGTGGTCATCGGGGCCGGCCTGGGAGGGCTTTCCTGCGCTGCCAACCTGGCCCGCAACGGTTTCCGCACCCTGGTCCTGGAGAACACCGGCCAGGTGGGCGGCTGCTGCTCCTCGTACGACCACCAGGGCTATCGCTTCGACATCGGGGCCTCCGTCGTGGAACTGGCCTGGGTGATCGACGGTCTTTACCAGAAACTGGGAAAAAGGACCGAGGACTACATCGATTTCATCCCCGTGGATCCCATCTATGGCTTCGTCACCTCCGACCGCAGGAGGTTTTCCTACCCCGTATCCGTGGAGGAGACCAGGCAGGTCATCGCCCGTTTCTCCGAGGAGGACGCGCGGTCCTGGGAGCGCTTCGCCGCCGTGGGTTCTGAGGCCATCAACTTCGCCTTCGGCAGGGTGATGACCGAGTCCATGGGTTCCCTCAAGGACATGCTCAAGGTGGCGGTGGCCAACCCCAGGCTGGCCAAGTACCTGAAGTACATGGTGCTCAACTTCGAGAGCGTGCTGTGCGGGTTCTTCAAGAACGACACGGTACGCGCCTCCATGAGCCTGCAGTCCTACTTCATCGGCCTGCCGCCCGCGTTGTGTCCGGGTTACGTGGCCTTCCTGGCCTACTCCGAGCACGAGGGCATCTACTACCCGCGGGGAGGCATGGTCGCCATTCCCCAGGGCATCGCCGCCGCCTTCCAGGAGTTCGGCGGGGAGATAAGGTTCAATTCGCGGGTGGTGAAGGTGCTCACGGAGGGAAAGCGGGTGCGCGGGGTGGAACTGGCCGACGGTACGCGCATCGAGGCCCGCATCGTGGTCTCCAACATCAACGCCAAAACCCTCTACCTGGACCTCGTCGGCGAGGAGAAGCTTCCCGCCTGGGCCAAGCGGGCCGTCAAGAGCTACCGGGTCTCCATACCCGCCCCCATGATCATGCTGGGGCTGGACGCCCGCCCGGACCTGGACGCCCACCACACCTTCTGCTACGCCACCCTGCAGGAGATGAACCGCATCTGGTTCGAGGACTACCTAAGGGGACGGGTTCCCGATGGCGGTTTCATGCTCATCTCCTGGCCCACCCACGCCGACCCCTCCCTGGCGCCGGAGGGGCATCACTGCCTTAACCTGGTCTCCTTCGCGCCCTATCATCTGGCGGAGGGGGACTGGGACTCCTACAGGGAGCCGTACCTGGAGAAAATGCTCGGCTTGCTGGAACGCAACTTCGGGCTGCAGCTGCGGGACCACATCCGGGTGGCCAAAGTGAATACCCCGAAGGACTTCGAGAGGATGCTCCTCCATCCCGAGGGCGCGGTTTACGGCCTGCAGAACGACATCACCTGCACCGCCGCCTTCCGACCCGGCGTGCGCTCCCGGGTTTTCCGGGGGCTCTACCTAACCGGGGCCTCCACCCACCTGGGAGGGGGGATCGCTCCCACGGTGGGCTCGGGGATGGTGGCCGCCGACCTCATCCTGCGCGACTTCGGCTGACCGCTCCTCCGGCCGGTCCCGCGCACCGCCTGCCGCCGTGGGAAGCGGAACCCCGTTCCGTTTCCCTTGTACGCGAAGCGTTGAGGGGCTCTCCCCTTCCGGGAGAGCCGTTTTTTACCCGCGGGGGTCGAAGCGGGGAGCAGGGATGAAGCTTCTCCACTTGGATGAACCGATGGGTGCAAGAAGGCTGCCGGATGTCTGGCCACCGGGTACGGTAGCGGGAAGATCCGTGGAGGGGCGAGGGGAGACCGGGAGCCGGAAATCGTTTAGAATAAAATGGAAGTAACCAAACCAGGCGGAGGGACGGGATTCCACCGTCCGGATTCCAGGCTGGGGGCGTGGGACCGATGCAGGTGCAGGTTAACCCGACCAACGTGACGGAGACCGTCGCTGTGGTGGGTTCCGCCCTGCTGGGCCTGATAGTCCTTTCCGCCCTTTGGAGGGACCTGCGGGGACGCCTGTTCGGTATACTATGCCTTTTCCTGGCCGCCTGGAAGGCATTTGACTTCGCCCACCCGCTGCTCACCCGGGAAGCCTGGGTGGACGCGGTCAGCTGGGGGCTGGGTGCCCTGTGCGTGGCCCTGGCGGTGCAATTCTTCGCCACCTATTCCCTGGGAGAGGGACGCATCACCAGTATCCTGTACACCGCCGCATTTCCCGTGGCCGCGGTCTTCATGACCGCCGCCGCCCTGGGGGTACTGACCCCTTCCAACAACTGGAAGGCGGCTTTCGGGGCCTACCTCGTCCTGGCCTCCGTGCTCATCGTGGCCCTGATGGCCCGCGAATATGGAAGGATCAGGGACCGGCAGCACCTCCTGGCCCTGCTGGGGGCGGTGGCCATCACCCTGGGGGCGTGTCTCCAGGTGGCGGATATCATCTGGGACCTGTGGGGGTTGCGGTTCCAGACCTACGGGATGCTGGTCTTCGAGGCCTGTTTCGCCTACGACATCCTGGTGACCGGCTTCCTGCGGGCCAAGGCGGAACACATGCAGGCGCTGGAGGAGCTGGGACTGCGGGAGAGGAGGCTGCAGGAGGCCGAGGCTAGGTTCCGCAAGATGCTGGACAACAGCTACGACGTGATCTTCACCATGGACCGGGAGGGCAACATCCTGGCCATCAACACCGACGCGGAGGAGGTCCTGGGCTTACCGGTGCAGAGGGTGCTGGGCAAGGGTTACCTGGACTTCCTGGACCCCAAGGATGTGGAGCGCGCCTTTTCCGCCCTGGCGAGGGGGCTGGAAGGGGAGAAGATAAGGTTCTTCGAGGTCACCCTGCGGAGGCCGGACGGCAGGCCGGTGATACTCTCCCTCACCGGGACCCGACTGTACACGGAAAAGGAAGCCGCCCTGGTCATCGCCCGCGACGTAACCCAGTCCCGGGAGATGGAGCTGGAACTGATGCGCAGGAACGCCCTCCTGGAGGAGGCCAATCGGCGGCTGAGCGAGCTGGATCGGCTGAAGACGGAGCTGGTGGGCATCGTGGGGCATGAGCTGCGCTCGCCGCTGACGGTCATCAACAGTTACGCATCCGCTCTCAAGGACCACTGGGACCGCATGGAGGAGGACCGCAAGCTCTCCTGCATCGACCACGTCCTCCGCGAGTGCCGGAGGCTCAACCGCATGGTGGAGAACGTCCTGGACATGAGCCGCATAGAGTCGGACCAGGCTTTTCTCAACCGGCGGCGCGGGGACCTGGTGTCCGTTCTCCAGGAGGTGGCCGGCTCCATGTCCCACGTGCCGGGAGCGAGGAACGTGCACCTGGTCACCTCGGTGCGCCGGCTGGACATGGAGGCGGACTGGGACAAGGTGCGCCAGGTCCTCATCAACCTCCTGGATAACGCCTTCCGCTTCAGCCCGCCCGGCGCGCCGGTGATGGTCACCGGCGACGTCCAGAACGGCGAGGCAGTGGTGAGGGTGAAGGACCGGGGCCCCGGCATTCCCCCAGAGGACCGGGAGAGACTCTTCGACAAGTTCACCCGGAGCAAGGTGGAGGGAATGGAGGGGGGCCTGGGCCTGGGCCTCTACATCGTGCGCACCTACGTGGAAGCCCACGGGGGCCGGGTATGGGTGGAGGACGAGGAGGGGATGGGGGCGGTGGTGGCCTTCTCCCTTCCCCTGCAGGAAAAAGGGGATCCGGGTCGGGAATACTCCTGACCCGGTTCAGCTTAACCGGGATGGTTTGGCCGCCGTGCCCGGGGGTATTATTAATTTCCGCGTACCTGGGAGGGTCGACCCGTTGAGTTAAGGAGGAGGGTCACATGTTCGGGAAGAGCAAAAAAGCGCTGATAATCTACCACACCAAGACCGGGCATACCGGCGAGGCCGCGGAGGCGGTGGCCAGGGGACTGGAGGCGGGCAAGGTGACCGTGACGGTTAAACCCGTCTCCGAGGCACGGCCGGATGAATTGGAAGAATATTCCATATTGGCCGTGGGCAGTCCAACGCGGGGAGCCCGACCGGCGCGGGTGGTGAAGAAGTTCATAAAGGGGCTGGACCGCAAGGCCCTCAAGGGCAAGAAGGCCACCGTCTTCAGCGCCTATGCCGGCTTCCGTGGGAAGGCCACCCTGCGCCGCCTGCGGAGACTGCTGCGCCGGCGGGGGGCCAAGGTTGTGCTGCGCGGGGTGGCGGTCAAGGCGGGAGCCCCCCTTAGCCTGTGGAAGGGGCCGCAGGTCTCGCCCGAGGACGTGGCGCGCTTAGAGGAGCTGGGTCGCAGCCTGGCCCGGAAGGCCTGAGGCGGCAGGCCAGCACCGGCGGCGCGACCGGCGCTTGTTTTCCGGAAGCGGAAGGGAGCCTTCGACCGCTTTCTTGAAAAGTCCCGGCGTGGACGCTTATAACAACCGTGGCTTTCCGCGTCCGGGAAAGGCCGTGTAGAGGCTTTTCACGGGGTTTCCGTGCCGCGCTGCCGGGGCCGAGAATCGCCGGGTTTAGTTATATAGTTATAATAAGAATAAAGTGCCGGCCTGTATCTCTTCCTGGTAAGCGCTCCCGACTCAAACATCGACCCATCGGTCTGGAAAGGCCGCGCGAGGCTCAAGCCTGGACCAAGGTACGGAAGGCCAGGGCGTCCTCCACGGCGTAACCGAAGGCGTCGTTGTTGAAGTAGGCGTATACGTCCATCCCCTCCTTCAACAGGCGGCGGGCGTAGTCGGCCCACTCCGCGAGCTCCTCGGTGGAGTACTTGGAACCGTAGAGCACCTTCCCGCCGTGAAAGCGGAAGAAGGCGAAGTCCGCCGTCTCCACCCTGGCCTCGGGGAAGCTCGGGGAACTGGCGGAGCACAGGGCGCATCCCCCATCCTCCAGGATGCGGTAGATCTCGGGAGCGAACCAGGAGGGGTCACGGAACTCGAAGACGTACCGGTAGCCGGGCGGAAGCGCGCGTATGAACCCGCGCAGGCGTTCCGGGTCGGCCTTCCACCGGGGAGGGAGCTGGAAGAGGATGGGTCCCGTCTTTTCCCTCAACCCGTCCATGTTCCGGAAGAAATTGGTAAGTGCTTCCCGCGGATCCCGGAGCCTCTTGACATGGGTGATGAAGCGGTTGGCTTTCACCGCGAAGAGGAAGCCCTCCGGGACGGCATCCCTCCACACGGCGAAGGTCTCCAGGGCGGGAAGGCGGTAGAAGGAGTTGTTTATTTCCACGGTGTCGAAGTGGGAGGCGTAGAAGCCCAGCCACTCGCGGGTGGGAAGCTGGATCGGATAGAATACGCCCCGCCAATGCGCGTAGTGCCATCCCGAGGTTCCCACCCGCAGTTCAGCTTTCGCCGGCTTCATCTCGATGTCCCCTTTCGGCATCCGGAGGCGTTCCCCAGGCACCCGGTTCTTAAGGGATTTCGAGCTCCCCATGGGGAAGTTGCTCAGGGTCTCCTCCCCAGCGCCTGCGCCCTTTGTGGGCGCGGCTCCGTTCAGGGTTGGTCCCCATCCTGCTTGCCCCAGTTGTACTTAGATTATCCCAGCTGGAAGAAGGGTGGTGAAGGGGTGGAGGAAGCTGCGCAAAGCTGGGTTATCCGCGCCGCAGGATATAATCTATCTGGTGAAGGGCGCGCAGGCCGGGCGAGGCGTGGGGGCAGATCGGCTGTGCCTAAGCACCGGGTGAGCGTTCGAGGAAAGGAAGGTCTGCCTTTAAGGGAGGATCCCGGACCCGCGTAACCAGCGACTTCTCCGTTTGCAGGTCCGGATTTCAGGTGAAAGGATCGGGATGCGCATCCTGCGGAGGATTTTCGCCAGCCTTAGAGGGAGGATATTCCTGGCCGTCATGCTGTCCGGGCTGCTGGCCGGACTTTCCGCGGGGGTGGCCTCCTACGTCGTGGCCCGCTCCATGCTCAAGGACCGGGCGGAGAAGGACGTCGCCGGGGTAGGCAACGACGTGCGGAGGATCCTGGAGGGAGTCTGGATTCCCACCCTGAAGATGGAGATGCGGGTGCTGGCCGAGGTAGCCGCGGGCCTGTACGCCGTGAACCCCGCTCCCCAGGCGTTGAGGTCTGCCCTGGCCGGGCAGCAGGTGAAGGTCCCCGGCTTCAAGAGAATCAACCTCTTTCATCCCGGCGGTTTCTTCCTGGGGAGCACCGATCCCGCCTACCGGGGCCGGGTGGAGGAGGGCATAAGCGGTCTGCAGCCGGAGGAGGTGAGGATAGTCCCCTTTCGCAGGGAGGGAGAGGGCACGCAGACCGAGTACCTGATGACCGTGGCCGCCCCCATCGTGATAAACGGTGAGGTGATCGCCGTCCTGGTCGGGGACCTGACTCCCGAGGGGATAAGCGGCGAACTGGGCTCCCTCACGGTGGGGATATCCGGCGAGGTGTACCTGGTGGACGCCGAGGGCCGACTCATCACCCGTCCGCCTCGCGCCCGCCCGGAGATGGGCCTGGAGATCCTGGGCGAACCCCTGGATACCGAGGGGGTGCGCCGGGTGACGGAAGGGGAAAACGGGGTGGCCGAGTACCGCAATTATGCCGGGCACAAGGTGCTGGGCGGATATTTCCACCTCCCGGAGACGGGATGGGGCATCCTGGTGGAGGAGGACGTCGGTAAGGCCTTCGCTGACCTCACCCGCCTTCGTAACCTCGTCATATACATCGTTGCCGGAATGGCCCTGGTCTCCATGCTGGCCGCCATTATCTTAGCGCGCATGATAGCCCGCCCCCTGCGGCAGCTGCGGGAGGCAGCCGACAAGCTGGGCCTGGGAGACCTGGATTTCCGGGTGGAAATCCGGGGGAGCGAAGAACTGCAGGGCCTGGTGGCCAGCTTCAACCGCATGGCCGATGCCCTGCAGAGCTCTCACCTCATGCTGGAGGAGAAGGTGCGCCAGAGGACCGCCGAGCTGCGCACCCTTTACGAAATGATTTTCTCCCTGCGCGGTTCCCGGGACCCGGACGAGATCCTTCAGAAGGCCCTGCAGGCGGTCATGGATTTCGCCTCCTGCGAGATGGGATGGTGTTACCTGGCAACAGGGGATAGCTTCAACCTGCTTTACCGCCGCACGCCGGCCGGTAAGACGGGCAGGCTCCCGGAGCGGTTCACCGCCGGGGAGGGCCCGCTGGGCGAGGTCCTCGCCGGCGGGGAGGCCGTTTTCCTGGAGGTCGGTGAAATAGCAGATGTTTCCGGGCTCGCGAGATTGTTTCCCGCGGGTTCGGCGGTCCTTCTCCCACTACGCTCCGCCAAGAGGACGCTGGGTCTCATTTGCGCCGCCTCCACCTCCGCCTTGCACCTGGGGGAAGAATCCCGGCGCACTCTCTCCGCCCTGGCCGACGAGGTGGGAACCGCCCTGGAAAATGCCATACTCTACCGCGAGCTTCAGGAACACGTGGAGGAGCTGGAGAGGGCCAACCGGGAGCTGCGTTCCCTGGACGAGATGAAGTCCAACTTCATCTCCACGATGACCCACGAGCTCAAGCAACCACTTTCCCTCATCAGCGGCTACGCCCAGACCATCCGCGATTACTACGAGAGTCTGACCTACGAGGAGGAATTGCAGTGCCTCCAGGTCATCCTGGACAGGACCGAGTTCTTATCCAGGCTGGTGGACGAGCTCCTGGACATCTCCCTGCTGGAGATGGGAAGGGTAAGGCTCCACAGGGAGGAATGCGACCTCGAGGGACTGGCGCGCAAGGTGGCCTCCCAGCAAGCGGCGAAGAACCCGGACCAGCCTTTAGTGGTGGATTTCTCCCCTGACTTCCCCTTGGTGAAGGCCGACGCCCGCCGCATGGAACAGGTTCTCACCAACCTGGTCTCCAACGCCGCCAAGTTCTCCGAGGGCAAGGGCGAGATACGCATAGAGGGCCGAGCGGTGGGAGATCGCGTACGGGTGAGGGTCCTGGACCGGGGAATCGGTATCGAGCCCTCGCAGTTGAAGCGCATATTCAACCGCTTCTACCAGGTGGATGCCTCCATAAAGCGACCCTATTCTGGGGTGGGATTGGGCCTCTTCATCTGCCGGGAGCTGGTGGAGGCCCACGGGGGAAGAATATGGGCGGAGAACCGGCCCGGCGGAGGAGCGGTCGTCAGTTTCGAGATGCCGCGGGAGGAGGAAAAACCGGATAGCGACATGGAGAATGAATGAGCGCCGCGGTATGCGATTCTTCGTGTCCCGGTGAAGTCGTCTCCTGGTTTTCGGTCATGGTGTTCCAGGAAGGCGTGAAACGCTCCTCCCGGTTATAATGAGCGCTGTGTTCGGCAACCCCGACCGTCGGATGTGTCCTTGCCAGGTTCCGAAAACGGATGAACCGTGAACTGGTGCCTCCGCGCCCGGGGAAGGGGAAAGCAGGTGGTACGGGTGCGGTTTCGGGTTAATGGCGGCCTGGTAGTTGTTGGTAGAACGGTGAGTGATCTCGAGAGTGCGGGAGATCCAGACGCGATTTCGGAGTCGGATATGCGGAGGTGGTCATGTCTCTTGTGGACCAAGATGTTGCTGCCCGGGTGTTAAAGGTCGCCCTGTCCCGGGGAGGGGATTTCGCCGAGCTCTTCGCGGAGCGCAGGAGCGGGTACAACCTGCGCCTGGAGGAGGGCAAGGTGGAGGAGAACGCTTCCGGCTGGGAGACGGGCGCGGGAATCCGCGTCATTTACGGTGAGTCGGTGGCCTACGCCTATACCAACGACCTGTCACCCACCGCCCTGGAGGAGACCGCCCGTGTTGCCGCCGCCGCCGCGAAGGCGGGAAAAGCGGAGGCGGTGGACCTGGAGAAGCCGCTGCGGCGCCTGCCGGAGCGCTACGAGCACCCCGCCCGCCTGGACATAGACGAGTTCCCCCGGGAGCGAAAGGTGGAGCTTCTCCACCGCGCCGACCAGGCGGCGCGCGAGGCCGGCTCGCGTATCGTCCAAGTGGTGGTGGTCCTGGGAGACGCCCGCCAGGAGGTGTTAATCGCCAACTCCCTGGGCGAGGTGGTCACCGACCTCCGGATGCGCGTGCGCATGGTGGTGCAGGCGGTGGCCGCCCACGAGGGGGAGATCCAAACCGGCCACGAAAGCCCGGGCATACTGGGAGGATACGAATTGTTCCAGGAATTTCCACCCGAAGAAGTCGGTCGCGCCGCCGCCCTGCAAGCCCTGACCATGCTGGAGGCACGGCCCGCCCCCTCCGGACCCATGGCCGTGGTTATCGCCAACGGCACGGGAGGGGTCCTCTTCCACGAGGCCTGCGGGCACGGCCTGGAGGCGGACGCCATATACAAGAAGGCCTCGGTCTTCGCGGGGCGGCTGGACCAGAAGGTGGCTTCCCCCCTGGTTACCGCCTACGACGACGCCACCCTGGCCAACCGGTGGGGTTCCTTCGGTTACGACGACGAGGGGGTGAGAGCGACCCGCACGCCGCTCATCAAGGAGGGGGTGCTGGTGGGCTACATCAACGACCGCAAGCGGGCCCTGCGGGACGGCACCGAGCCCACCGGAAACGGGCGCCGGCAGTCCTACCGTCACGTCCCCATACCCCGCATGAGCAACACATACATAGAGGCGGGCGGGGACCGCGTCGAGGACATCATAGCCGACACCGAACTGGGCCTCTACGCCCGCAAGCTGGGAGGAGGAGAGGTGAACCCGGTCACCGGGGACTTCATCTTCGCCGTGACCGAGGGGTACATGATCCGCAAGGGTAAGGTGGCCGAACCGGTGAAGGGAGCCACCCTCATCGGGAACGGTCCCCGCGTGCTCCTGGACATCGACGCCGTGGGGGAGGACCTGGACTTCGACACCGGTATGTGCGGGAAGGAAGGACAGGCGGTGCCGGTATGCACCGGGCAGCCCACCCTGCGGGTGCGGGAGCTGGTGGTCGGGGGAACCACGGAGGTGATCTGAGTGGAAGCGCGCCTGGATCTTCGTGCCCTGCTCGAGGAATGGGTGGAGAGGGGCCGCGGCCTGGTGGGAGCGGGAGCGGAGCTCGAGCTCTACGCCCAGGAGCACCGCGGCCTGACGGTCAAGGCGTTTCAGGGCGGGGTGGAATCCCTGCGCTACGCGCATTCCCGGGGGGTGGGGGTCAGGGTCCTGAAGGAGGGAAGGCTGGGATACGCCTACTGTACCGGTTTCGGCTGGGAGGAGTGCGCGAAGGCGATAGAGGAGGCCGCCGCCAACGCCCTCTTCAGCACCCCGGACGAGCACAACCGGCTCCCCTTCCCCGGCGCCAGGCCTTTCCCCGGGGACCTGGGTATCTATCACCCCGAGGTGGAGGAGACCCCCTCGGAAGACAAGGTGAAGCTAGTCCTCGAACTGGAAGAAATTACCATATCGCGCGACCCCCGAATAAAGCGGGTGGAGACGGCGGTTTACGCCGACACCGTCTCCGAGGTCGCGGTGGCCAACAGCTTGGGGGTCGCCGGTTCCTACCGTTCCACGGACTGCCACTGCTACGTCTTCCCCATCGCCGAGGAGGGGGAGGAGTCGCAGACCGGCTTCTCCTTCGACCTGGGGGTCAAGCCCTCCGACCTTGACCTGGAGCGCGTGGCCGGCGAGGCCGCAGACAGGGCTCTCTGCCTGCTGGGCTCCAGGAGCATGCCCTCGCGGCGGACCACGGTGGTGCTGGATAGCATGGTGACCGCGGAGTTCATGGGCATGTTGGCCGCGGCGCTTTCCGCCGAGGCGGTCCTCAAGGGGCGGTCCTTCTTAGCCGGAAGGCAGGGGGAGAGAGTGGCCTCCTCACTGGTGACGGTGGTGGACGACGGCCTGCTGCCGGGTGGGCCCTCCACGGCTCCCTTCGACGACGAGGGGGTGCCTTCCCGCCGGAAGGAGCTCATCAGCGAGGGCGTCCTTGCCGGCTACATGCACAACATGTACACCGCCTCCCGTTCCGGCACCGAGAGCACGGGCAATGCCACCCGTGCCTCCTTCCGGGAGCGTCCCCGGGTGGGGGCCACCAACCTCTTCCTGCGCTCGGGCAGGGGAACCCGCGAGGAGCTGGTGCGTGGAGTGGGGGACGGCGTCCTCATCCTGCAGGTGGTGGGCGCCCACGCCGGGGCCAACCCGGTGAGCGGGGAGATCTCCCTGGGGGCCCTGGGCCTGCGTATAAAAAACGGGGAGTTGCAACAGCCTCTTCGGGAGATCACCCTGGCGGGAAAGGCCCTGGACTTTCTGCGCCACACGGTGGCCGTGGGGGAGGATCTCCGCTTTTTGCCCTTCGAGGGAAGCCTGGGGGCGCCGACCGTGGTGGTGGAGGGGGTCATGATCTCCGGTCGGGGTTGAGCGCGGGGCGCGTGATTCGACCCCGGCTCCTTCTCCCGAGACCTTCCTTTCTCGCGAGAACTCGGGTTGCGCCCGTGTGGATTGCGGAACCGTGCCTTCAACCCTTGCGGGGCATGCCGTACGCGTCCCGGGGAAAGAGCAGTGAGGCCAGGCGTTTAGCGTTTTCTCGGTCCAGGAGGAGCTTGCCGCGTAGCGCGTTCCTCCATACCAGCCGGTTTTCCCCTGCCGGCGGGAAGCCCGCGCCGGGACGGCCGCTGTCCTCCCTCGCCTGGTCGCTGGTGAGGACCACAGTGAGGGGGCAGTCCCATCCCGAGAGTTCCAGGCCGGAGAGCCGGCCGGCCATCCTCCTCTCCCAATCCTCCCGCGGGGGCGCGGCGCTCCTCTTCTGCAAGGCCCGGTCCAGGTAATAGGCGACCCACAGGGAGGCAATAATCCCTCCCAGGGGACCGGAGAGAAACCACCACCGCAGCTGCAGGGAAGCGGTCAGCGCGGTGGCTACCAGGATGCAGAGGGCACAGGCCGGGACCCAGACCCGCAGTATAGAGCGGAAGCTGCCTTCCCGCCAGGGCCTCGTGCCAACCAGCACCCTCAGCACGTCCCAGGGGGTATTGGAGCGGAAGGAGTCCCCCAGATTAATGTTCTCCCGGTCGGGAAGGACGGGGGACAGGGCCACCACCGAGGCGGGGCGGAAGCTCCGTTCCACGAAACTGCGGGCCGCCAGGAGCTGGTCGGCTCCCCATCCCAGGCCCAGAAAGATGCTCCCCTCCAATACGAATAGCCTACGTTCCTCCGTTTCCCGCAGTATCCGCGAAAGTGGCATCTCCGAGGCCTCGCTTTCCTCCTTCCCCTCCGCGGGCAAAAAATCCCGGGTCCATAAAGAGACCGCCGCCGTGCCCTCGGGGAGGGAACGTACCAGGAGTCGAACCAAGCGTCGGCTCAAGCCACCGGGCTCGCCCACGATGACCAGGCGCCTTTCCGCTCCCCCGCCGTCCGTACCCCCGTGGAGGAGCGCCGTGCCCCCGGGGAGGGACACCTCGCGGTCCGGTCCATCCCCCGCCTCCGCCCCACCCTTGCTACCCCCGCGGCGCAGGCGGCGCAGGGACTCGGAAAGGGAGGCGGCGAGGCAGGAGAAGGCCGCCGCGGCCAGGATGCCCAGTATCAGGCAGACCATGCTCATGAGGGCCTCGATGTTGCGCACGTTGCGGTGCAGGGGATCGCTGAAATACCAAGCGTAGGCGAAGATGACGAGGGCCGCCCCCAGGGCCCGGTTGACGTTCCCCTTGATCCGGCCTCCGTAGATGGAGAGCCCGTGCCAGCCCTTCCGGGCGGCCATCACCTGGATGATGCCCAGGGAGGCCAGGAAGCAGAAGATGAAGGTCTCCAGTATGTCCTCGTGGAATACCTCGTTCACCTTTCACTCCCTCAAGCTTGATGCCGAACGCAGGCGACTTTCCAGCTGCAAGGCCACGGATACGAAGGGCCGGCTGAGGAAGCGCAGCCGGTGCACCATCCAGGCACTGAGGAGGGCGAGGAGGATGCCGGCCAGCACGTCCCCCGGGTAGTGGACCCCGCAGTACACCCGCGCGAAGGACATGAGAAAGGCGGGTGGCAGAAAATACCAGGAGAACCTGCGGTCCGAGAACCAGGCCGAGAAGAAGAAGGAGAAGGTGGCCGTGGCCGGATTGCTGGGGAAGGACCAGTCCACGGGCTTGTAGAAGAGAAGATTGACCTCGTGGTTCACGAAGGGGCGCGGCCGGTGAACCAGGGTGATCACCAGCTGCATCAAGGCGGCGGAGAGGGCCACGGTGAGGAACACGCGTATCACCGCCGCCAGGTTCTCCCGGTCCTCCTTCCGGCACCTGCCTTTCAGGGTCATGACCAGGACCAGGAAACCCAGGGTGAAGGGGACCAGGTGGTCATTGCAGAAGGCTTTCATGGATGAGTCGAGCAGGACGTTTTTACCGGCCAGTCCGTTTATGTACCGGAAGAGGGTGTAATCCAGGTTGAGCAGCCAGTCGAGCATAAGCTTCCCGCCTCCCCGTGAGCTTCGACCAGGGAACATGCCTATTATACAGTCGTGGAAAACGCATGCCCATTCACCGCCCCGGGATAGCATGCATGTATAAACGTTTCTCAGTGGTCAGTATGGCGGGAGCGAAGGAGTTGTCTTAGTATTTGTCCCGGTGTGTTTCTTGGCGAAGCAGACAGGAGGTGGGTGGAACTGGAAAGGCTGAGGAAGAGGAGATGGTTGAGGGCGCTGCTGCTCTCCTTAAGCCTGCTGGCTGCAGCGGGTTGCGCCTTCCTGCTGCTTGACCCCTGGGACTGGTTGTGGGGGAAGGGGAAGGAAGCGGTATCTCCGGGCCCCTTCCCGGGCGTGGTCGATCCCCCTCTCTTCCCGGAACCCGGCCCGTTCCCCTACCGGACCCTCAACGTACTTATCCTGGGCCTGGACCATGGCCTGGGAAGGCCGGAGGAGGGCAACCGCAGGAGCGACGTGATCATGGTGGTCCACTTGGACCTCGATCGCCAGAAGGCCTGCCTGCTCTCCATTCCTCGGGATTCCTACGTGGATATCCCCGGGCATGGGAGGAGCAAGATAAACGAGGCCTACGCCCTGGGGGGAGCCGAGCTGGCCCGCCGCACGGTGGAGGAGGTGACCGGAATGAGGATGGACCGCCACCTGGCGCTGGATTTCGACGAGTTCCGGTGGCTGGTGGACCTCTTCGGCGGGATTCCCATAACGCTCGAGAAACCCATATCCGATCCCAAGCTGGGAAACATCGCCGCAGGAAGCCAGGTGCTCGACGGGAACCAGGCCCTGATCATGGCCAGGTCCCGCGATTATCCCCAGGGAGACCTGATGAGGGTGCGCCAGCAACAGCGCCTCATCATCCAGGCGCTTTACCAGGGGAAGAAGATGGCCGGCTACCCGGGGGCGGCCTGGTTTTTGTACGCGGCCCTGGATTCCCTGGACACCGACCTCACCCGGGACGAACTAATCCGCCTGGCGCGGGAGTTCGCCTCCTTCCCGGTGGTGGACGTGCAGGGAGGGGTGGCGCCCGGGAGGACGGGGGCGGCGGGAGGGGCCAGCGTGTATTTCCTCGACCCGGCGGGGATGAGGAAGCTGGTGGAGTCCATCGAGAAATACTGTAAGGTTCCCGACGAACACCGCTGACTTGAAAAAAGTTCTTTTCCGTGCTTTGGCCGAGGACCGGGGTGTAAAGAATGAAAGGCATTTCCGGGCTCCGTGGAGGAATACCGCACGGTCCCCGAAGTATATAGGTTGTTTCAAGAGAAGTCGTACCCTCTGCGCGCCTGACGACGGGAGGAAGAGGTGAGGATAAGGCTGGACCTTCACGTGCACACGGTATACTCCTTCGACGGCTCCATCGACCCTCCGGGGCTGCTGGAGGCCTGCCGGCGCCGGGGCCTGGGCGGCGTGGCGGTGACCGACCACGACGCCGTGCGCGGGGGACTGACCTTCGCCGCTGAGCTGCCGGAGCTCCTGATCGTACCCGGCTCGGAGATAAGGTCGGCGGAGGGGGAGATCATCGGCCTTTTCCTGGAGGAGGACGTGCCTCCCGGCCTTTCCGCCCCGGAGACGATGGCCCGCATCCACGAACAGGGGGGAGTGGTGATCGTTCCCCACCCCTTCGATTACGTCAAGTTGAGGCGTATGACCGCACGGCGCCTCCGGGAGTTGGCGAGTGAGATAGACGCCCTCGAGGTCCTGAACGGCAAGCCCCGCTACCCCGGCGCCAACGGGAGGGCGGCGCGGTTCGCGGAGAGCCTGGGCCTTCCGGCCACGGCCGGAAGCGATGCCCACAAGGCCGACCACGTGGGACTGGTGTACGTGGAGATGGAAGAATTTACCGACAAGGATGGGTTCCTTGCGTCGCTGCGCACCGCCGTCGTAGGGGGCGAAAGATACTCGCCCTGGGCTTCCCAGATGGACAGGTGGAGGGCGCGCCTACGAAGGGAGCGCCACTGAGCTACTCCGGTCAATCGAAGAAACCCTCCGGGGGCTCCAGTCCGGGAGGCAGTTCCTCTTCCTTCTCCTCGAGGGGCGGGAGGAATTCCAGCCGGTCCTCGAGGCGGGGAAGTTTCACCCCTTCTTTTTCCGGTTCCAGGGGGAATTCGAAGGTGATATCCGGCAGGGGACCGGGAGAGGGTTCGGGTTTGGCCTCCTGTGCCGGAGGCGGCGGTTCCTCCGGAGGCTGGATGAAGGGTGCCGGTTCCGCCGGGGCGGCGGCGACCTCCGCGGCCTCCGCCTCGACCTCCGCCTCGACCTCCGCCTTGGCCCGCTTGGCCCGCCTGGCC
>JASEFK010000011.1:31236-84715 GCA_030019255.1 Actinomycetota bacterium
TGCGCAGGCGGGCCAGCTCCTTCTTGCTCAGGGGAACCTCCGCCGGGGCGGCGGCCTCCACCTCGACCTCCGCCTCGACCTCCGCCTCGACCTCCGCCTTGGCCCGCTTGGCCCGCCTGGCCAGCTTCTTCTCCATCTTCAGGCGCTTGGCCTCCTCCTTGCGCAGGCGGGCCAGCTCCTTCTTGCTCAGGGGAACCTCCGCCGGGGCGGCGGCGACCTCCGCGGCCTCCACCTCGGCTGGAGGTACCTCGACGGCGGTAGCCGCTTTGACGCGCTTGGAGAACATCCTGGCTTTTTCCTTCTTCCTTTCCTTGGCCAGGCGTACCGGGGTACTGCTAAGGGCGACGCTGAGCTCCTCGACCCGGGAGCGATAGCAGTTCAGGCAGAGCAGTACCTGGTTGGTCTCCGAGGCGCAGAGCGGGCAAATGGGCGTGTCGCACTGCGCACAAGAGGTTATCGCCTCGCTTCCGGCGTGGAAAGGACATTCCATGGCCGCCACCTCCAGGGCTTAACGTCCCACCTTATAAAATAATTCTATCACCCAGCGGGATGACCTTTCGCGCCGCAGCCCGGGCGCGTTCCCCGCAACACCGAAGACGGTAATTTGCGGCACCGCTAACTCCGCCGCATAACTTATCGGCAGTGCACGGCTCGTTTTTAAGCCGCTGTGGACGGCTGGTATAATGCACTTGGCCGCGGGGAAATTGGGCGACGGTCGGTGATTGGTCCATGGAAAACGGGAAGAAAAGGGTCTTCACGAGGATGTGCCTTATTGCCTGGGGCATCCCGGTAGTGCTCCTGGCCTTCATGGCGTTCATGGAATTTTCCCCATGGAAGGCGGAAGGCGCCCACGTGAATCGGCTCACCCTCAACCTGGCGGCGGCGGGGCTGGCGGCGGCGGGGCTGGCCGCCTGGGCCTTTTTCACCCTCTACCTTTACCGCCGGCTGTGGAAAGTTTTTCCATATGTTGGACGGGGCGAGAAGGCCTGGACCTACGCCGAGGGGGTGTTCGGGCTGCAGGGAGTGGGGGCGAGCATGTCCTCGGTGCTGGGGATATTTCTCTACCTCTTCGGGGGTGGGTTCTGGCGCGCCGTCATCCTCGCCTCCCTGTCGCTGCTCCTGGCCGCGGTGGAAACGGCGAGATTTCCCCTGCGCGCCGCGGAGGTGGAGGATCTCCTGAAGGGCGTGGAGTGATGGGTCTTCTGAGGCGCTTCGAGAAAAGCCTGGAAAGGGCCTTCGAGGAGCCTTTTACCAGGATCTTCAAGGGAAGGGTGCATCCCCTGGAGATAGCGCGCCGCGTTCTCCGGGAGATGGACGAGGAAAGGGTGCTCGGGGTGAACGAAACCCTGGCTCCCAACCGTTTCCTGGTCCGCCTGGGCCCCGTGGATTACGATCACCTGGAAGGGGTACTGGAGACCCTGGGCAAGGAGATGGAGAGCCTGGTCATCGACTATGCCAACCGCAGGGACTATCATTTCGCCACCAGGCCCCGCCTGAGCTTCGCGCGGGACGAGGCCCTGGGGATGGGCGAACTTCGGGTGGAGGCCTCCTTCGAGGAGGGAGCGGCTCCGGAGGAACGGAGGGCGGCGCCGGGATTTACGGCTGCGCCCCGCCCCGAGAAGGGTACGGGCGTGCTGAGGATACTTTCCGGCGGGCACGCCGGTTCCACCATCCGGCTGGAAAGGCCGCGCCTGCGCATCGGCAGGGCGGAGGAGAACGACCTCGTCCTGTCGGATCCACGGGTTTCGCGATTCCACGCGGAGATCAAGAGGGGTCCGCAGGGATACGTGCTGCGGGACCTGGGAAGCACCAACGGCACTCTGGTCGGCGAACGGCGGATAAAAGAGAGGCTGCTCGAGGACGGGGACGTCATATCCATGGGCGGGGTAAGGATGGAGTTCAGCCTGGAATAGAACCGCCATGAGGGGCTGGGTTCGCTGATCGCCGGCGGCGGCGAGGACGTGACGGCCCGCGCTCCGGAAGTGGGGCGGAAGACCGCCCCGGCAGGAAAGAAGGTATTTTCGGGAAGGGGATGGCCTTGCCGGAAATAGTCTACATCTCGCTGAGGTATCTTTTCCTGGCCCTGCTCTACCTCTTCCTCGTCCTGGTGATCAGGGTCATCTACCGGGAACTCAACCCCGTGGCCCCGAGGCTCCCGGCGCGGGAACGCTCCCTGCCCCGCAGGAAAGGGCGCCGCGCCGCCTTGGTCCTCCTGGGCGGGGAAGGTCGGCGGGGACGCAGGGAATGGGAAATAAAGGAAGAACTGGTGATAGGGCGATCCCCGGAGTGCGCCGTCTGCCTGGAGGACGAGTTCGCTTCCAACCTTCACGCCAGGATCTACGCCTTGCAGGACCGCTACTACGTGGAGGACCTGGGAAGCACAAACGGAACCTACGTGAACGGAAGGCGCATCAATTATCCCATCGAGCTGCGCGTCGGCGACCGGATAAAGGTGGGTCGCACCCTGATGGAGTTCAGGGCCTGATTCTCGTCCGGCGGGCGCGCCCGCGGAATGGTGAAGGAGGCCGGCCGGGCCTGCTGATTTCGGACCGGGAAACGAGGGAGGGCGCCATGCGTTACGCCGCCCTTAGCGATGTGGGAAGAGTGCGGGACAGGAACGAGGATTTTTTCCACGCCGACGGGCGCCTGTTCGTCGTGGCCGACGGCATGGGAGGCCATCGGGCGGGGGAAGTGGCCAGCCTCGCGGCGGTGGAGGAATTCCTGCGCTGCGAAAGGGAGAACCGCGGCGCGGATCCCCTGCGGCGGCTGCGTTGCTGCCTGCAGGCCGCCAACCGCGTCGTCCTGAAGATGGCCGAGGGTGACCCGGAGCTCAGGGGGATGGGCACCACCTTTACCGTGCTGCTGCTGGAAAACGGCGCCTACCTGGGGCACGTGGGCGACAGCCGCGCTTACCTCCTCAGGGAGGGAGGCCTCAATCCCCTCACCCGCGACCATTCCCTGGTAGAGAAGATGGTCAGGGAGGGCTTTCTCACCCCGCGCGAGGCCAGGCGGCATCCCAGGCGCAACGTGATATTGCGGGCCCTGGGATTGTCGGTGAACCTGGCCGCGGACCTGGTCAGGGTGGACGTGCGGCCCGGTGATCGCATCCTTTTATGCACGGACGGCCTGACCTCCCAGTTGGAGGACGACGAGTTGGCCCGCCTGCTCCAGGAAGAGGACCCGGAGGAGTGCGCCCGGAGGCTTATCGAGGAGGCCAACGCAAGGGGCGGTGAGGATAACGTGACCGTGGTCCTCGTGGACCTGGAGGAGGGCGACGGGTCTCTCTTCACCCCGGAGGACGCGGGGCCGCAGCGGGGGAAGGAGAGCCCGGCGGCGCGGTGGCGGCGGCGCCTCTTCGGGAGGGGAGGTTGAACCATATGCCGGCGGCACATGACGGCGAGGTGAGGCCGAAAGGCAAGGGCTCCGAGCGGAGCAGCGAGGAAGGGTGAGAGATGGGTTTGAGTCCGAGGTGGAAGGAAGCGCTTCTCCTGGCCGTTATCCTGCCCCTTCCCTTCCTGGGGTGGGTTTCCCTGGACCTGACCCGCGACGGTGCTCCGGTCCCCGGTCACCTGGTCTATCCCCTCGTCTGTACGGCGGTCTTCCTCCTGGCCCACCTGGTTTTGCGCTTCCTCCGCCCCCAGGCCGACCCGCTGCTCCTCCCGCTGGTCGCCGCCCTGACTTGCGTGGGCCTGATCATGCTCCTGCGCCTCAACCCGCACATGGCCCGCCTGCAGCTCATCTGGCTGGGGGTGGGAGCGGCCCTCATGCTCCTTATGGTGGCCCTGCTGCGCGATTACCGGTCCTTGAAGAATTACCGCTACACCCTGGCCGTCCTGGGACTGGCGCTGCTCCTGTCCACGATCTTCTTCGGTCGCGAGGTCAACGGGGCCAGGCTGTGGTTGATCCTGGGGCCCCTGCGCTTCCAGCCCTCGGAGCTGGCCAAGATCCTCCTGGCCGTGTTTTTCGCCGCTTACCTGGCGGAGAGGAAGGAGCTCATCGCCGGGGCGGGCCGGGTGGTGGCCGGGGTGCACCTGCCCCGCCCACGGGACCTGGGACCGCTCCTGACCATGTGGGCCCTCTCCCTCCTTCTGCTCATCTTCCAGCGCGACCTGGGGTCCTCCCTCCTCTTCTTCGGCATCTTCCTGGCGGTCATCTACGTAGCCACCGGGAGGGCGGCCTTCGTGGTTGCCGGCCTGCTTCTCTTCCTGGCCGGGGCCACCCTCACCTTTTTCCTCTTCGGGCACGTGCGGACCCGGGTGGAGACCTGGATGGATCCCCTGAACCCGGAGACCATAGGCGACGAGAGCTACCAGATAGCCCAGTCCCTCTTCGCCTTCGCCGAGGGAGGCCTTTCGGGGGCCGGGCTGGCCCGGGGAAGTCCAGGGCTCATACCCTTCGCGGAGACCGATTTCATCTACGCCGCGATCGGGGAGGAGCTGGGGCTGCTGGGGGCGGCGGCCCTGGCCCTGCTCTACCTGGTGCTCTGTGGGCGGGGGCTTCACCTGGCCCTGCGCTGCGCGGACGATTTCGGCAAGCTCCTGGCGGTTGGACTGACCGCCGTCCTGGGGTTGCAGTCCTTCATCATCATGGCCGGCGTCACCAGGCTCATGCCCCTCACCGGAATAACCCTGCCCTTCGTGAGTTACGGGGGGAGCTCCCTGGTGAGCAACTTCCTGCTCCTTGGGCTGCTGCTATGCGTTTCCGAGGGAGGTGGGGAGCTTGCAGAAGGGGATTAGGCGCCTGGGGGTCTTCTTCATCGCCCTTACCCTGGTCCTGGTGGTGAATTTGAGCTACCTCCAGGTCTGGGGGCAGAAGGACCTTATGGAAAATCCTGCCAATACGAGGCGCCTGGTGGAGGAATACGGGATAGCCCGGGGGAGGATAATCACCTCCGACGGCCTGGTCCTGGCGGAGAGCGAGCCCGCCCAGGGGCCCTTCGCCTACCGCCGCCGGTATCACCAGGGCTCCCTCTTCTCGCATATTCTGGGCTACGACAGTCCCCAGTTCGGGAGGTCCGGCCTGGAGGAAGCGTACAACGAGCAGCTGCTGGGAAGAAAACCGCCCCGCTCCTGGGTAGAGGAGATGACCTCGGACGTGCGGGAGGGGAACGACGTTTACCTGACCCTGGACGCGGGGGTCCAGTCCGCGGCGGCCAAGGCCCTGGGTTCACGCAAGGGAGCGGTGGTGGCGATGAACCCCAAGACGGGCGCCGTCCTGGCCATGTACTCCTGGCCTACCTACGAACCCCAGGCCCTGGTCACCCAGGAGGGGGACGCCGACGGGACGCCGCTCGCGGAGAAGGCCATGCAAAACTACAGCCGGGATACCAACAGCCCCCTCCTCAACCGGGCGGCGGCCGGCCTTTACACCCCGGGGTCGGTCTTTAAGGTGGTTACCGCCTCGGCCGGGCTGGAGGCGGGATTTTCCGCCTCAACGGCCTTCGACTGCCCGGGAGTATGGGAGGTGGGCGGCTCACGGGTCACCAATTATGGGAGTCCGCCGCGCAGCTTCGGGAGCATCGACATGGAGACGGCACTGACCTACTCCGTGAACACCTACTTCGCCCAGCTGGCGGTAAAGATGGGAGCCTCCACCCTGGTAAAATACGCGGAGGCCTTCGGTTTGAACTCCGTGCCTCCCCTTGACCTTCCCGGCGTGTCTGCCTCGCGCATACCACCCTCCGGCCGAATGGACGCCGTGCAGTTGGCCTGGTCGGGGGCGGGCCAGGGAGAGATTCTCCTCACCCCGCTTCAGCTCTGCCTGGTGGGTTGCGCGGTGGCTAACGGCGGGAAAATCATGACCCCCCACCTGCTCAAGGAAGTCCGGAAGGGGGAGGCCATCCTCGAGCGCTACGACGCCTCGGTTTGGAGGACCCCCATCTCCGCCGATACGGCGGCGGAGGTACTGGGGATGATGATCTCGGTGGTGGAGAAGGGGACCGGGACGTTGGCGGCCATCTCGGGAGTTACCGTGGCTGGGAAGACGGGCACCGCGGAGGTGGAGGGCAAGCTCCCCCATGCCTGGTTCCTGGGAATTGCTCCGGCGGAGAATCCCAGCGTGGTGGTGGCGGTGGTGGTGGAGAACAGCGGCGGCGCGGGCGGTTCGGTGGCCGCTCCCATCGCCCGGGAGGTCATCAGGGCCGCCTTGAAGTAGGGAGGGACGTGCAATCCGCAATACATGGTCGACAAAATGGGCGGCGATAGGGCCGATATGCCGGAAGCCGTTTCCTGGATTACAATACCCGTGGGGTGCCCCCGGAACGCTAATGAGAAGGGACCATACCGGCTCCACCGGGGAGAATGACGAATGCCTCCGGGACATGGAGGGCAAGGGCTCATGAGCGAGAAATACCCGGATTGGAGGGGCAGGGTGCTCCGGAAGCGCTACCGCCTGGACGAGAGGATCGCTCTGGGAAGGACCGTGGAGGTCTTCCGAGGTTACGATCTCCTCGAGGAAAGGGAGGTGGCGGTGAAGCTTCCCCTCCCCCACCTTCTTTCCGACCGCGAGTTCTGCGACCAATTCCGCGCCGCCGCTCACCGGGCAACCCGGCTCCGGCATCCCGGCCTGGTGAGGGTACTGGACTACGGCCTGGAGGAGGACCGCCCCTTCGTGGTCGAGGAGCTGGTGGAAGTCCGTACCCTTCACGAGATACTGGAGACGGGGAAGAGGATGAAGCCCCTCGGGGCCCTGTATTTCGCCCTGGAGATCTCCAGGACCCTGGCCTACCTGGAGAAACAGGGGGTGGCACACGGTTCGCTGGACGAGAGGCACATCTTCATCTTCCCCGGCCGCAAGGCCAAGATCTCCGATCCCGGTTTCCCGGTGGTCATGGGGGCGGGCGAAAGCCCCTTCCCCGTTTTCCTGAACATAAAGCGGGATATACGGGACCTGGGATATCTCATCTACCGCTCCGTGACCAGCAGGAGCAAACAGGAGGCGCTGGAGGACGCCCGGAAGGGAAAGTTGAGATGGGACCGGGAGATTCCCCCGCGCCTCCAAAGGTTCGTGGAAGTGTGTCTCAAGAGCGCGGAGGGCAAGGGTTTTGCCACCGCCGAAGATGCCCTCAGGGACGTCGTCTCCTCCCTGAGGGAGGAGCTCCCCATGGCTCCCCTGCCCCCGGAGGAACCAGAGGAGGAAAGGGCGGAGGAGGAAACCGCCGCCCCGACCACGCCCCTTCCCATCCCGCTGCCCCGGCTGCGCCGCTGGCAGGTATGGGTGGGCGGCGGCCTGCTGACGGTGGCCGCGGCACTCCTGGTTCTCTGGCTTCTCTCTCTCTTCATCGGGGGCACCAAGGTGGAGGTCCCCAACCTGGTCAACGCGAGCGTGGAGGATGCAGCCAGGATGGCCGCGGAAAGGGACCTCGGGCTCCTGGTGGTGGGAAAGGACTATGACGCTCGGGTCAAGGCGGATTACGTCATCTCCCAGGATCCCAAGCCGGGCGAAATGGTCAAAAAAAAGACGGTGATCAAGGTCCTCCAGAGCCTGGGTCCTCTGACCGTTCCCAACCTGGTGGGCTTGTCCCTGGAGGACGCGCGCGCGGTGCTGGAGAGCCGCGGCTTTCGGGTGGGGGAGATCGCCTACAAGGAAGTCGCCGGGTACAGCGAGAACCGCGTAGTGGAAACCGATCCCCCCTATGGTTCCAAGCTTTCCAGCGGCGACGCGGTGAACCTGGTGGTCAATCGCAAGGCGCAGTGAGGGAGGGAACTGCAGGTGCACTACGCCGTCAAAATATTTAGCCACGGATGACGTAGGCGTGGCGTTCTCCTGGCGAAGCCGGAGAGCGCGAAAGCCCCGAATTCTCCCGCCATGGAGGGATTTGGGGCGGGGCGATGGAAATTATCTCTTAGAAACGTGCACCGCATCGAAGGCTTGTGAAAGGGCACGGCGGTTCGGGAGCGGCGGGATTCGGAAATCCGCGGAAACTTCGACAGCCGGGAGGTCCTATGCTGGGAAGGATATTCAACCAACGCTACCGCCTGAAGGAGAAGCTGGGGAGCGGGGGGATGGCCGACGTTTATCTCGCCGACGACCTGCTCCTCGAGAGGGAGGTGGCGGTCAAGGTCCTGCATCCCCAGTACGCCGCGGACCCGGCCTACATCCAGAGGTTCCGGCACGAGGCCCAGGCGGCTGCTAACCTCAACCATCCCAACATCGTGAACATCTACGATTGGGGAAACGAGGGTGATCTCTACTACATCGTCATGGAGTACGTGGAGGGCCGTGACCTCAAGGAGGTACTGCGCAACGAGGGGCGCATTCTGCCGGAGCGGGCGGCGGAGATAACCGCCGAGGTATGCGCCGCCCTGCAGTTCGCCCACCGGCACAACCTCGTTCACCGGGACATAAAGCCCCACAACATCTTCCTCACCAGCATCGGCCAGGTAAAGGTTATGGATTTCGGCATCGCCCGGGAGGGCAACGGCAGCGGCTTCACGCAGACGGGGGTGGTGATGGGTACGCCCCAGTACATCTCCCCCGAACAGGCGCAGGGAGGCCCGGTTGACGGGCGCTCGGACATCTATTCCCTGGGCGTGGTCCTTTACGAGATGCTCACCGGGCGGGTCCCCTTCGACGACCCCAACCCGGTCACCGTGGCCTACCGACAGGTTCGCGAGGACCCCATCCCCCCCTCGGTTATCGACCCCGAGATACCGCCCGCCCTGGAGGCGGTGGTCATGAAGGCCATGGCCAAGAACCCGGCCAACCGCTACCAGACCGCCCAGGAGATGAAGGCAGACCTGCTGCGCTTCCTCGAGGGTATGCCGGTGACCGCCACCCCGGTCCTCCCCGGGACCCCGGCACCTGCCGCCGCCGCGGGCACGGAGCCTCGGAGGGGAGTTCCCTGGGGATGGATAGCGGCGGGCGTGGCGGCCTTCCTGGTCATCCTGGGCGTGGTGCTGTCCCTGGTGCTGACCGGAAGGGGGGCCAAGGTGGAGGTCCCCAACCTGCAGGGCATGACCGAGGAGCAAGCCCGCCAGACCCTGGAGGGACTGGGGCTCAAGCTGGGCCAGGTGGAAGATTATTACATCGAGGACCCCTCCGAGAAGGTGGGAGTGGTGGTGGCCCAGGACCCGGAATGGGGCACGCTGCTGCGCAAGGGAGAGAAGGTGAACGTAACCATCTCCCGGGAGATGAAGATGCCCGGCGTTGTCGGCATGAGCAGGGAGGCCGCCGAGGAGAAGCTGCGCGATGCGGGGGTCACGATCATCGAGATCGTCAACAAGCCAGTGGATGACGAGGACAAAGTGGGCAAGGTCGTCTCCCAGGATCCCCCAGCGGGAAGGCTCATCAGCCCCCGCACCAACGTGCGCCTGGAGGTGGGGGCGGAGATAAAGAAGGTGGCCGTGCCCAACGTGGTGGGCATGCTCAAGGATGACGCCGAGAGGACCCTGAGGAACGCCGGTTTCCAGGTAACGGTGACCGAGGAGGCCAGCACCGATGTGGAAAAGGGGAGGGTCATCAGGCAAAGCCCCCTGGCCAACCAGAAGGTGGCCGAGGGGAGCACGGTGACCATCGTGGTGAGCACCGGGCCGGCTACGGTCACCGTCCCCAACCTGGTGGGAAAGACCAAGGAGGAGGCCGAGAGCACGCTCAACGGCCTGGGCCTGGTGCCCAATGTCTCCTACGTCATCGACCCGGTGCACATGGGTAAGGTGGTGGACCAGGACCCGGCCGCCGGCACCGAGGTGGAGGAGGGGAGCACGGTGAAGATCGTGGTGGGGAAGATGCCCTGAGCACGGCCCGAAGCGGGTCCTGGCCCCACCCAACGGGAGGCGATAGATCTTTTCATCGTGCGAATACCATTCGCTGCCGGCCCGCATCCACGCTTATCGACCGGAGCTCCGGCACGATAGTCCAACCAAATAATTCCATGTACAGCCTCGCTCTTGGAGAAAGAGGTTGCTGGTATAATCGACCCCATGGGTGAAGAATACGACGTGCTGGTAGTGGGCGCCGGCCCGGCTGGTTCCACGGCCGCCATGCTCCTTGCCGGGCGCGGCTTTCGCGTCCTGGTGGTGGACAAGGACCGCTTTCCCCGCGACAAGGTATGCGGCGACGGCATCGCCCCCCGCGCGGTGCACTCCCTGCAGGTCTTGGGGGTGGAGGAGGAGCTGGAGGGCAGGTTCCAGCGCACCCGCGGCATCCGCTTCTATGCCACCCGGGACGGGGTGACCGAGGTCCGCTACCCCATGGGTAGCCGCTACCCGGACCACGGCTACGTGGTGCCTCGCCGCGAGCTGGACGCTATCCTCCTGCGCCGGGCGAAGGAGAGGGGCGCGGAGGTACTCGAGGGATGCCGGGTGACCGGGCTCCTGGCCCCGGACGGCGGGAGAATCCCGGGGGTGCGGGCAGAGATGGACGGCGAGCGGCTGGAGCTTAGGGCCGGGTACATTCTGGGAGCCGACGGACCTTCCTCTGTGGTGGGAAGGGAGGCGGGCCTCCTCCGGAAGGACCCCCTTTACCTGGGGGTGTCGGTGCGCTGTTACATGCGCGGGGTCCGGGACCTGGCTGACTTCCTGGAGATCTATCCTGAGGACGCCATATCGCCGGGATGCGGCTGGATTTTCCCGGTCTCCGGGGATAGGGCCAATGTGGGGGTGGGCTTCATGCTCTATGCTCGTGAGACCAGGGACCTGAACCTGAACCGGCTCTGGAAGGCCTTTCTGCGGAATACCAGGCACGCGGCGCGGAAGCTGGCTTCCGCCGAGCCTCTGGGAAAGCCGCGCGGGGCGCTCCTGCGGGTGGGCCTGGGGGGCGCCTTTCCCCGCCTGGCCAACGTCCTTTTGGCAGGCGACGCGGCCTCCATGACCAATCCCATCAGCGGGGAGGGGATCACCTACGCCTTGGAAAGCGGCCGCTGGGCGGCGGAGACCCTGGCCGCGGCCCTGCACCGGGGCGACCCGGAGATCCTTGCCCTGTACCCTGGGATACTGCGATGGTATTATGGAAGATATTTCCATTACGGGACCATGGCCATCCGCTACGGGAACCGGCCGGCTTGCGTCAACCCCCTGCTGGCGGTTACTTCCCGCATCCCACGCCTGGGGGACAAGATGGGGCGCTTCCTCATGAACTGCCGGCGCTCCGACCACCCCCTGTGAGGACCGCGAAGCGGAGGCGGTTCGCGGAGTCCGATGCGTTCCGGGTCCGTGCCTTCCTCGGTACGCCTTCCCGGAATCGGAAACAGTGCGTGCGGCATGACCGCCGCTTTGTGTCGCGTTGCGCCGTGGACACCGATAATGGGGAGAATGGCTTTCATGGTGATATCATGAGGGCGGCGGCCCTGGAGCGAATCGGGAAAGGAAACCGCCCCCCCGGCGGCCCGCGGGCAGGGAAGGAAGTCGCCGAACGTGAACCTGGATGCCGGCCGGGCCGCAGGGTCCGCGGCCGGGAAGAGGAGATGGCGGTGGGAGTCGGGCTTGGGCTTGCGGAAAGGCGGAGGAGGATGAAGACCCGGAGGCGGGGTAGGCCATGGGATTGAAGGTAACCTTCGTGTATCCCGATTTCTTCCAGTACGACGAGGAGCGTTACCTCCCGGAGGGGCGTATCTACCTGGGCATAGGCTACCTTTCCGCCTACCTGAAGCGGGAGGGGCACCGCACCTCCCTCATCCACCTGGTACGCCCGGTGGGAAGGGAGGAGCTCCTGGAGCGGGTGCGCGCGGAAGCCCCGGACGTCCTGGCCTTCTCCAGCACCACCCACATGTTCCCCCACGTGCGCCGGTGGGTGGGATGGATAAAGGAGGACATGGATATTTTTGCCATATGTGGGGGGGCCCACCCCACCCTGGACCCGGAGGGGGCCCTGCGGGAGGCTCCCCTGGACGCCGTGTGCCTGGGGGAGGGCGAGGAGGCGCTGGCCGAGCTGTGCGCGGCCCTGGAGGAGGGGAGGGATCCCACAGGTATCCGGTCCCTGTGGATCCGCGTTGACGGGGAGGTGCGCCGGAACCCGGTGCGGCCGCTGGTGGAGGACCTGGACACCCTGCCCTTCCCGGACCGGGATATCTTCGACCCCGCCGACTTCTGTCCCCAGCAGCACGAGCGGGGGACCCTCATGGCCTCCCGGGGCTGTCCCTATTCCTGCACCTACTGTTCCAACCACGCCCAGCGGAGCATCTACCCCAACAAGCGCAGGTACGTCCGCTTCCGGAGCGTGGACAACGTGATGCGGGAGATCAGACAGATCCTGGAAGCGGACGTGGAGGGGCGCCTGCGATACATACGCTTCGACGACGACATCCTCACCCTGGACCGCGAGTGGTTCCGGGAGCTCACCTCCCGCTACCGGCGGGAGGTGAACCTCCCCTTTATCTGCAATTCCCGGGTCAACGTGCTGGACGAGGAGACGGTGAAGTCCTTCGCCGAGGCCGGATGCTCGGTGATCTGCATGGGCATCGAGAGCGGGAACGAGGAGCTGCGGCGCAGGGTGCTGGGGAGGCACATGTCCGACCGGGACATCGTTAGGGCCTTCCGCCTGTGCCGGGAATACGGCATCAAGACCGTGTCCACCAACATGACCGGCCTGCCCGACGAGGACCTACCGGCCCTCCTGGACACGGTGAAGCTGAACGCCCGGGCCCGCCCCAACTGCCTGCAGGTGTCCACCTACCATCCCTATCCCAACACCCGCCTCTACGAGTACTGCCGGGAGCGGGGCTACCTCACCGGCAGGCACGTGGACACCATCTTCGACGGGCGCAGCGCCCTGGACGTCCCCGCCTTCCGCGACCCGGCCTACGCCTACGCCAAGGAGAAATTCTACCCCCTGGCGGAGCTCTATTCCCGCCTCTTCGAGGCCGGGCTGCCCGGGGAGGTGGCCGCGCGCTGGCTGGACCTGCTGTTCACCTCGGGAAGGATTCCCTGGAAGTGGCGGCACCGCCTCATCTCCCGCCTGGTGGACTGGGCGGACCGTCACTCCCGCTTCGAGTGGATATATTATTGACCGCCCAGGGCGTCGGGTTCGGCATCGCCGGTGGAGCCCGGGCCAGGGTTTTGTTCCCATGCATATGTCGTTAATCGTTACCCGGCTGGCAACAGTAAGATACTGGTAAGTATGAACAGGTTCCCATTTTCCGCGGGTTTCAAGCCCCCCGGCCGGAAAAACGATATAATTGATAATCAATCTATGGCCATAATCCGGTTTGCGAGCCGCTTCGTGGGACGGTGATTCCGGCCAGCGGAGAAGGGGGGTTCCGATGCCTAAGGTGAGATTGTGCCCGGAGTGCGGGGCTTCCCGGCGCATAGTCCGGGAGCACAGGTGGCTGAGCGACGGCACCATCGTGCAGACCAAGAACCCGGACCATCGCATGGTCTTTATCGAGAATGAGAACATCAACGGCATCTTCCGCAACATCGAGGAAATCCTTTCCATGCCCATCGACCGCATCATCGTAGAGGCCAAGCGCAGGGCTACCTTCGACTTCGTGGACCACATCCTCCCCGGGGTGGTCAAGGCGGTGGTGCAGAGGGTGGGCATGAGGCCGGTGATACGCAACATCACCGCCCTGGGAAAGGTGATGGGCTACGGGAACATCGAGCTGGCCAACCTGAGGCGGGTACACGACGAGGGGGATTACGTTACCATCCACACGCAGGGCATCTATTCCCTCCCCCTCTTCTGCGGTGACCTTGCGGGTTCCTTCAACGCCATCGACCGCCGGGAGGTGGCGGTAAGCCACCGGGAGCTGGGTCCCGAGGAGCACGAGATTACCGGTTTCATCTCCGTGCATCCCATGGAGCTCATGGACCGCCTGAAGCCCATTCCCTACACCCACAAGCCGGGGGACATCGAGCTGGAGAGATGCCCGAAGTGCGGGGGCCCGAAGGCGCTGGCCAACTACCGGTGGGACACGGAGCGGGGCATGATCCTCCACCGGGAGACCGGGAGGCGCATGGTCATCCTGGGGCCCTCCACCGTGGACACCATCATCGAGGAGCTCCAGAACGAACTGGGGGAGAGCATCCCCGAGGTGGTCATCGAGGCCCAGAGGCGCTTCGTTAGGAACGAGTTCTATTCCCTGGACGAGGCCCGCACCTTCGAGGATCTCCGCCGCGCCCTGGCCCTGCGCGGGCTGGGAAACCTGAGGGAGATGGACTGGGGCGCCGACCGGCTTCGCTTCCGCTTGGAAAACCCCTGCCTCTTCCTCCCCATGGTGGGACTGGTGCTGGGGGTCTTCGAGCTGGCCACCGGCAAGGAAGGCCGCGCGGAATGGGAGCTCCGCCCCGACGGCGACCTGGTGGTGGAGGTTAACTCCGTTTCCTGATCCTTCCCGGTGCCACGGGTTTCCCGATCATTTAGGGGGGATTATTGCTTTCCTCCAGGGCGCGATACCCGCGGCACTCACTCCCGGCAGGCGCAGGGGATGGAGCCGCAGCGCGGGCAGCCGGAGACGTACTTGCCCGCGGCGTCCTCCAGGTCCACGCCGCAGAGGTTGGCCAGGCTGGCCAGCCAGGCCAGTACGTCCGCGAACTCCTCGTCCAGGTCCTCGCGGTCACCGCTGCGCAGGGCCCGGGAAAGCTCGCCCACCTCCTCCACCAGCCAGGCGAAGGTGCCCGGGAGGCCCCGCCGCCGGTCTTTCTCGAGGAACGTCCTCCCGATGATCTCCTGGAAATCCCTTATCTCCATCCCTGCTCCCTTCCGCTCGAAGGTCCCGGAAATGCGCTCCGCTCCACATCCCGAGGATCGGCACGTTCCTGCCTCTTCCTTTTGCGGGGATCCACCGGCTCCCCTTCCATAGGCCCGCTCCCACTGCGGGAACGGCCTTTAACGGCCAATGATCGATCTCTTCCACCTCCCACCTTCCGCTCTCGGATTAAGGGATCCACAACGTCGCTCCTGTCTCCCTCCAACCCCCAATCCTACTTCCATCTGCTATAATATCTTCTGTAATCTTCTGTGCCCGGGAAAAACGGGCATGCGGGCGAGTGGCGGAATTGGTAGACGCGCTGGGTTCAGGGTCCAGTGCTCGTAGGGGCATGCGGGTTCGAGTCCCGCCTCGCCCACCAGGCAAAAGAGGGCGGCCGCGAGCCGCCCTCGAATAGTTATGCCCTGGCGACGGGCAGGGCAGGCATGTCTCTTCGCACGGGGAGAAGGGCGGGTGTTCCAACCTTCGACCTGAGCTTGATACCGTCAGTTGCCCTTTGTATAGTGGCAGTGACCACTGGAATTTCATGGAGCGGGAAGCAGGTCCTTGTACGCGCAGACCAGGACACCGAGGTTCAGCAGGCGGCGCAGGAAGAGCCCGGCGCCGGCCATCGTCATCGCCGTTGCCCTGCTCATTTTAGGTTGCTGGCTTTTCAACCTCACCTGCGGAAGGGGGAAGAAGGAAGACGCCTCCTCCCTGAGCGAGTACGCCAACCGGGTGAAGGCCCTAGTGGAGGCCTCCAACGGCATCGGCGGATCCTTCGCCTCCCTGCGGGCCTCCCTGGCGGACCTCATAGCCGACACCGAGAACCTGGGGGCAAGGCTGGAGGAGCTGGAGGGCCAGGCCCTGGACCTCCTCGGCCAGGTGAAGGCGGTGGTTCCTCCCCGGAGCCTGGAGAGCGCCCACCAGGCCCTGGTCATCTGCTTCGAACAGCGTTACCGGGCCCTCAAGAATTACCGCCCCGACATCATCAACGCCGTATCCGCCATGGAGGTAGACGTCTACGCGGAGAGCATAAGCCAGGATCTGCGGGAGCTCGTCTATTCCGACGGGAACTACCTTTTCTTCCGCCGCGCCCTGGAGGACTTCCTGGCGGCCAACAACCTCCAGAACCTGAGCCTTCCCGATTCCATGTGGCTTGAGGACTGGGAAAGTGCCTCCGTTAACAGGGTGCGTTCTTTCCTGCAAGCCTTGAAGGGGACCGAGGTGCACGGAGTGGCGCTGGGAAAAATAACCTTTGACCCCGCGGGAATGGTGGTGCGGGAGGGCAAGGACGACGTGCACCGGCTTCCGGCTGTGGACGAGATCAGTGTGACCGTGGTGGTGGAGAATCAGGGCAACCGCCCCGAGAGCGGAGTTACCGTGACCCTGAGCCTCTACTCCAAGGTGAACACTACTCCCGTCCGCCAGAAGAAGACCATCGAGGAGCTCGGGCCCGGGGAGAAGGCGCAACTGGTGTTCAGCGGGCTGCGGCCCACCAAGAGGGGTGTGCGCAACATCTTGGAGATCAAGGTCGATCCGGTCCCCAAGGAGACCTTTCTCGACAACAACCAGAAGTTGATATACTTCACCTTAGGATGAAAGAATGGAGAATCCTGCGCGGCGAAGACCTTGCGGCCCCCCGCCACTCTCCGGCTGTGGACCTCCTCCGCGAGCACCTGGATTCCATAAGCGAAGAGATCGTGGGCAGGGTCAGGAAGGAGGTCCCCGCCTTCGCGGACCTCCCGGAATCTTTCCTCCCCATGCTCCGGGAAGTGGGGCGCAAGGCCTGCATCACCCTCTTCAGGGGTATGGACGGTTCCCTTCCCCCGGACTGGAGCATGGAGGTGGGGGAGCTTCGCGGTTTCGAGCTGGTGGACGTGCTGCGTGCCTTCCAGGTGGGCAGCGAGGTGGTCTGGAGCTGGGCCAAGCGACTATGGGAGGCGGAGGGGTTCCCGGACCGCGAGCTGGTGGGGGTGGCGGAGACTATCTGGAACGCCTATTTCCGGGCTGCCAACTCCGTGGCCGACGAGTATCTGCGCCACCGCCAGGCCCTGGTGAGGGAGTTCAACCGTTTCCTCAACCGCCTCCGGGCGGGGCAGGACGTCGATTACCTCGTGGAGCAGATCGTGGAGGGGGCCTGCGAGGTGCTCGGCTTCCGCCGCGCCGTGTTCTTCCGCTACGAGCACGAGATGCTCGTTCCCGTGGCCGCCCGGGACCGGCGTGACCCCTCCTGGGGAGAAGGGATGTTGCGGGAGAAGAAGGCCTACCCCATCAATCCCCTCTCAGACAGCCCCGAGGCGCAGGCCTTCTTCGCCGGGACGGTGAGGGAGGGCCGCGAGGGCGACCAGGCGAGGACGGCTTTCCTGGATCCCCTGCCGGGTTCGCGCTATTTCCTGGTCCCCGTGAACCCGCACGGCTCGTCGAAGGGGCTCCTTTACGTGGAAGCGGAGGCCGGGTTTCCGATAACCGACAGGGACCTGGAGATGCTGAACTCCTTCGCGGACACGGTGGGCCTGTCCCTGGAGAACGCCCGCCTCTACCAGGAGCTCCTCGCCCGCCGCAAGATGATGGACCACCTCCTCTCGAGGGTGAACACCGCCCACGAGGAGGAGAGGGCCCGCATCGCCAGGGAGCTGCACGATTCGGTGGCCCAGTCCTTGCTGAAGATAATCTACACCGCGGGTTTTGCCCTGGATTTCCTCAAGGAAGACCCGCGACTGGCGGTGGAGGAGATCGAGGAGGTCCAGCAGAGAGCCAAGGACTGCCTGCGGGAACTGCGGGCCATAATGTCCAACCTGAGGCCCACCTCCCTGGACATCCTGGGGCTCCGGGAGACCATCCAGCGCTACGCCGAGCAGTTCGAGGAGGAGTACGCCATCACCACCACCGTGGACCTGCAGGGGCTGGAATCCCTCTCCCCCTCCGTGGAGCTGGCCGTCTTCCGCATCCTCCAGGAGGAGCTGACCAACGTCCGCAAGCACTCCAACGCCGACTCGGTGAGGATAAAGACGGAGAGAAGGGGCGACGACCTCTACCTGGTGGTGGAGGACGACGGCATCGGCTTCGACCCCCAGGCCCTGGCGGCGGAACAGGAAAGCGGCAAGCACCTGGGCCTGGTGGCCATCCGGGAGCGGGCGGAACTCCTGGGCGGGGAGATGACCATCGATTCGGAACCAGGCCGGGGCACGCGCATTGTCGTGCGCATACCCATGATGGTGGCGGGAGAGTGAGATGGCCGGCAGGGGCGAATCGGTGAACGTCATGCTGGTGGACGACCACGAGGTGGTCCTGGAAGGCCTCATCCGCATCCTGGAGAAGCAGGGCGGGATAAAGATAGTCAGCGTGGCCCGCAGCGCGGAGGAGGCCCTGGAAAAAATAGGCAGGTTCCCACCCGACGTGGTCATCGTGGACATCCAGCTCCCGGGCATGAACGGCATAGAGCTCATCAGGCGCATCAAGTCCCAGTACCCCGACATCGAGGCCATCACCCTCACCGTCTTCGACGACGAGCAGTTCGCCAAGCAGGCCATCAAGGCGGGGGCCATCGGCTACGTTATAAAGGACGCCGCCAAGGAGGAGCTGGTCAAGGCGGTACGGGCGGCGGCCAAGGGGGAGTCGCTGATCTCCACCTCCGTGGCCCGCAAGCTCATCGAGGAAATCAGCGAGCCCGCCGGGAAGAAGAAAAAGGAGGAGGAGTACGAGGGGCTCTCCCAGCGTGAGCTGGACGTCATCAAGCTCATGGCCCGCGGTTACAACAACCGGCAGATAGCCGACATCCTCTTCATCAGCGAGCATACGGTCAAGGTGCACATCCGCAACATATTCCGCAAGATCGGGGTGACGGACCGCACCAACGCTGTGCTCTGGGCCATCGAGAGGGGGCTGGTCCTCAAGGCCAGGGAGACCGTCAGGCCGGACAAACCTCCCGTTTGAGGAACCTGACCCCGGGCACCACCTTGTCAAGGTAGTGGAATCCGGACGATCCGCTCGGCGTCGCCGGCCCCTTCCCCTCCTCGATTCATGGGGCGCGTCCATCCCGCGGAACGAACCGTGCAGCCCATTGAGGGTCTATTTAAAAACCTGCCGCGGCTCCGTGCTGTCACGCGTGGGTAAGCAAACCTCGAAGTTGCCGGGCACAAGGCGGCCAAGGCACGAGGCGGCCGTCAGAAGGGCAGGATGACCCGCAGGGAGGCGGGGAGGTCCGCCGGGACGGCCAGGCTGGAGACGGGCAGGAAGGTCCCCTCGAGCCGGGGTCCTACCAGGTAGTTCCAGGTGGAATCCCCCCGGTTCCGGTATTCCACCTCCGGGACCTCCCTTTCCAGGGCTTGGAAGACGCCCCCCAGCTTCCAGGACAGGAGCTGCGGGAAGGGCACCCCCTCGATGAGGGCGTCGATGAGGAACGGCTTGCGGGTCACCCTCCTGGGCTTTCCCCATCCCAGGACGGGAAGGCCCATGAAGAAGTTGCGGTAGGCGGTCTTGTAGTTGCCCCCGGAGGGCGAGGCGTGGACCGCGGCGGTCCTGGCGGTCACGGCGTCCGCCAGGGAGGAAGGGAGCTCCTCCCGGCGGGACCCGTTTATCTCCTGCAGGATCTCCCGCCATCCCCGCACCGAGGTTATCACCAGGCGCCGGTGGTCGGCCGGGAGGTATATGGTGCCCAGGTCGGGATCCCACCTCATCTCCACGGGGAAGGCGGGCAGCCGGCAACGCTCGCAGACCTCCAGTTCGTAGTCGCGCTTGGGACGCCTGGGATGGGGTTCTCCCCCGGGCGGCCAGCGACGCCTGCCCACGGTTTTC
The DNA here is from genome assembly GCA_030019255.1 of Actinomycetota bacterium. Lineage (NCBI taxonomy): Bacteria > Bacillati > Actinomycetota > Actinomycetota bacterium. Next base: position 50,657 of record JASEFK010000011.1, read on the forward strand.
ACCGTGACCTCGTATTCCACCTCCGAGACGGTGGCCAATGAGGCCAGGGCCTCCACCCCGAAGAGGCCCTCCCAGAACCCCCAAAGGTCCCCGGCCATGAGATGGGGGTGATAGGGGTGCCGCACTTTTACCTTCATCTCCCGCCCCGGCTTCAGCTCGGAGAGGGAGAGGTTGCCGCTCCCGTAGAAGGCCGCCTCCCGGAAGGCCTCGCGGATCACCCTCCCGGCCAGCGGGCGGCGTCCCAGCAGCCGGCGGCGCACCCCGCCCAACTGAAGGACCACCTCCCCGCGGGTGAATGCGCGGCGCTTCTCGCGGAGGGTCTTGAGCAGCTCCTCGCCGCGGAGCTTCACCCCCTCCGCGACGATGAGGGATACATCCTCGTGTTCCAGGAAGATGAGCCGGTCCGAACGCTTGTCCCGGAAATATATCCCGCCGTCCTCGGTCCAGACCAGTTTCCGGCCGAGTGACAGGGGAAGCCCGCAAGAGGGACAGCGATCGGTATCGCCCATCTCCCACCTCCTTGCCAAAAGGTTACTCGAGGAGGATGTGGGGCGCAACCGTGGAGACGGCGGTCAGGGCCGGGGTAAGCTTGAAAAACGGAAAAGGCCCCGCAGGGGGAACGGGGCCTTCCGCTGATGCGGACTCCATTGGGGATTCAGGGGATACCTCAGGGATGATCGGCTGAGCTGCGATTGTGCTGCGATCGTTGCTGCGTACCTTGCTGCGACTGGGCTGCTTCGGTGCTCCGATCTTTGCGTCATGGGCGAGGGTTTCAAGTAGTCCGTCTGGGCTGCATTCGATGTAATGGGGTAGATGGCTGTCTCGGCTAGTCGGCTTCGGATGGTGCTAGGGGAATGCTACTGCGTTTTTAAGGGGGCTGCGACTGTAGCATGATCCGCTCGCCCATGACGTTCAAGCTTCTACTCTGGCACTATATCCCCGGGGTCCGCTTGGGGCCTTTTTCAAGGTTCTTTTATCGATTAACAACATACGAAAGACCCGGAAGAAAGACCATTCCACGAAGGTATTAATTTAAAAGGGCCGAAAATAATACCCCAGTATTAGTTAATGGTGGGAACGGAAGAGGTCGTAAAGGTGAAAATGTGGTCCCGTGGGGACCGCAGGAACCCGCATGCAGGCGGTAGAACGCGGCGGCCATTCTGGTACCATAGAGGGTACGAACAAGCCAGGGAAGGGAGGTTGATGCGGATCCTCCCGGGAAAGGACCTCGGAGGGTTCCGGCCGGGAGCCCGCCGGACAAGCGGACCGCGTTCTCGAGATGACCATGACGGGGGGCGGCGCCCCGGGAAGCGCCGCCGAGCGAGGTGAACGAGTTGTTCTACGAGACGGATAACCCTTGGGACCGCAGCCTTCGCGAGGTCAACCGCTTCATGGAGGCGGTGGCCCGGAATATACCCATCATCCGTTCCCTGCGGGAGGCCTTCACCGGGGAGGGGGACGGCTTCATCAACTGGGAGCAGGCCAGGGAGATAGCGGCCCTGGTGGCGCAATCGGAAGGCGCCTCCCCGGTCCCCGGCCCCGAGGTCCGGGAGCAGTTCGAGGCCATGCGCGGGCGTAGCGAGGAGCTGGTCAGGGAGTACACCAGGCTCCGGCCGCGCGAGGAGGTGGGACCGCTCTTCGTCTTCGACCGTCCCCAGTGGATCGAGGCCAACCTCTCCAGCTTCAAGCTCATCTTCGAGCCCCTGGCGGAGAGCTACGCCAAGACCCTCCGGAACCTGGAGGAGCAGCGGGACAGGGAATACCGCCTGGGGCGCAAGCTCACCAGGGGGCTGCTCACCGCCCAGCTGGGGATGGTCATGGGCTACCTGGCGCGCAGCGTTCTGGGCCAGTTCGACCTCGGTCTTCCAAGGCTGGAGGACAGCGGGAAACTGTACATCGTGTATCCCAACCTCCTCAAGGCGGAGAACAAGATGCGCCTCAACCCCGCCGATTTCCGCTTGTGGATCACCCTCCATGAGGTGACCCACGGCTTCGAGTTCGCCGCCCATCCCTGGCTGAGGGACTACCTGAGGTCACTCATGGAGCGCTATTTCCGCAGCGTCTCCCTGCGCCTGGAGGACATGAGCCTGCGCCTGAGACCCGAGGAGCTGCGGGACGTGCGGCGCCTCAACGAGATCATCAGCCGGGGAGGCTTGATGTCCATAATCCACACCCCGGAGCAGCGGGAGATCCTCGACCGCATCCAGGCCTTCATGTCCCTGGTGGAGGGGTACAGCAACCTGGTCATGGACATGGTGGGCCGGGAGATCATCCCCACCTACAAGCAGATGAGCATCGCCTTCCGTCACCGTCGCGATTCCAAGTCCGGGGCGGAGCGCCTGGTGGAGAGGATGCTGGGGTTCGACCTCAAGCTCCAGCAGTACCAGGTAGGGGAGCTCTTCTGCCGGGAGGTGGTGGAGAAGAAGGGCCTGGATTTCCTCAACCTGGCCTGGAAGCGGGAGGACAACCTCCCGGGGGCGGAGGAGATTCGGCATCCCTACCTGTGGATAGAGCGCATCGAGGGCCAAGAGGGCCGCAGGGTCATCTACCGCAGCATCTGATCTTCATTCCGTGGCCAGGAGCCAGGCGGCCAGGGCCGCCACGCGGGTCACCTGGAGCAGGCCCTCGCGGTTTATCCTCTCCGGGGTGTCGGTCACGCGGTGGAAATCCGGGTGCTCGGTACGCTCGAACCACGACCAGTCGCAGGTTACGGCGGGGAAGTGGTACATGAAGAAGGTGCCCGCCGAGGTCCCGGGGTCCGCCCCGCCCAGCTCCAGGGTCACCCCGAGGGCCTCCGCCGCTTCCTCCAGCGCCCGCACCGTCTCCCGGTTGGGACGGTAGTTAAGGTCCCATACGTCCATGTAGTTGCCGTCCCCAGCCCCCAGGCCCTCCAGGTTTATTATCCTCACGCGTCCCCGGAAGCCCTTCTCCTCCAGCGTCTCGGCCAGGGCGGAGGCCCCGAAGCCGCCGCACTCCTCTCCTCCCAGCAGGGCGAAGACCAGAGTCTTTCTGGGAGTTTCTTCCAGGGAAGAGAGGACGGCAGCGGCCTCCAGCACGGCGCTCACCCCGGAGGCGTTGTAGTCGGCCCCTGGATAGACTTCCCCGCTCTGTGGGTCGCGACCCAGTCCGTCGTAGTTGGCGGTGAGGATGACCATGTCCTCCGTCTCCCCCCGCATCATGCCCAGGAGGTTGGCCGCCTCCACCAGCTCATCGGGCCGCGCTTCCCGGTCCAGGTAGCAGCGGTCGGCGGGTACCTGGAAGGGCTGGCGGAAATCCGAGAGACCCAGCAGGTCCACGGGTTCCAGGCCCAGGTCCTGGAGGCGGTCGCGGAGGTATTCCTCGAGGACGGCGCTCTGGGAGGAACCCGTGGCCCGCCCGGCCAGCTCCTCCCCGGCCAGGAACCGGATGGTCTCCATCATGCGCTCCAGGTTCACCCCGCCCGCGATCTGCTCCGCGAGCCCGTCGCTTATCTCCCCATTCTGGGGAGAGGGAACGTCCCCGCATCCCGCACCGAGGACAAGGGAGGCAAGGAGCAGGAAAGAGACCACCGCCCTCAGCCGGAGAAGGCGACGGCGTGACCTCCCGCAGGGGGATTCGCTGCGCGTCCTTCCGAGTCCAGAACCTTCAAGGATCATATCTTGAACCCTTCTTGAACCCTTTCCGCCGTCCCCTTCCCGCCCCGTGGCCAGGGGAGACCCCTTCCTATTCACTTCCCTGAACCCCTTCTCCGCTCCATGTTCGCCGGTGCCACCCTCCCCATCTTCACGCCCTTGGGTCATTTCCCGCCGTCCCCTATCCCTCTCCGTGTTCGGCAGTCGGATCTTCCTCCTCTTCGCGCCCTTGAACCCTTTACCGTAATCACCATCCGCCACGCTCCCAGGCTCGCCGGCCGGTATCGGTGTCGACCCCAAATCTTCCGTGCATCCGCTTTCCCGGAAGGTCCTTAACCTTCCGAAACCATCCCGGATGGTGAGCGTTCGATCCTGCTGACCCCACCCTTTTTGCGATTCACAATGGAGGCTTGCGATTCACGATAGTGGCCCCTTCTCCTTCTCCGACCTTCCGGTGATGTACTGTGGGTCTTCGGCCGGGCACCTGGAAACTGGTCGGGTTTTCCAGGAGGGGCCGTATTCACCCTTCCTTCTCCTCCTGCTTCCCTTTCTTCTTCCTCTTTTTCCTCGCCGCGCGGGGCTCTTTCCAGGGGGCGGGCGGGGGCGGGGAGGCTCCGCGGCGCCTCTTCACCCGCAGGGTGGGCCGGGACGCGGTCCCCACCACCGGCTTGACCTTCTTGGGGTTGGACGCTCTGCTCCGGAAGATAAGCGCCAGCACCACGAGCAGGACAAGGGCCGGGATGCCCAGGGCCAGCAGGAGGATGAGCCACCACCGGCTGCCCCCGGAAAGCGGTTGTCCCGAGATCTCAGCGTCCACCTCCCGCGGGCTCACTCCCAGGGCCTGGAAGGCGTCCTCGGGCTCCACCCCCTCCTCCGGGGCCACGGTGACCCCTATCTTCTCTATCTGCGAGGCATCCCTTATGGTCTTCACCAGCTGGGCCAGGGCCTTCAGGGCACGCTCCCGGTCGCGGGCCAGCTCCAGCAGCTCCCGGGAGAGATTGACGCTGTACTCGCTGCGGTCCTGCTTGACCGTGGTGTACTGGAGCTTGACCCCCTCGGGGATGTAGGTGACGTAGCCCTGCGCCTTCTCCTCCTCCTTGGGGCCGTTGAGCAGCTCCATGACGGTGAACTCCACGGCCTGCGGTCCTCCGGCCACATCCCTCGACACGGGGGCTAGCTCTCCATTCAGGTAGAAATAGACTTGCCCGGTCTGGGAGACCCCCTCCCCGGGGGTTTCGGGGATGGGAGGGGTCTCCCCCTGGGCGCGAGCTCCCCTCACCCCCAGGGGCAGGGCGAGGAGAAGGCACAGGCAGGCCGTTGCGGTGATTATCAGCACGGCAACCCCGCCGTTCAGGAACGATCTCCCTCTCACGGGCCCGAGGGATACTTTTTTAATCTTCGTCATCCTTGACCTCCGGTTCATCCAGGTGATCTTACGACCGGCAGCCACTCCCATTCCAGGATCGATGACCGGTCGGCTTCGTAGGACCAGCTCATTCAAATGATCCAGCTACCGGCAATCGTCCCACGCATGCGTGGCTGGACGCACTTCAGCCTTGCCGGCATTTCTTGTCCACGTCCGGTCACAGGCGAAAGGTTCTTGACCAATTGTATTGAGAACGCGGTTTCCGGGGCAAGCGTGCGTGGAGGGATTCCCCCGCCGTCAATAGCCCGTAGGAAACCCACTTCATGCGGACCCGGGTCCAGCGTGGTCACGGATCTCCATGGATGCCTAACGAACTCTTATTGACTCTCTCCATCCGTTCATGAAACCTCGCTTATCAAAAGATCACCGCCGTCGTAAAAGCGTCAGTAGCTGCGCATCATACTGACCCGGGGTTAGAAAATTCCTCGGATCGTCAAGGCGGTACGGCGAATACCTGGGACTCCGCACCATCTGAGTACGGAACTCGCAAGCCCGCGCATCGACGTGGCGTGACGGATAATTATCAATCTGCTCCTCTTCATCCCGGATCGGGAACCGGCATCCCCGTTTTCCGGGAACCAGGAATAAAAAGGCCGGAGATGGATAGAATTAAAGACGTTCATTCGTTGTGGGAGACCTTTCCTTTTGACAGGCCGGAAGGCAGCCGGCTCCCGAGCGGGGCATGGTAAAAAGGAAGAAGCATGAAGAAGACGGTGACCGTGTACGTCGTTCTCCTCCTGATCCTCTTAATCTTCTCCGTGACACCGTTTGCCGGGTGCGGGGGCAAGGAGGCAGAGAAGGAAAAGGAGACGGCGGCGGAAGAGGAAGCGGTGGTGGATGAGGCTCCCGCCGAGGAAGAGGGGGAAAGCGCCGGGACGGTTCCGGGAGGCGGGGAAGACGCCGAGACCGGACCTCCCGCGGACTTCCTTTACAAGAGGCAGAAGATTGGAAACAAGACGCCCCTCGAGTACCTGCAGCTGGTGGACGTGCGCTGGAGCAGCCACGGGGATTACTTTCGCGTGGTGGCCGAGCTCAAGCGCCTGGACGGCACCGACGCCACGAACGTGCCCTGGTGCTTCGCCGCTTATTCTGACGACCCCACCATAGAATACGGGACGGAGATCTGCCTGTATATCCGGGGGATAAGGCCCGAGGATATCCACCTCAGCACCTTAAGGGTCGGCGAGGGACTGCTGACCGGGGACCCCGAATGCTACCAGGTAATGATGTCCACCTACGGTTCGCTGGATGGCGTGGATCCGGTTAATCTATTCGTCAGTACCAGGACGAAGAGGCCCTTCCGCCTCACCTATGCCACCGCTCCATTGCGCATCATTCTGGATATCTGGAAGTGAGGCGCATGAGATCAGGAAGTGAGGCGCATGAAACCCGAAAGTTTCCAGACGCGGTAACTTTTTCAGCCCGAAGGGAGGTGAGGGCACCGGCGGGTATGACCCTGCAGGTCGTCATGAACAAACGACTGCGGGCTCCCACCATCGTCGGGACGAAGGAGGACATGGCGAAGGAACAAGCAGGTCGTCATGAAGAAATGACCGCGGGTCCCCAGTCACCAGTCACCATGTGGGTCGATCTTCAAGTGTGATCGACCGCGTAGACTTCAAATATGATCGACGGCGTAGAAAATCAAACCATGCTGGAATTACCGGATACCCTATCGGGTGAAGGTTTCCGGGCCGAGCGGGGGAGGTGCGGACCGGATGAGAATCGGTATCCCGCGCGCCCTGATGTTCTACCGTTACTACCCTTTTCTTAAGATTTTCCTGGAGGGCTGTGGGCACGAGGTGGTTTCCTCTCCTCCCACTGACCTGCGCATTCTGGAGGGGGGCGTGGAGAGCTGCGTGGACGACGTCTGCGTGGCGGTGAAGGTCTTCTACGGCCACGTGCGCTACCTGGAGGGCGTCGCGGATGCGCTGCTGGTGCCGCGCCCGGTGAGCGTGGAAAAGGGACCTCATGACACCTTCACCTGCCCCAAGCTCATCGCCGCCCCGGACATGGCCCGCTTCTACCGCAAACGGCCGCCCGTCCTCCTGGAATGGGTGCTGGACGCCAGGAAGGTCCCCTGGTGGTGGGGTTGCCTGCGCTTGGCAGCTCGGCTAAGGGTCCCGCCGGGGAAGGCACGGAAGGCCTACCGCGCCGCCTGCCGCGCGCAGCGCCGTTTCGAGTCCCTTCTTTCCCGGGGATGGCTTCCTGACGAGGCGGTGGAGATATGGGAAGATCTGGTATATGAACGCCGGGAGGCTAAGGTTCCGCCTGTAAGGAGGATGGGACGGGGTATTGATGCCGGGGAGCCGTCCATGAGGATTCGGCCCGGAGGTGAGGATGGTGGTCCTATTCCGTTAATCTCGCGTTTCCCGGCCGCGGGCCGTCCGCCAGTGGATGAAGGGATGGGACGCACCCGGCTTCGCCTTGAAAAGGCGATGTGCCTGCCTCGTTTCTCTGAGAAGCTGGCGCACGTACCTCTTCCCCGCGGGAAGCGAAAGGACATGGCGCACATTTCCTATAATGGCGTAGATTATCATCTTACCTCTGTGAGAGATCGGACGGTCGGTGGGAACAGCGGCCGAACGGTTGTGGGAGTGGTGGGACACCCCTACCTCCTGGGAGATCGCCTGGTGAACAAGGACCTCATCCGCTGGCTGGAGAAGTCGGGGGCCTTCGTGGTGCCATGCACCATGCTTTCCCCGCAGGAACTCAAGGAGGAATTTTCCCGCCTCCCGGACATGTCCTGGAGTTATGAGAGGGAGCTGCTGGCCGCTACGTCTTTTTTCGCCCGCTGTCCGGAAGTGCAAGGCATCGTTTACCTCACCAGCTTCGGGTGCGGTCCCGACTCCATGGTTATGGAGATGGCCAGGAGGGAGATAATCTCCCGCTTTGGGAAGCCGTTCCTGGAGGTGGTTCTCGATGAACACAGCGCAGATGTCGCCGTGCGCACGCGGGCGGAGGCCTTCGTGGACATGCTCGACAGGCGGATGCCCGTGAAGGGAGGCAGGGTTTGAAGTGAGCGTCAAGGTGGCCTTTCCCCACATGGGTAACGCGTACATACCCCTACGGGCCCTATTGGAGACTTTAGGCGCCGAAGCGGTGGTGCCTGCGAGGCCCAGCGCGCGGACCGTCTCCAGGGGCGTGCGCCACGCACCGGAGTTCGCCTGCCTTCCCTTCAAGGTTACCCTGGGGGACTGCCTGGATGCCCTGGACAAGGGGGCGGAGGTCCTGGCCATGGTTAGCGGCATGTGGGCCTGCCGCTTCGGGCATTACGGCCGGGTGCAGCACATGATCCTGAGGGACCTTGGTTATCATTTCCATTCCCTGATCATCAGCCGGGAAAACGTGGGCGAGGTGATGGAAGCCCTCCGGCGTTTCCTGGGCCCCGGCGCCTTCCGCAAGGTCCCCGCCGCGCTGGCCATGTTCCGGGCCAAGGCGGCGGCGGTGGAGGAGGTGGAGAGGTGGGCCCGCTGGGCGCGCCCCCGGGAGGAAGAGGAAGGAAGTGTCGACGCTTTATGTTCCCGGACCCTTCAGGAGCTGGATGGCGTCGACTCCCTGCGAGGAGTCCGGGAACTGCGCCACCTCTTCCGGGAAGAAACCCGCTGCCTCCCGCTTGACCTGGAGAGGGAACCGGATCGCATCAGACTGGTGGGTGAGCTCTACGTCCTCCTCGAGCCGGCCCTGAACTACGACCTGGTGAGAAGGCTGGGCAGCGTGCACCGGGTGGAGGTCCAGCCCGTGCTCTCCACCTACCGCTGGCTCCTGGGCCCCCTGTGGCTGGACCCGCGCATCCAGCTCACGGGGTACCTGGCGCGGCGGCGCGTACGCCCCTACCTCCCCTACGTGCTGGGCGGGGAGGAACATATGACCTTGAGCGGAATTCTTACCGCTGCTCGGGACGGTTTCCACGGGGTGATCCACGCCTATCCCCTCACCTGCATGCCGGAAAACATCTGCCGGACCATAATCCCCGGCCTCCCGGCGGAGAAGCGCCTGCCCTACCTGGGACTGTGCCTGGACGAGCACACCTCGGCGGCGGGAATGGAGATCCGGCTGGAGGCCTTCCTGGACCTGGTCCGTTCCCGGAGGGCGGTGTCCGGCGACGCCGGCCGAAGCGCAGCCTGAACGGGTTCATTCCACCAGGGCCAGGAGGGGCGCGGCGTACCACTTCAGGGTGTGCAGGTCGCGCAGTCCCTGCAGCGCTTTCTGCGAGGCCTCGGTAAGCTCCGGATACATGGCTCCCTCCCTTCATCCTGAGAAAGTCCTTTCACCGCCGCCATTACCCCGTGATCGGGCCATGGTCTCATCCAGAGCCATTGAATCTTGGTAAGCATTCAACCCTTGTCGCCGCCACTGCCCTGTGCCCTGTCCATGGTCCTGGAAAAACCCATGTCCGGGAGCTGCCGTTGCGCACATGGACACAGCTGCCCCCACGAGCCTCGGTCCGTGTCAAGCAAGGCACCGGCTCACATCAACGGGTTATTTTGCAGGGACGGCCGCCCCGCCCTGGATGATGCTCAGAAAATTTCCGGAGAAGATCATCTCCTTCTCGCCCGCGGAGAGGGGGAGGGCCTCCACCCAGCCCTTTATCCACCCGTAGTCGTAGTCCTCCCCCGGGGCCTGCTCCCCGTAGGGTCCGTCCGTCCCGTAGAGGCACTTTCCGGGGCCCAGGAAGTCCACCGCCCAGCGCACCAGTCCCGGGCTGAGGTAGGGGCTGGAGAGGTCCACGTAGACTCCATCCCGGTCCTTTTCATGGCCGCTCCTGCCTGCCTCAGCGGAAGCATTCCTCGAGGAAGGAACCCAGCTCGCGGTTGACCTCCTCTGGGCACTCCAGCATGGTGTCGTGGCCCCGGTCCTCGTAGACTCGGAGCCTGGAGCCGGGAATCATCATGCTGGTCCGCTCGTTGACCCTGCGAGACGTGAGCCGGTCCAGGCTTCCCACCAGGATGAGCACGGGTACCTCGATCCTGGAAAGGCTCTCCGGCTCCACGTGGTAGTCCAGGCAGGCCTTCATGGCCCGGACGAAGTTGGGCAGGGGGGTGGAGAAGATGAGCTCCCGCTGGAATTCCACCTCCGGCGCAGGAGGCCTCTTCCCGAAGGCCGTGAAGCGCGCGAAGAGGTAGGCCGGGGCCGTCCTGCCGTAAAGCTCCCATGCCCTCTGCGCCGGGGGTAGATCAACGGCCATGAGGTCCAGGAGGGTGGAAAGGGGAACGGGGTAGAGGCTCTTCACCAGCCCGCCCAGGATTATCCCCTCCACCACGTCCACCCCGGAGGAATCCACCAGGACCAGGCCCTTCAGGCGGCCGCGGTAGCCGTCCGCGAAGCGCTCGTGCCACTTCAGGGTGGTGAAGCCGCCCATGCTGTGGCCGCAGACCACGAACTCCGGAGGGTCGAAATGCTCGATCACCGCCTGGAGATCCTCGGCCAACCGCTCCGTGCTCTGGTCCCGGCTCGCCGGGGTGCCCGATCTCCCGTGCCCCCGCAGGTCCAGGGAGACCACCCGGTACCGGTCCTTGAGATAGGCCCGCTGGTAGCGCCAGATGGTGTGGTTGCAGGCCAGCCCGTGGATCAGGAAGACGGTGGGGCCCTCCCCGATGGCTTCCACGTAGAGAGGGGTCCCGTCGGCGGAGCGGATGCCCTCCACGGGCTCCCCGTCCGGCAGGGCCGTCGGCCGCGCCAGCCCCTCGGAGCGCCGGTGGTCGGCAAACCTCACCGCCGCCGCGGCGGCGTACATCCCCGCCCCGCCCACAAGCGACCACTTGAGCAGTTTACCGGCTGCCTTTCCCATGCGAAGTCACCCCCGTGAGTAGTCCGTTGTCGAGCCTTCCGAAACCCCCGCGCGATCCACCCTATATATTATCCGAAAGCGGGGAGACAAGATTGCCCTGCCTGGAAAACAGCTCATCCATAGTTGAAACGCTTGAAAAAGACGACTCTTCCATTTTTACCAACAGGCTGCAAATAAATTGGTGAGTCCCTATTCCGGCAGTTTCTTGAGCGTTTTGGATTACAAATCGACATTTCGTCAGTCCCAGTTTGAGTCTTTTTAATGAATTCCCCATGGTTTCAAAGGCTTTTTCTCCTTCCGTGTTCTGGGACCTTGCCTGGAGATACCTTTTTCTACCAGGTTCCTTTTCCGGAAAGGAGACTGCCCATTGTATTTGAGGAAGATTTATTGGCTGGTCTCTGAAGCGAGCGGAGTATTGTCACTCCTATCATTTAAATTGTGAATGTACTCGGGGGATTGGGTTGGAAAGGGGGTGGAGCAGGTTGGCCTCTGGAGAAGTAAGGTTTGATGAAATAGGTTATTGGTCGGAAATCAAGCTCGACATCGTGAGAAAATACGCACGAGCTTATTCTGTTATCCTCACAAGGAAAAAATCGGAAAACAGCAGGTTTTCCCACGCCTATATAGACGGATTTGCAGGTTCAGGCGTCAATATATCCAGGAGTACGGGTGAATGGATACCCGGAAGCCCACTAAATGCTTTAAATATAGAACCCAAATTTGATGAGTATTATCTTATAGATTTAGATGGCGATAAGGTAAGTGCCCTGAAGGCAATGGTTGGAAATCGATCCGACGTACATATATTTCATGGTGATTGCAACGAGATACTGTTAAGAGATGTTTTTCCGAAAATCAGTTACGAAAGTTGTAAGCGCGCCCTGTGTTTGCTTGATCCCTATGGATTACATCTCCAATGGAAAGTGATAGAGTGCGCTGGAAAAATGGGCACGATAGACTTGTTCTTGAATTTCCCGGTAATGGACATAAACCGAAACGCTTTATGGCGAAACCCAGAGGGAGTGCAGGAGTATGCCATTGAACGCATGAATGCTTTCTGGGGCGACGAGTCCTGGCGTGATATAGCCTATGAAAAAAGAGCTACACTCTTCGGTTATGACAAGGAAATTAAGAGGAGTAACGAGGAAGTTGCAGAAGCTTTTCGAAAAAGGTTATGTGAAAAAGCGGGATTCAAGCATGTACCGAAACCAATGCCCATGCGTAATTCAAAAGGCTCCATTGTGTATTATCTATATTTTGCAAGTCAAAAGCAGGTGGCAGAGAGAATAATAAAGGATATATTCCGGAAATATGAGAGCAGGAGTGCGCAACATGGGTAGGTCAGCCATAGAGTGGACGGAATCAACCTGGAATCCAGTTACGGGATGCACGAAAATAAGCCCGGGGTGTAGTCATTGCTACGCCGAGCGCATGTCAAGGCGCTTGAAGGCCATGGGCCATCCTAACTATGCGAATGGATTCAAACCAACCATACATGAGAATATGCTTGAAATACCGCTGCGCTGGAAGCATCCACAGATCATCTTTGTCAATTCCATGAGCGACCTCTTTCATGAGGAAGTTCCCCTGGAATTCATTTTCAGGATGTTCAATGTTATGACTAAAGCCCCGCAGCACTGCTTTCAAGTCCTTACAAAACGCTCGGAAAGATTGAGGGAAATTGCCCCGATGCTACCGTGGCCACCCAACGTGTGGATGGGAGTAAGCGTGGAAGACTCCGTACATAAGTATCGCATCGATCATTTAAAAGAAACAGGTGCGTGCGTAAAATTCATTTCCTTCGAGCCCCTGTTAGGTCCAATTGGTGACCTTAATCTGGAAGGGATAGATTGGGTGATTGTGGGAGGCGAATCGGGACCCCGAGCACGGCCCATGGATCCGGAATGGGCGAGGGAGATCCGCGACAAGTGTATAAAGGCGGAAGTGCCTTTTTTCTTCAAGCAGTGGGGTGGAGTCCGCAGGAAGAAAAACGGTCGCCTTCTGGATGGCATGTTGTGGAATCAGATGCCGAGTTATATCCTTCCCAACGAGATAAATAAATGAAGCTCGGGCTAATTATCAATGACAAACAACGCTTTCTTGAAGTATCTTTTCACCAAAGGAGTTGTGTGGGCGTCTGCTACGCAGATGGCTCACGCTTTTTCATTGTTTGCAATAATGTTTAGCTATTTGCGTGATGCAAACTGCCATAAACTAAAATAACTTGTTGAATCTACTGTGAAGTTGCCTGCTAATGATTAGAGCTGCCAAGGGCGGAATCAACTTGGACGGCCCACTGACCCTGGCCAGGGCACAACGCACATGTTTCCCGGCAAGGTCTCTTAGTCAAAATGTCACCTCCACCTGGTATAAAAAAACAAAAAGGGTGCTTCCGTAAACTTGATCGGGCAAGGTCGTTGGCCCGGAGTTCGACTCCGGGTTTTATGTCCAAGGGGTGGTCGCCGTGCCGAGACCCTTCGATTCCCTGGACGATGCCTTCTGGGCCGGGGAGGTCATCGGGTTCATCGCCGACAACACTCGGAGGTGCCGCCATTGCGGGGAGGAGGTGGCCTTCGACGAGGAGGGCTTCGAGGATCACCTCTGCTCGCGCTGTTTCGAGGAGGGGTACCCCGGCGACCCGGAAGACGAGAACGACGAGGACAACTACGACCACGGCGGCTGGTTAGTGGATACGGGGCACAAGGCGTACCGGCCAGCGCACGGATGAGGATGGCCGCGGCGGAAAAGGTAGGCAGGGAGGTACGCGTTGGCCAGGATGATTCCCCAGACCAGGGTGGAGGGCGTCCCCCGCGGGGAGCTCCGGTTCTACCAATACCTGCGGGACGGGCTGCCCGACGAATACACGGTCTTCCACTCCCTGCCCTATCTCTCCGCGGGGGAGAGGGGCATCTTCGAGCACGAGATAGACTTCCTCGTCGTCCACCGCAAGAAGGGCCTCCTGACCATCGAGGTCAAGGGCGGGGAGGAGGTGATCTACCGCCCCCGGGAGAGGAAGTGGTTCTCCGTCCCCGCCTCCGGCGACCGGCGCCACGAGATAAAGGACCCCTTCGACCAGGCGCGGAGCAACATGCACTGGCTGAAGGAGGAGATCCTCAAGCGAGGGGTATTCCCCGGGGCGGACGACCTGCCCTGCGCCTACGGGTACGCGGTGGCCTTCCCCGACGCCGCGGTGCAGGCGAAGCATTTCCCTCCCCATGCCCTCCCGGAGCTGGTCATCGACCGCGAGGGCCTGGACGAGGTGGGGGAGAGGGTGGAGGGGATCATGGACCGCATGCGCCGCCCGGGGAGCAGGGCCCTGACCGAGCGGGAGTACAACGACCTCTACAACCGCTTCCTCCTCCCCGAGTTCCGCCTAACCACCTCCATCGCCCGGAGGCTGGAGGACGAGGAGGCGGAGATACTTCGCCTCACCGAGGAGCAGTGCCGCGTCCTGGACGTCCTCAGGAACCAGAGGCGGGCCCTCATCCAGGGTTACGCCGGGACGGGCAAGACCCAGCTGGCGGTGGAGAAGGCCCGCCGCCTGGCCGCCGAGGGCCTCTCCGTGCTCATCCTGTGCTTCAACCGCCCCCTGGCCGCCTACCTCCGGAAGCAGATCCGTCCCGAGGAGGGGAGGATCGACGTCTACAACTACCACGACCTGTGCATCCGCCTGGCCGAGAGGGCCGGGCTCCCCTGCCAGGTGCCCGGGGAGGAGGACCGGGAGAGGCGACAGCGCTTCTGGGCCCAGGAGGTCCCCCGCCTCCTGGGGAGGGCCCTGGACCTCCTGGACCTCCGCTACGACGCGGTGGTCGTGGACGAGGGCCAGGACTTCCGGAGGGAGTGGTCGGAGAGCGTCCTCAAGCTCCTGCGGGACCGGGAGGAGAGCCACCTCTACATCTTCTTCGACGAGAGGCAGAACCTCTACCACGGGGAAGAGCCGCAGTTCCCGGTCCGGGGCGATCCCTTCCTGCTCACCGAGAACTGCCGCAACACGCGGAGGATATGCGAGGCGGCCTGCCGCATCGGGGAGATAGACGAGGAGGACTACCGCTTCGACCGCAACCCGGAGGGGGAGGAGGTGCGCTACCTCCCCTACCGGGAACCCAAGGAACAGCCGGGGATCATCGAGGACGTGGTCTCCCGGCTGCTGAAGAAGGGCATCCGCCCGGGACAGATAACCATCCTCTCCCCTCACGTGCGGGAGAGGAGCTGCCTCTCCGGCGTGGAGGAGCTCGCTGGGTGCCGCCTGGTGGACTTCGAGGACCCGGGCCTCTCCTCCAACGACCTGGTCTTCTGCACCCTGAAGCGCTTCAAGGGCCTGGAGTCCGATGTGGTCATCTTCTGCGACATGGACGGGAGGTTCCCCGTCCACGACCGCAAGGACCAGTACGTGGCCGTCACCCGGGCCAAGCACCTTTTATACGTGGTCCACGACCGTAGGTGGAACCCGCCTGCGGGCCAGCGGAGGTAGATAGGAAGCGGAGGGGCGATATTGTAATATGAAAAAGTGGGATTAACATATGGGATTCAATGGCGGGCATAAAAGGAGTCATGCGGCTTGATTTCCGCTCGATTGAAGCCTGTTTTTTCGCCGCTGGGTCTTGGGATAAGTTGATACGGGTCCAAGGTGGCCATCAAGATGACTAAAAATTTAGTCAAATGACTAAAAAAATTAGTCAAAAGGAAGATACCACGGCTCATCCCGCAGGGGTCATATTCTCCTCCCCCGCTATGGTGGCCCTCCTCGAGCTCTTCTTTCTCCATCCCGAACAGGAGTTTTATCAGCGCCAGATAGAAAGCCTCACCGGCAAGCCCCTTTTTTCCATCCAGAGAGAGCTAAACGATTGGAGAGAGCTG
This sequence comes from Actinomycetota bacterium, assembly GCA_030019255.1. Taxonomy (NCBI): domain Bacteria; kingdom Bacillati; phylum Actinomycetota; species Actinomycetota bacterium. The sequence continues at coordinate 66,342 of JASEFK010000011.1, forward strand.
GTTTGATCGAGGCCGAGAAGAGAGGAAGGCGGCTGTATTACCGTGCGAAGAAAGGTGAAGGTGTGCGGCATGATCGTCACCTGGAGATCCTTCCCTGCGCGGGCATCCGGAGGGACGGAAGATGGGAGATCGTGGCTCTGAGATTGCGGATACCTTCTCCCAGACCATTTGGCCTTCCCCCATCCGCACGCTGAAGAGGCGGGGACTTCCAGGAGTGAGGCCCGTGGCCTTATGAGACCATGGGGGCATCAGGGTGGAGGGCTCTCTCCACTCCAGGGCGCCTCCTTCAAGCAATGGCAATACCACCTCGTCTGCAACCTTCTCCCCACGGCCCCCAAGGGCAGGAAGCGGGACCTCCACCAGGAGCTCTAAGCTATCCTTTGCGCCCCCATCTCCAGGTATCCGGGCGTTTCCTCTCCGAGACCTTTGCCAAGTGGGAGGACATACGCCCAGAGGTTTTGGGAAGGCTCAAGAAGGCAAGGACGACGTGCTCTTATAATTCCACTTCCCCACACGCCATAGGAGTGGGATTAGGGCCACGGGCCGCTTGGAGAGACTGAACTGGAATATTAGGGAAGGGACCCGGGCGGTTGCAATCTTCCTACTCGAAAATCCGCCCCGCGGCTCATCACCGCTCTCTGCGTGAAACATCAGGAGGAAAGGGAGACCGGGAGGCTTCACCTCGACATGAGTCTGCTGGAGGAGGAAGAGCCTGAGGAGAGGAGGCGGGTGGCCAGGATGGCCTCCTGGCAAAATCTTGAAAATGGAATAAGGAGTCGCCTCGAGGGGAGGAGGTCTCGCGCCCCGTGCCAAGCCCTGCCTCCTTTTCTCGAGCTGGTATACTGAAAGGGAGAGCAGTCGCTTATCTCCCATCTCCATGAGACGCAAGGCAGCCCCTTGTCTTGGAGGGCGAGGATTTACATAGGGTTGTGGGCTTTGTCAAAATAGTGGTAATTAATTACAAATAAATCAGTCACCTAAGATTCACTTTTGGGGGTTAGATCTTTGGAGGAATTACCAGTTCAGCCCGGTGTAATCCTTGAGGGAGAGATTTTTCCGGAGCCGATCCGAGTGGTGCTGGTGCAGTCCATCGGAGCCAACCTGAAGGTCGGGGGACAGGGGCTTCGCACTAGGCGGTACCACGAGCGACTTCTGAGCCCGGACCAGGTCCATTCCCTGAAGATCATCCCTGCCGAGGCGCCCTTTGATGGCGACGCGCTGCGGTTCCGGTTGGGGATCGAAGGGGCCCGCCTGGGTTTGGCCTACGAGTATGACCCATATTTTTCCCTTTCCATCGCCCGCGTGGATCCGCTGCCCCATCAGCTTGAAGCAGTGTACCACTACATCTTGCCCCTGCCCCGGATCCGCTTTCTGCTGGCCGACGATGCCGGGGCCGGAAAGACCATCATGGCGGGTTTGCTCCTCAAAGAGCTGAAACTCCGGGGACTCGTTGCCCGAACCCTAATCGTCGCGCCCGCCAACCTCGCCTTCCAGTGGCAACGGGAGATGCGAGACCGGTTCCGCGAGCGGTTCGACATCATCCGCGGTGTGGATCTGAGAAATGCCTACGGCGTTAATCCTTGGCAGGATAAGCCTCAAGTCATCACTTCCATGGATTGGGCAAAGCGCGAAGAGGTTCTGGAAAGCCTTGGCCGCACGGCTTGGGATCTGGTCATCGTGGACGAAGCTCACCGGATGAGCGCGAGCGATCCGGAACACAAAACGGAGCGTTACAGACTTGGGGAACTCCTTTCGCAGAAGACGCATCATCTCTTACTCCTCACCGGCACCCCCCACAAGGGAGACCCTCTAAACTTCTGCCTCTTCTTACAGCTCTTGGATCGAGACGTATACGGCGACGTTCGCAGCCTTGAGGAAGCCATGAAACGCAATCATGCCCCCTTCTATCTCCGGCGCACCAAAGAGGCGCTTGTGACTTTTCCCGATCCCGAGACGGGCAAGGTCCGCAGGTTGTTCACGAACCGAGAGGTACGCACGGTCCGATTTGAATTAGATGGCCGAGAGTTCGAGTTTTATGAGGCCTTGACCCGATACGTGCAGGATCAGTCGATTCGCGCAGCCACGGACCCCTCGGCCCGCGGTCGGGCCCTGGGCTTCACCATGGCGATGTACCAGCGCCGGTTTGCTTCCAGCATTCACGCCGTCCGCCGGAGCCTTGAGCGGCGCCTCCAGAAGCTGGAGGACCGCCTGCGCCGCCCCCAACCGGAAGCCGTGGCCGACCTGTCTCGGCTGGACGAGATAGACGAGCTGCCGGAAGACGAAGTCGCCCGGCTGGAGGAGGAAGTCGAGCAGGCCTCCCTGCCGTCGGAGCGCCAAGCAATCCAGCGGGAAATCGAAGAACTCAGGGTTTTGGTGCAGAAGGCCCGAGCCTTGGAAGAGCGGGAGATGTCCTCCAAACTCGCCAAGCTCCGCGAGGTGCTCGCGGACCAGAACATCTTCGGCGACCCCAAGACGAAACTGCTGATCTTCACAGAGTTCAAGGAGACCCTGGATTACCTGGTGGCGACGCTGCAGGGGTGGGGGCTGCGGGTCACCCAGATCCACGGCGGCATGAAGATCGGCGACCGGGACACGCCGGGAACCCGGCTCTACGCCGAACGGGAGTTCCGCGAAGAGGCCCAGGTCTTGGTGGCCACCGAGGCCGCGGGCGAAGGCATCAACCTCCAGTTCTGCTGGCTTATGGTCAATTTTGACATCCCGTGGAACCCCATGCGGCTGGAGCAACGCATGGGCCGCATCCACCGCTATGGGCAAGAGCGGGACTGTCTCATCTTCAACTTCGTCGCGGCCAACACGCGAGAAGGCCAGGTCCTGGAACGCCTCCTGGAACGCCTGCGGGAGATCCGCCGCGAGCTCGGCAGCGACCAGGTCTTTGACGTGGTCGGAGAGATCGTTCCGGCCAACTACCTGGAGCGGCTGTTCAGGGAACTCTACGCCGGACGCATGACCCAGCAGGCAGTGCTGGATCGAGTCATCCGAGACTTCGACCGGGAGCGTTTTGCCAGGATCTGCCAGTCGACCTTGGAGGGGCTGGCCAAGAAGGATTTGAATCTTTCGGCTATCTTGGGCCGCACGGCCGAGGCAAAGGAACGGCGGCTGGTCCCAGAAGTGGTAGAGGAGTTCTTCCTCCAGGCAGCCCCGGTAGCCGGAATCCCAACCCCGAGGGGGCGTAACGGAGTCTATGCGGTAGGCCGCATCCCAAGGCACCTTCAGTGGGTTGGGGAACGTCTGGAGCCCCGCTTCGGCCCGCTGGGGCGGGAGTATCGGCGGATAACCTTCGACAAACGGCGTCTTGCCGAAGATCCCACGCTGGAATGGGTCACCCCCGGCCATCCGCTATTTGAGGCCGTCCGCGAGGAGGTCTGGGAGAAAGTCCAGGCAGACCTTCGTCGGGGTGCAGTATTCTACGACCTGAATCGCGCTGCGCCCTCCCGCCTTGAGGTCTACTCGGCCTCCATCGCCGACGGGCACGGAAACACGCTGCACCGGCAGCTCTTCGTGGTAGAAGTCGCCGATTCGGGCGAAATGCGGCTGCGCCAGCCTACCGTCTTTTTGGACCTGATCCCCGCGGAGGCCAAAATCACCGCAAACCCGCCAATAACCCCTGACCGCGGAGAAGTAGAGCGATTCTTGCAGGAGAGGGGGCTGCAGCCCTTCCTGCAGAAGGTCCAGCAGGAACGCCAGAAAGAGCTGGATACCATCGCCCGGCATGTGGAAGTGAGCCTTCTCACCCTCATTGACCGCCAGCAACGGCAAGTAATGGAACTCCTCCAGCGGAAAGAGCAAGGGGAGGACGTAGCTTTAGCGCTCGGCGAGGCCGAGCGGAGACTGGACGAGCTGAACGCGCGGCTGGAACGGCGGCGACAGGAAATCCAACGAGAGCGGCAATTGGCCATTGCCGATCTCACCCACATCGGCTCGGCTCTGGTTCTCCCCCATCCGGAGCGGGAGAATTTCGCGCCGATGGTCCGCAACGAAGAAGTTGAGCGCATCGCCATGGAGGAAGCCATGCGCTACGAGCGGGAAAGGGGTTGGATTCCAGAGGACGTTTCCGGCGAAGATCGCGGCTTTGACATTTTATCGCGGCACCCCGAAAGCGGCAGCGTTCGTTTCATTGAAGTCAAGGGGCGGGCGGGAGTAGGACCTGTGGTGTTGACGCGCAATGAGTACAAAACGGCCGAGCGGCTGCGAAGCGACTACTGGCTTTATGTGGTCTTTGATTGTGCGACCACGCCGCGACTTCTGCCGATTCAGGACCCGGTTCGCTTAGGCTGGGAACCGATCGTGCGGATTGAGTATTATCAGCTTCTGCCCGAGCAGTTGGAAGGAGGGGCCTAGGATGGGGAACAACATGGAACCTAAAGAATGGCGTCTTACTGCATTGACCGACATATGGACGGGCGATGCGCAAGGGAAGCCAGGTCGCTTGATTCCAACCGGGCTGAGAGGTTCCATCCGCTGGTGGTTCGAAGTGCTGGTGCGGGGGTTAGGCGGCAAGGTATGCGATCCCACGGTGGATGGCGTGCGCTGTCCGGATAAGAATGTTAAAAATCCTTACGATCCCGGTCACCATTGCGTGGTGTGCGAACTTTTTGGCTGCACCGGGTGGGCGCGCAAATTTCGGCTGATGGTTCTGGACCAAGAAGGCCCGGTCATCCAAAAACAGATTAAAGCCGGCCGTACATTTACCCTTCATTTCATCCCCTTGCGGTCCATCTCCGACGAGGAGTGGTGCCTCCTGGACGCCACCCTCCGCCTGATCGCCAACTACGGCGCCCTCGGAGGCCGCACCGTGTTCAAGCCCACCGATGAGCTCAATCGGCAGGGTGAAGACTATCATAGAGATTTTGGATTGATCCGGATTAAACCAGTTATTTCGGGGGTTCGTGCGTATACGGGGGATGAGCTCAGCCGGTATGTTGACTACTCACATTGGCGCCGTGTAGATCACGATGACTTTGCTTGGGCTTCGCTTGACAACTTCTGGTGCGTGAAGGGACGGTACCTGGCGAGACAGGATCCTGATAACAGCACGTTCAACCAGATTATTGGCAGAGAACAAGCAAAGGGTCGATCTCAGCGACTTGCGCAAGAGACACCTGTAAACCGCTGGCTTGCCGGTCGTCAGCAGGAAAGCAAGAAGGTTTTCAGTTTCAAACATCCCGAAGAAGGTCGGCGCACGTTCGGTTTTGTAAAACCAGGTTTAGTGGAATTTGATGAGATGAAGCGCCGCCTCGGACAGGTGTGGTCGCCTTTTAATCCAGATGCGGAATTTATCACAAAGGATCAAATCCTGAGTGAACTCTTTTCGCAGGGGGGAAACGTATGACTTGGGATTACTATGCTTGGTTAACCTGTCGTGGCCATGGCGAGGAAACACCAACTGCGTGGGCATTAAGCAGCGGCTTCGTGGACCATCTTTCCAAGTGTTTCCTGGAAGCAGAGATTGAACGTTTGGAAGCTGAAGAGGCAAATAACAGAGAAAGACGCAGACAAGCCGAGGATAAGAAAACCATTCTCCGCAAGATGTACATGCAGAAAGCGTCGTGTAGATTTCCTATCAAATTGTATCCACAATTCCACCAGATTGACTTTGCGCCTCTCTCTTCTTGGGCATGGCTGGGCCTTCAGGTAGACTTCGAACTCCTCACCCCATGGTACTCCAAAGACGACCGCGTGTTTCACGTGATGGACAACCCGGTGCGCAAAGATCGGGTGTTCGGTGTGCCCTTTATGGCGGGTTCATCCTGGAAAGGCATGCTCCGCTGGGCCTGTCGGGTGCAAGCGGGTTTGCGGGAGCACCTGGAGCAACACAACGGAAAACTGGATGATTGGCGGGACCCGGATTGGATCCTGCACCTCTTCGGCAACGAAAAGGACGAAGAGGAGAATTTCCACCAGGGCGCGCTGGTTTTCTATCCTACGTGGTTTGACAAGATCGGCTTTGAGGTTATCAACCCCCACAGCCGGGAGCGCCGCGCCGGCACCCAGCCCGTCTACTACGAGGTGGTGCCCCCCGGCGCAAAGGGCACGCTTTATCTCCTCTATGCTCCCTGGCCCGGCATGAAACCTGGTGCCGATCCCAAAGACGTTCCGCCAAGATTGCTGGAGGCCATCGAGGCCCTGCTCACCACCTACGGCATTTCGGCCAAGCGCACCGTGGGCTGGGGCACGGCGAAGATTCTTAAGTGGCGGGTGTATCGGAAAGGCAAGGAGCCTCAGGAGGCCACTCGAGAAGAGTGGGAAAGGGAAGCGTCTGAAAAAGGACGCGGATTTTGGCGCTTCTTCTGGGAGCGAAAGGTTTTACCTCTGCTTAAGGAGGGATGTGCCCCATGAGCAGCACATTCACCCCAGCCGAAACCCTGAGCCTGCATCGTCCTCTGCTTCTGGCCATGGAAGCCATCGGCTGGTTCCACATGGCCGGCAAGGCGCGGGCTGAGTTCCTACGCCACCACGGCGGCGAAGACAACGGCTACGACGAGCGCTGCTGGCACACGTTGGAAACGCCACCTTTTCCCTGGGATGACCTGCTGGGGTGGGTAAAGCAGCGCTTTAGCGGCGGCAATCTCAAAGACGCCTGGCCAGAGTCCTTTGTTTTGTTTACCGAAAAGCACGGAGGCCGCGGGGCGCAGGACCGCGGCCTACTGGGCCTGCTGCAGGCTGGCCACGCAATGGCCTCGGGGATAGAAAAGCAATCCTATCCTGACCACACCATTCGTTACTTAAACCAGACCATCCCCCACATGTGGCTCTCCTCCCCCTGGGGCCACCCCAAGCGAAACCTTTTGGCCGATTCGCCGGAAATTCTGACACCTCACGGGTGGCGTCAGCTTGTGGCGGAGATTCGCCGCGTACTGGAGGAACTGAAAGATCTTGGCACGAAGCACGTGCAAGATGTGGCCTTGTGGCACCGCTGGCGGGAGCAGGCCATCGGTCCAGATTCCTTTATCCGCCGTGCCTTTCTCGCCACCCTCGCTGAGACGCGCCTGCCCAACAACGATGTGACCCTCTGGGACCAGTCCTATGTGGCTGCCGCGCTGTTCAAGAGCGCAGTGGCAGGGGCGTTGCTGGATAGTAGTTTTCCATGGAGGACAGACGGAAGCATCAAGCAGAAAACCCGTTGGCGCCTGCTGACCGTGGCCATCGGCACCGAGCACTACGAGGCGCGGGCGGTGAAAATCGGTGACTGGACGGGCGCGCAGGGCGCGATCGAGGGGTTCTTCCGCCGCGTGGCCCAGCTGGTAGAGGTGGATCTGGCCGTGGGATCGCTGCTCTACCGGGACGACTCCGTAGCTGTGTTTTCGTTCCCCGGCGAGCGGTTTGACGAGGAAGAGCAGGAACGTCAAAAACCAAATAGACAGAACTTCAAATTTGATGACAAAAACTTCGCTTCATGGCTTGATGACTGGAAAAACTGGCTACAAAACCAGGTCGAAGCGATCGCCCACGATCTGAACCTGGAAACCCCGCCCTTTGTGCGCTTGAGCGGACCCACCCGGTCGCTGGTGCCCCTGGTGAAAGAACGCAGGGAAGCCTTGCGCAGGACTGCCGTTCCCGTGCATAAGGCCTGGAATGTGAACTGGACGGTCCCTGCTGAGTCCAAGGGCCATGTCTGCCCCGTGTGTCGGGTGCGCCTGAACGGCGACCCTACCAACAAGGGCACACCTTGCCAAGTATGTTGGGAACGCCGCCACCACCGCCGCGACGATTGGCTTCAAGGTCACCTGGGCAATGACACCATTTGGTTTGAGGAGGTAGCCGACGCCAACGGCCGCCTGGCACTACTCACTTTCCAGCTGGACGTTGAACCATGGCTGAACGGCGAGCGGGTGGACAGCCTCAGGGCACAGGCTATTCCAGAGTGGCGACGATTCAACCCGGTTTTATTCGGTCAACTCAAGCCGATCGATCTACAAAGGCCCTTCGAATGGCTGCGAAGCTATATTACCGATAAGCTACATTCTTACGATAAAAATGACCCAGTACTCAAAAGCCTGCACGAAGGTTATCAGCATGAGAACAAGTGGGAGGATTTTTACAAAAAGATCGTTGAAGATCGCGCCGATGCCCCTGAGTGGGACATCCAGAACGACGACCAGCGCGCTGCCTGGCTAGCCCATCAGCTCTTTCGCAAACTCCCCTCTCCCGGCCGGGTCTACCGTTTCTGGCGAGAGGCGGAGGAGTTTTTCACCGACCTGTTGCGGGAGTTCCGCCAGATCGCGGCCCGCAGCGACAACCCATGGCGGGTGCGCCGTCTTCTGCTCATCCCTGAGGACAAAAGTGGATGGCAAGACCTCACCCTTTACGACGGTCGCTGGCAGGGGAGGCAGATCAGCCTGGTCTATGTGGAAAGTCTGGGCGGGGTTGTGACGGCCTCGAACCTCTCTCGCTTACTTCGGCCGGAGCAACCGAAAGAGACGTTGAAGGAAGAGGGGGAGGCCATTCTCCTCGAGGAGGAAGACCGCTTTGGGCACAGGGTTGAGATGAAAGTAAAAGACGTCCGTGAGCTTGATGCGCCATACGCTCACTTGAGCATCTATGCGCCGGTGATCCCCTTGGCGCTCTCACCCCTGCGCTTCCGCGTCATCGTGTCTTTGGAGGTGGCATCCGAGTGCGTGGACCTGGCCATCCAGTGGTGGCAGAAACGCTTCGCCGGCGTGTGGGACCGCCTGCCCTTGCGGGTAGGGGTGATTGCTTTTCCACGCCTGGTGCCCTATCAGGCCGTGGTAGAGGCCGTGCGGAACGTGGAAGACGAACTGGCTGCCTCTGAGAAGACCTGGCAGGTGCAGGAAAAGAAGACCTGGTGGGTGCAGGAAGTGGAACGGCGGGACGGAGTGGTTGCCCTCCGCCTGCGCCGGCCGGACGGTCGGGAGACCCTTCGGATCATTCCGGTGAGGATGCCCGATGGCCGGGAGGATGTGTTCTATCCGTATGTTGCGGTTGAGGACCGCTCCCTGCGCTTTCCTCGCGATTTCCGCCACCCCGAAGGCCAGGTTTACCGCCACGTGGCCGACCTGCGCTTCGGGGATGGCCTTCGGGTGACGCCGGCGCGGGTGGCCACGCTCTTTCTGGAAAGCACCGACCAGCGGTTTGAAAGGCTGGATGTGCATTATTTGGAAGACTGGACGTGGATGCGGGAGGTTTGGGTGCTTCTGCAACGGGTGGCGCCTAGCCAAACGGCGGTGCAGCGCTTGCGGGGCGAACTGGCCCGGCTGGAGCGGGATTGGCAATCGACAGACGGCCGTCTGGCTGCTCCACCGGATGTGTGGCGGGATACCCTCCGGGCTATGCTTGCCCATCATTTAGAAGTGCAGGGAGCGGCGTTGGATGCCCTAACCGAAGCCGCCGTTGATGTCCTGCTTCAGTGGGCTTTGGATTGGCATATCACCGCACTGAAAGAAAGCGTGTAAGGAGGGATGAGCGATGGCAAGTTACAAAAAGTTTCTCCAGGTTGGCTTGGCACTGGACCCCATCCACGCGGGGACCGGCGGCGCCCGCATCGTCCGGGTGGACCTGACCATCGTCCGCGACCCGGTCACCCAGTTGCCCAAGATTCCAGGCTCCAGCTTGGCGGGGGTGTACCGGACCTACGTGGCGATGGCGGAAACTGAGGCGAACCCGAACCGCCAGGTGAATGGAAAAGCATGGCCCTATTATCCCCATTGTGCTGGCCTGGGACAGGCCCGAGATAATTACCTCGGCCACTGTGGCCAACCCGATTGCCCCGTCTGCACCGTCTTCGGCTTCGCCCGGGGCAAAGATCAAGCCGGGGGCTTCGCCGGACTGGCTGCCTTTACGGATGCCCACGTGCTCCTCTTTCCCGTGCCCACCCGCCAGGGGCCCCATTGGGTAACCTGTCCTATGGTGCTCCAATGGGTTGGGCTAGAGGTCAAAGATGTGGAAAAAGACGCGGTTTACCGGCAAGACGCCTCTGGCAACCCGCTCAACCTCGGCTGGCTGCTGCTGCCGGTGTGTCAGTGCGCTGAAATGTCTAATATAAAGGAACGCCTTCAGGGCTTGAAGGTGCCCGATTACATCCTCAACCACCTCGCCCTGGTGCCGGACCGCTTGTTTGCCCACATCGTCAACAGCAACCTGGAGGTGCGCACCTCCGTCTCCATCGACCCGACAACCGGCGCAGCCGAGGAAAGGGCGCTTTTCTCCTACGAAGCGCTGCCGCGCACAACGGTGCTGGCTTGGGAAATCATCGCCAAAAACCCTGCTCACTTCAATATCAGCGGGCAGCAAATCACGGCGGTGTCCGATCCTCAGAGTGTCCATGGGGTCGCCGCCCAGGCCCATCTCTACCTGGAACACCTGGGTATTGGCGGAATGGGCACGCGGGGGATGGGGCGTTTGAGGGTGGTCTACTCTGAGCAGTCACCAAGTAACCGCCAACCCGGTTCAGGACAGACGACATCGTCCATCAGCCAAGGGGGAGGGCAGTCATGAATGGAACCCAAATGACCAACCTGGACATCCAATGCGCTGAATTGGGACATCAGTTGGCACAAATCAACGGCATGGAGGAGAAAGTGCTTAACGCAGCCCTTACAGTCCTTGAGGAGCAGGGGCCATACGCGATGTTCCTTTACGTGAAAGCACAGCACGAAAAGATAGCCAGGCAATTTAGTGAACAATGTGTCGGATTTTTAAAAAGGATATTCGGCAGTAAAGCAGGCGATGCCGGGGATGTGCTCGATGTAGTGAAAAAGTTGGCTCAGGACCTTCGGGACCTCGACGACCTCCTCTTCGCCCGCGACCTCCTCCGCACCGCCCTGTCCTACGCCCGCTACCACCTCAAAGCTAAGGAGGGTGGTTCATCATGAGCTGGACGATGTACCGCTGGGTTTGGCAACTGAAATCGCCCCTGCACATCGGGTGGCTACCGGCCGGCGCCCTCAACCGAACCCGCCTGTATGTTCCCGCCCGCGCCCTGTGGGGCGCGCTTACGGCGGAACTTGCCCGCCGCCAAAACCCCGATTCCCCAGATTACAAGTCCACAGGGCAGAGGCTCCTCGAGCATGCGCGCTTCAGTTACCTCTTCCTCGCCGAGCCGGTGGCCGGTGAGTGGAAGGCATGGCTTCCCCGCTATCAGGAAGGTAAGGGGTTGGTTTGGATAAGGGAAGATGGCAAAACCGAAGACGATTGTCCTTTTCGGATGCGCCTCTTGAGCGCCCGGCCCGGCACCGCCATCGCGCCCGAGTCCGATACGGCGGCAGAAGGCACCCTGCGGGAGTTTGAGGTGATCCACCCTTACTGGCGCGACAAAGGGGATCCGCACAAACCGGTGGCCATGGTGGGCTACCTGTTCTGCAAGGATGCCGCACTGGAGGAGGAACTCAAGGCTATTCAGGAAATCTTCCTCGGGGGCGATACCCGCTACGGGTTGGGGCATGTGATTCAAGTAAATTGCTTTCGCACCACGTCTTTTTTTAAGGGCGCACCGGTGGATCTCAGCGCGTCGGAGCCGGTGGTTCAGATCGAGTTTTCGCTGGCCCACACGAGGATGGATGGTCTTTCTGAAGTCACCGGCGCCATGGAATGCATCGCCGGCTGGGACATGGTGACGGGTGGGCTCAAAGAGGCCAAATTGACCTGGGCCCCGGGTTCTCGCTGGCCCGAGGAACGGAACTGCACCATTGGGGAGGATGGCCTATGGCAGACCTAACCCGTGTAGTGCGCCGCCTTATAGAAACTAATGAGATGCCCATCCGGGTGATCTCCGAGCACGCCCGCAAGGACCAGAACGTGAAGAAGGGGCATTTGCACACCCTCCATGTGTGGTGGGCCACGCGGCCCCTGGCCGCCTGCAGGGCGGTGCTAATGGCCACGCTCCTGCCCGATCCCGCGGACGAGCGCTGCCCGGAAGCGTTCCGCCGGGACGCCCGGGAAGCCTTGAGGCCGTTCACCGGTCGGGATCTTTCCGACCCAGTGGCGCTGCGGCAAGCACTCTTGGATTTCATCGGCCATTTCGCCGCCTGGGAGAACTCCACCAACCGGACCTTTGTGGAGACCACCCGCCGGTTGGTCCGCGCGGCCCATCCGGAGGGCCCGCCCCTAGTGGTGGACCCGTTCGCCGGCATCGGCTCCATCCCCTTCGAGGCCCTGCGCATCGGGGCCGACGCCTTTGCGGGCGATCTCAACCCCGTGGCGGTGCTGCTCAACAAAGTGGCCCTGGAGTATCTTCCTACTTACGGCCAGCGGCTGGCCGAAGCCGTCCGCAAGTGGGGCCAGTGGGTGCGGGAGCGGGCGACCGAAGAACTGGGCGAGTTCTACCCCAGGGAGCCCGACGGCTCGATCCCTCTGGCCTATCTCTGGGCGCGGACGATCCGCTGCGAAGGCCCGGGCTGCGGCGCCGAGGTGCCCCTGGTGGGGCTTCTGTGGCTCTCCCGCAGGGAGAAGCAGCGGGTGGCCCTGCGCTATCGGGGGGATAAAGAGCGAAAGCAGGTCGTCTTTGAAATCTTTGAGCCCAAGGCGGAAAGCGAAGTGCAGAGGCCTATCGTGAAGCGCTTTTCCGCCACCTGCCCGGTGTGCGGCTACACTACGCCTTATAAGCAGGTGCGCGAGCAAATCCGCGCCCAGCGCGGCGGCACATACGATGCCCGTCTCATTGCCGTCATCACCCTGCGCCCGGACGGCTCCCGCGGCTTTCGGTTGGCTACCGAGCGCGACCGGGAGGTCGCCCAGAAAGCCGCCAAGGAACTGGCCCGCCGCCAAGCCCAGCACCCGGGACCGTTCCCCCTCGTGCCGGATGAGCCTTTGCCCCCCGAGGGAGCGCTCGGTTTTCGCGTCAACCTTTACGGCATGAAGACCTGGGGCGACCTCTTCACCCCGCGGCAGGCGCTGGCGCTTTCCACCTTCGTCCGTCTGGTGCGGGAGGCGCACGGCAAGGTCTTGCAGGAGAGCGGCGACCCCGACTTCGCCCGCGCCGTGGCGACCTGTTTGGCGGTGGTGGTGAGTAACGTTAGTCACTATTGCGCTAGTCTTTCTTACTACCATCCATTCTATGGTATGCGTTCATCGTTCGGCGGGAACGGATTCCCCATGAAAGCTGATTTTGCAGAAGGTAATTTACTGACGCCCAAACTGGTGGGCGGATTTGAATATGCCATGGAGCAGGTGGCCCAGGTGCTGGAGCGGGAAGTCTCTCAAGGCTTTCGGCCCGGCACCGTCCGGCAGGGATCGGCCACCGCCATCCCCCTTCCTGACCAGTCGGTGCCCTACGTGGTTACCGATCCGCCCTACTACGATGCGGTGCCCTATGCGTCTCTTTCGGATTTCTGCTACGTATGGCTCAAACGGATGGTAGGAGACCTTCATCCAGACCTCTTCCGCCTGCCGCTCACGCCCAAAGCCGAAGAGTGCATCCTGGATCCCGGCCCGCCACCCCCGGGCGAGCCGGAGAAGACCAAGGAGTTCTTTGAAACAACCATGGAGCGGGCCCTGGCCGAATGCCGCCGGGTGCTTCAGCCCGACGGCGTGGCGGTGGTGCTCTTTGCCCACAAGGGCACGGCCGGCTGGGAGGCCCTGCTGAACGCCCTGGTCCGGGCAGGCTGGACGGTCACCGCCTCCTGGCCCATTGAAACTGAGCGGGGTGCCCGGATGCGGGCCAAGAACTCCGCCGTGCTGGCCTCCTCGGTTTTTTTGGTCTGCCGCCCCCGGCCCGAGAACGCCGGCGTAGGCGAATGGCGGCAGGTGCTCATGGAACTTAACCGGCGCGTCGCGGAGTGGCTTCCCCGCCTGGAACAAGAGGGGATTCACGGGGCGGACGCCATCTTCTCCTGTATTGGGCCGGCCCTGGAGGTCTACAGCCGCTACGAGCGGGTGGAGACGGCGGGCGGACAGGTGATCCCGCTGGGGGATGTGCGCGACGGCAAGGGCCAAGTCGCCCAGCGGGGGTATCTCTCCTATGTGTGGGAAGCGGTGGCCCGGGAGGCGCTCAAGGTCATCTTTGCCGAAGCCGACCCCACGGGATTTGAAGAGGATGCGCGCCTGACCGCCGTGTGGCTCTGGACCCTCCGCGCCAAGGCCAACGGCGCCGTCTCTGAAGAAGCGGAGGAAGAGATGCCGGAGGAAGAGGAAGCCGAGGAGGCGGTTCAAAAGAAGCCCTCCGGCTACGCCCTGCCCTACGACGACGCCCGGCTCATCATCCAGGCGTTGGGCGCCCACGAGGATCGGCTCAAGCGCCCGGGCGGCATCCTGGAGGTGAAGGGCGACGCGGCTCGCCTCCTTCCGGTGGCCGAGCGGCGGCGCTTCCTCCTCGGGGACCGTCCCGCCCTCCCCGCTTCCGGCCGTTCGCGGAGGGGACAGCGACGCCTCTTTGAGGAGATGGTACCAGAGCCCGAAGAAGGCGTGACGGTAGAGCCGGGCCAGTCCACGTTGGACCGTCTCCATCAGGCGATGCTTCTCTTCGCCGAGGGGCGCAGCGAGGCCCTGCGCCGGTTCCTGGTGGACGAGGGTGTCGGCCGCGACGGGCGGTTCTGGCGGCTGGCGGACGCGCTGTCAAAGCTATATCCTTCCGCCTCCCAGGAGAAGCGCTGGGTGGATGGAGTGCTGGCCCGGAAGAAGGTGCTGGGATTATGAACAGGGCTATCGGGCCTGCGGAATGGTACCAGGCGTTCCGCCGCGAAATGCGGAATGTCCGTTGGGCAGACCCTCTGCGGGACTCCGCCCTGAAGGGCCGCTTAGGCGCCTGGACGGAGCACCTGACGGGCGTGGTGGTTGCAACCTGCCAGAACCTGGGCTGGGCGGCGGTCGCCCGGGGGTATCTGGCCGAAGTGCTGCCCGTGCCCAAGCAAGAGTACTTGGCCGTTGACGTGATGGCTTTTCCCCGTGCGGACCGTCCCGGCTGGAGAAGGCCCATTGCAGCTTTTGAACTGGAGAACCGACTGGACCCGGAAGCCATCTCTTATTCGGTGTGGAAAGTGAGCGTGGTCCGGTGCTTCTTTGGCGGGGTGTTCTGCTACCGCCAGCAGTCAGAAGGGATCAAGGACCTGCTTGTTGGCCTCACGCAAGGGGTGATGGCCGAGATGCATCCCCCTGCAGAACGGCATGAGGCTAAGATCCTTCTGGTTGTCGGGACCCGGAGCAAAGCCGAAGATTTCCCCGATGGGTTTTTCAAACCCTATCTTTGGGACAGCGCGCTTGGGCAGTTCCGACCTTTGTGGTAAGCCAACGTCAGGAGGGGGAAGCCATGGCTGGATTGAAACCTTGGCATCAGGTTGCGGTTCCCAGGGAAGACTTGAGAAAGGGCGTGCCTCTGGATGCGGCGGAGTTTGCCATTCATCTTGACCAAGTTATCGACGGGCGCGCCCCGCTGGATTACCGGGAGCCGGAGCGCTTCTTCGCCCGGACCTATCTTACCGCCGCCTATTCAAAGATGACGGTAGAGGTGATGCGGCGCCTGGCAGGCGAGAGGGTGGGCACCTCTCCCGGCGTCAACCTCACCACCCAGTTCGGCGGCGGCAAGACCCACTTTCTCACCCTTCTTTACCACCTCTTCAACGTAGGGGATAGGGCCAAGGACTGGCCCGGCGTCAAGGAACTGCTCGACCAGGCCGGCCTTGACGCTGTGCCCAGCGCCGACGTGGCGGTGTTCATCGGCAACCGGTTTGACTTCGTCGTCGGCGTCGGAGCCGAAGGCGAGCCCAAGCGGAAGACCCCCTGGGGGGACCTGGCATGGCAATTGGCAAAGAGCCGCGGCGACCCCTCCCTTTTTTCGATGGTTGAACGGCACGACCGGGAAGGGGTGGTGCCGGGCGGCGAGATCCTCCAGCGGTGGTTTGCCGGGAAGCCCACGCTTATTCTGATGGACGAAGTGCTGAATTTTATCCGTCGCACCCGTGAGGCTGGCGGCCCCTATGCGAAGCTAGGGTCACAGATGTACAGCTTCCTGGATGTTTTGACCAGGGAGGTGGCGGGCACTTCTAAGGATGTCCTTGTGGTTTCTCTTCCTATGTCGGAGTACGAGATGACCCAGGAGGACGAGGCGGATTACCAGCGGCTGGACAAACTGCTGGATCGGCTCAACAAGGCGGTGCTTTTGTCCGAGAAGATAGAGATCGCCGAGATCGTGCGGCGGCGCCTGTTCGAGGAGATCGGGGATCCGAAGGAGGTTCGTCGCACGGCGAAGGCCTACGCCGATTGGGTCAAATCCCACCGGCAGCAGCTTCCCGAGTGGTTCCCAGCGGATCAGGCCGAAAAACTCTTCGAGGCGACGTATCCCTTCCATCCCACGGTGATTTCGGTGTTCGAGCGCAAATGGCAGTCGCTCCCGAAGTTCCAGCGGACCCGCGGGATACTGCGCCTTCTGGCGCTTTGGGTCTCCCAGGTCTACCAGCAAGCTTTTCGAGAAGGGAGTCGAGAGGCACTAATTACGCTGGGCTCAGCGCCCCTTTCCGACAGCCTTTTCCGGGCTGCAGTCTTTGAGCAGTTGGGCGAGCCGCGATTAGAGGCCGCCATCCTCTCCGACATCGCCGGGGAGGAAGCCCATGCCGTGCGGATGGACGCCGAGGCGCCGGCAACCATCAAGAGGGCTCGGCTTCACCAAAAAACAGCCACGGCCGTGTTTTTTGAATCCTCCGGCGGCCAGGTGCGCAATGAGGCCAGTCTGCCGGAAATCCGCCTGGCCGCAGGCGAGCCCGGGCTGGACATCGGGAACGTCGAAACCGCGCTGGAGGATCTTGTTCGCCGCTGTTACTACCTGGACGCCAAGGGGACGGCCTACTGGATCAGCCACCGGCCGACCCTCAACAAGATCCTGGCTGACCGCCGGGCGGCGCTTTCCGGACCAGAGGCCGACGAAGCCATCCGGGAGAAGGTCAGGCAGTCTATCCGCGAGGTGTTCAAAGCGGGTCCTGCTGTGCCGGATCGCCGGTACTTCCCCGAAACATCAGGGGATATTCCTGACACGCCTTCCTTGACCCTGGTTGTTCTCGCTCCGCAGCACGGCTGGGAAAACGCGTACCGCGAAGCCACCCAGCGCCTCATCACGGGCATGATCCAAGAGTGCGGAGGACGCGGACGGACGTTCAAAAGCGGACTCCTCTTTGCCGTCGCCGAAGGCGGCGCGGCCCTTGCGGACGAGGCCAAAACCTTGCTCGCCCTGGAAAGCCTTGAAGACCCCGCCGAGCAGGAGCGGCTCAAGTTGGAACCTTCGCAGGTCCAAGAACTCAGGGATAAGAAGCGGCGCGCTGAACGGAGCCTGAAGGAACTGGTCTGGCGCGTCTACCGGCGAATTTTGCTTCTGGCAGAAGACGGTGGCATCCGGGAAGTGGACCTGGGCCTTCTCCACTCCAGTGCGGCCGAATCCTTGGTAGGGTTGATCGTCGCGCGCCTCAAGCAAGAGGGGCTTCTGGAGGAGAGCGTCAGCCCGGATTTCCTCGTCCGGAACTGGCCGCCTGCTCTGACCGAATGGACCACGAAGGCCGTGCGGGACACGTTCTTCGCGTCTCCCCAGTTCCCCCGGCTCTTGGATCCCGAGATCCTGCGGGACACCATAGCGGAGGGCGTGAAAGCGGGGAAGTTCGGCTACGCCGGCAAGGCATCTGGGGGTTACCAGGGCGCGCCGATTATTGACGACCCCAGCTTCGGGCCGGCAAACGTAGAGATTTCGGACCAGGTCGTTCTCCTGCCGCGCGACAAGGCTGCGGCGCTTAAGGGGGCGCCGCCCCCTCCGCCTGGGGAGCCGGAGCGCAGTGCCCAGGTGGCCGAGGAGCCTGTGGTTAAGGCAGAGCCGGCGGGCGCGCCGGAGCCAGTATCGGTCGTACCGCCGATGCCGAGCAAGCGGCGCCTGTCATGGGAGGGGGAGCTCCCTCCTCAAAAATGGACGAACTTTTACATGAAGGTGCTGACCCGCTTCGCCACGGATCCCAGCCTTCGTCTCCGCATACGCTTTGAGGTGGCCCCCGAGACGGGGATTACGCAGACGCAGCTGGAAGAAATCAGAACGGCTCTGCAGGAGCTCGGCCTCGGCGTTGAGGGACTGGAGGTTGAGGGCCAGGAATGACTGCGTCCACAACTTTGCTCGCAAACTTAATACCCTCGCGCACTTCGACTTTAACGCCCTGCCTCGCAGGAGGCGTGGGACCCACCCGACGCCGCCACCATCATACCCGTGGCTACTCGCTTGCGGGAGCGCTTCGTGGTGGGAGATGTCTGCATCGTCGCCGACCGGGGCATGGTGGGGAAAAAGAACGCCAAGGAGCTCGAGAAGCTGGGTTTTATCTACATCCTGGGGGCGTGTATGCGCCTGGAGAAAAGGACCCTCTCCGAGGTCCTCTCCCGAGCGGGACGCTTCCGGGAGGTGGCCGAAAACCTCCGGGTCAAGGAGGTGAGACACGGGGGAAAGA